>NZ_JAGMXV010000443.1 GCF_018006725.1 Rhizorhabdus sp.
CGCTCGATCGTCTGCGGGCGCTGGGGGCACGGGTGCCGGCGCATGTCGGCAGGGTCGGCCTGTTCGTCGATCCCGACGACGCGCTGATCGACGAACGGCTGGCGACCGGCGCCATCGATCTGCTGCAGCTCCACGGCTCGGAGACGCCGGAGCGCGTGGCGGCCCTCAAGGCGCGCACCGGCAAGCCGGTGATGAAGGTGATCAAGGTGGCGGGGCCCGAGGATGTCGAGCGCGACATCGCCCTCTATGCCGGTGTCGCCGACCGGCTGATGTTCGATGTGGCCGGCGGTGCTCTGCCCGGCGGCAATGCCAAGGCTTTCGACTGGACGATCCTGACGGGCCGCAGCGTGCCGCTGCCCTGGATGCTCGCCGGTGGTCTCACGGCGGACAATGTCGCCGAAGCGGTGCGCGTCACGGGCGCGCCGACCGTAGACGTTTCCTCTGGTATCGAAGTGAGCCGGGGTGTGAAATCAATCGAATTGATTCGCGCCTTCCTCGACCGGGTGAAGGCGCTCTGAAGGGGGAGCCATGAAGGTCGAAAAGAAGCTCAAGGAACTCGGCATCGATCTGCCCAAGGCGACGACGCCGATGGGCAGCTACGTGAACGCCGTGCGTACCGGCAACCTGCTGTATTTGGCGGGCAAGGGCCCGGGCTTGCCGGGCCATCCGCTGCCGGTCGGCAAGGTCGGCCGCGACTTCACGGTCGAGGAGGGCTATGAGCACGCACGCTCGGTCGGCATCAGCATCCTGGCCGCGCTCAAGGCCGAGCTGGGCGACCTCGACAAGGTGAAGCGCGTGGTCAAGGTGCTGGGCATGGTCAATGCCGTACCCGAATTCGGCCAGCAGCCCGAAGTGATCAACGGCTGCTCCGACCTCTTCGTCACGGTGTTCGGCGAGCGCGGCCGCCATGCCCGATCGGCGGTTGGCATGGCCTCGCTACCGCGCGGCATTCCAGTCGAGATCGAGGTGATCGTCGAGCTTGAAAGCGCGCCCGCCCGCCGCGCTGCGGCACCACGGCCCGCCGCCAAGCGCAAAGCCGCGCCCAAGGCCAAGAAGAAGGCCGCCCGGAAGAAGAAACGCTAAGCGGCCGTCCGCACATTTTTCTCTCAAAGGCGCCTGAGGCTGAGGCCTTGGGCAATTCTCCTCCTCCCCATAGTCGAAGCGGGGAGAGGAGAAGGAGGTAGCTCGCGCCATCGCGCGGGCGCCTCGTTCGACTATTTACCAATGATTCCAGCCTGTTGAGCGTCGGTTGCGTTTTGCCGTCCTTCGTCGGCAAGCCCCCGTCGCGTGCTGCATAGATATTTTTCGTCTCCCTGCATTGTATACAATAGAATAATACAATAGAGTATCCATCAATTAGGGGGTGAGGCTGATGCCGTTTTGTCGAGGAGGGGTCTGTGGCGCGTACCTCGGCTGTTAAACAGATCGTTCTGACGCTGCGCCGCCGGCTGCTCGACTGGTCCTACCCGCCGCGCCATCAGCTGACCGAGGAGAGCCTGTGCGCCGAGTTCGGCGTCAGCCGCTCGCCGATCCGCCAGGCCCTGACCGAACTCGCTGCCGAAGGCTTGCTGGAGCGCGATCCGCATCAAAGCTACCGCGTGCGCCAGCTGTTGCTGGCCGACGTCGAGGATCTCTACGAGTTCCGCTTCGCCATCGAGGTTCAGGCGGTGCGGGGGCTCGCCCGAAACGGCTTGCCGAAGGATGTCGAAGCGCGGTTGCGCGACCAGTGGGCGAACCCCGAAAAGCTCGAGGACCTCTCCCGGCAGACCCTTGCCAGTCTCGACGAGGCTTTCCATGCCGACCTCGTCGCGGCCCATGGCAACCAGCTGATGATGGAGCAGATCCGGCGCATCAACGAGCGCCTCCATGCGTTCCGCGCGTTCGATTTCTCGCACACCGCCCGTGCGCAATCGACCGGCGACGAACACACCGCCATTCTTGATCGCATCGCCGCCGGCGATGAGACCGGGGCCGCCCAGGCGCTACGCCAGAACATCTCCAGCGGCCTCGACAACGTCGAGATCACCATCATGCATTTGTTGGCACGGTCTCATTCCTGCGTCGACAACAAGGAGAAACGGCATGGACGCCGCAGTCTCTAGAACCCGCCCCAAGCTTTGGACGAGCGGGGACATGAATGCCTTTTTCGGGTTGTTCACCAACGTCCTTCTGAACGTCCTGGTTCTTTCCTCCCTCTGTCTCGGCGTTGCAAAACTACCGAACGACATCGTCTTTGGGCGCATCCTGCCGGCCCTCGGCATTGCGTTGCCGATCGGCAATCTCTACTACGCCTGGCTCGCCTACCGGCGCGGCGTGGCTGACGGCCGCAACGACGTCGCGGCCTTGCCCTACGGGCCGAGCGTGCCGCAGATGTTCATCGTCACCTTCGTGGTGATGCTGCCGACCTATATCGCGACCAACGATGCCATCCTCGGTTGGAAGCTCGGTCTGATCTGGGCGATGATCGTCGGCGGCATCACGCTGTGCGGCATCCTGGTCGGCCCGGCGATCCGCAAATACACGCCGCGCGCCGCGATGCTCGGCACCTTGGCCGGCGTCTCCATCGCCTTTATCTCGATGCGCCCGGCCTTCCTGATCTTCGACACCGCCTGGATCGGGCTGATCTGCTTCATGATCGTGCTGATCTCGTGGGTCGGTCGCGTGCGCCTGCCGTTCGGCCTACCCGGTGGCCTGGTCATCATCGTGCTCGGCGGCCTGATG
>NZ_JAGMXV010000444.1 GCF_018006725.1 Rhizorhabdus sp.
GAGTATCCGCCCGGTGAGAGCCGCCTTGTTCGTCGCGGTTTCGCGCGCTCATAAGCGTGCTCGTGTGAGCGAGCTTAAGGACGGATATGAGCCAGGTAACGCTGTTTAGCGGCCCCGAGCGGCGTCGGCGGTGGAGTGAGGATGAGCGGCTTCAGATCCTGAACGAGGCGTTTGCGCCGGGTTCCTGCGTTGCCGAGGTTAGCCGCCGATATGATGTTTCCACCAGCCTGATCTATGCATGGCGGCGCAAGTTTCGCGCGGCATTGCCAGGCCCCGTATTCGCCGAGGCGATGGTGGCCGACGAGCTGCAGTCGCCTTCGTCCGTGCCGGGCGTCGCGATCCTGATCGAGCTTCCGGGCGTCGGCCGGGTCAGCATCGCGGCCTCGGCATCGCCGGTGTTGGCAGCCGCGGCCTTGAAGGCGCTGCGATGATCCCGCCCGGCGCACGGGTGTGGATAGCGATGGGTCATACGGATATGCGCAAGGGCATGCAGGGGCTCGCGCTGCTCGTCCAGCAGGCCCTGGGGCGCGATCCTTTCGGCGGCGATCTCTTCGTCTTTCGGGGGCGTGCCGGATCGCTGACCAAGATCATCTGGCATGACGGTATCGGCATGTCGCTTTACGCCAAGCGGCTCGAGAAGGGGCGCTTTATCTGGCCGTCGGCGAAGGACGGGATCGTGTCGCTGACGAGTGCGCAACTGGCCTGTCTGCTCGACGGGATCGACTGGCGTAACCCGCAGTATAGCTGGCGGCCACAAAGCGCGGGATAGCGCCCGGTATGATGCATTTTGGGCTTGATTGGTGGGGCCGATGGTGATTCATTCATGGGCATGGAAGCCGCCGTTTCGCCCACTCTGGACGACGTCGCAGCGCTCAAGGCGCTGCTGAACGCGGCGACCCGCAGAGCCGACGAGGCCGAAGCGCGGCTCGCCAACGCAAAGGCCCGCGAGAGCGCCACCGAGGCGATGATCGCCCATCTCAAGCTGCAGATCGCCAAGCTGAAGCGCGAGGCCTACGGCGCCAGCGCAGAACGCAGCAAGCGTCTCCTGGCGCAGATGGAGCTACAGCTCGAAGATCTCGAGGCCGATGCCAGCGAGGATGAACTCGTCACCGAGGCCGCCGCCGCAAAGGCCCTGTCCGTCACCGCGTTCGAGCGCAAGCGCCCGAGCCGCAAGCCGTTCCCCGATCACCTGCCGCGCGAGCGCATCGTCGTGCCCGCCCCCTGTTCCTGCCCGGCATGCGGCAGCAGCCGCCTTGCCAAGCTCGGCGAAGACATCACCGAGACGCTCGAGGTGATCCCGCGTTCGTGGAAGGTCACCCAGACGGTGCGCGAGAAGTTTTCTTGCCGCGATTGCGAGAAGATCACCCAGCCACCGGCGCCCTTTCATGTGCTCCCTCGCGGCTGGGCCGGGCCGAGCTTCCTCGCGATGCTGCTGTTCGAGAAGTACGGGCAACACCAACCGCTCAACCGCCAGGCCGAGCGGTTCGCCCGTGAGGGTGTGCCGCTCAGCACATCGACGCTCGGCGATCAGGTCGGCGGCGGTGCCCATGCGCTGCTACCGATCTATCGCCTGATCGAGGCCCATGTCCTCGCCGCCGAGCGATTGCACGGCGACGATACAACCGTGCCGGTCCTCGCGAAGGGCAAGACCGATACCGCGAGGCTGTGGGTCTATGTGCGCGACGACAAGCCGTTCGCAGGTGCCGATCCGCCTGCGGCGCTGTTCCACTACTCGCGCGACCGGCGCGGCGAACATCCGCAAGCCCATCTCGCATCCTGGTCGGGGATATTGCAGGCCGACGCCTATGGTGGCTACGGCGAGCTCTACCGTGAAGGGCGTATGCCCGGACCCATCTTCGAGGCGGGCTGTTTCGCTCACGCACGGCGCAAGTTCTTCGAGCTCGCCGACGTCGAGGGCGCGGCACGCAAGAAGAGCCGCGGCGAGCGCTCGGGTGTCATCTATCCGATCGCACTCGAGGCCGTGCAGCGGATCGATGCCTTGTTCGATATCGAGCGCGCCGTGAACGGCAGCAGCGCCGCCGAGCGCCTCGCCCTCCGTCAGGAGCAGAGCGCGTCGTTGCTAGCCGAGCTCCACGCCTGGCTCACCGAACAGCTCGGGAAGCTGTCGCGCAACCACGACCTTGCCAAGGCGATCAACTACATGCTCCGGCGCCGGGCCGCGTTCAGCCGCTTCCTCGATGACGGGCGCGTCTGCCTGACCAACAACGCGGCAGAACGGGCGCTGCGCTGCGTGCCGCTCGGTCGCAAGGCCTGGCTGTTCTGCGGATCCGATCGCGGCGGTCAGCGCGCCGCCATCCTCTACACGCTGATCCAGACCGCGCGGCTGAACGATATCGATCCGCAGGCCTGGCTCGCCGATGTGCTCGACCGCATTGCCAGCCATCCCGTCAGCCGGCTCGATGAGCTCCTCCCCTGGAACTGGCAAAGCAAGCCCGCCGCGATCGCCGCCTGATGGACGTGAACAAAGTCGATAGCGTCAAAACCCTGGCGCTCGTCGCGCGGGAGCTCGGCAGAGACGAAGAGTGGCTCTTCGACATCGCCGCGGAAATGGAACCCGAAGACGGGCTGATCTGGGTGTTCGGGCCCGATTATGACGGCGGCGCCATGGCCTTCACGCCTGACGGCATCGAATGCCTCATCAACCTCATTGCCGAACAATCATAGCTGATCCGCGGCCTTCACCGGATGGGTACG
>NZ_JAGMXV010000178.1 GCF_018006725.1 Rhizorhabdus sp.
GGCCAGGCCGATCCGTCCGGAGGCGCTGACCGTGCCCTCGCCGGCGCGACCGGTGAAGCTGTTGAGCTGGAACTCCGACTGGGTGAAGCGGCCGTCGAGGGCGATGTTCGAGATCACCGTGCCATAGCTGCTATTCTCGTAGCGCAGCGTCTTCGCGCGGGCGATGCCGGTGAGGGTGGGGTTGTCGAGCCGTCCGCCGAAATCGGCCGCGATCGCGATCGGTCCGCTCACGTCCTGCCCGGCAATGCCGGTCAGCGTCCACGGCACGTCGGCGGGGCCGTTATAGCGGATGCCGCCCGACAGCGGCGCCTGCATCAGCCGTTCCTGCAGCGTCGCGCCCGCGCCCAGCGGCGCGAGCCGCGTGATGAAGCGCCCGACGATCGCACCGCCGCGGCGGACGATCCCGCGCATGTCGCCGCCCGCGGTATCGAGTTTCGCGAGCAGGGCGAGGTCGACCGGCTCGGACACGACATAGGCCGAGGTCCGGGTGAAGCGCGCGATATCGAGCCGCGCATTGACGGTCGGCGTCGCCTGCCCTGGCAGGCTCGCATAATCGAGCGTGCCGCTGGCGCGACCACCGAGGCCGAGCCCCGGCATGAAGGCCCGGGCGATGCCGATGTCGAAATTGGCGAGCCGCGCTTCCAGTCGGCTTTCGCGCCCGTAGCGGCCCGACAGACGAACCTCGCCCTGCGGCACCACCAGCCGGGCGGGGGACAGGACCCAGTCCCGGCCCTGGCGATCGAGCCGCACCGGCTCGGCGAAGCGGAAGGCGACGTTGGCGACGCGCCCCTTCGCATTGGCGACGATCCGGTCCGGCGCCAGCCGGGCCTGCGCGGCAACGTCGAAGTCGGCGCCGCTGCGGCCTTGCGCCACGATGGCGGCGGTTCCCGCGCCGTCGCGATAATCGATGCGGCCCTGCGCCCGCTTCACGATCGTATCGCCCTGCCGCACGTCGGCGAGCGCGAAGCGACCCTGCGCGGCGGGTCCCTTGGGCCGCAGCACGACCTCACCCTTCAGGCTGCCCTGGCCGATGAGGATGGGGACATCGCCGGGGATGCAGGCGGCGGACGCGGCGATGTTGGCAAGGATGCGCTGGTCCGATCCGGCGGCGGACAGCTGGAGGCCGCCCGACAGACCCGATCCTGCCAGAGTCAGGCGACCGTCGAACGGGCCCGAGCGCGTCTGGACGAGGCTCCCCTTGAAATCGACGCCGGCGAAGGTCGCCTTGTTGACGTCGATCGCGAGCGGACCCCGGCCCTGACGGATCAGCAGGTCGGCGGTCAGTGGCCCATAGGCGCTCGCGCCGCGAGCCTTGACCGCATAGCCCTGTGGCACGCCGCGCAGCTCGGCGACGATGTCGCGCAGGTCCACGCCCATGCCCGGCTTTGCCGCGCGCAGCCGCACCAGCGGGCGATCGAGCGTGCCGCTGGCGTCGACCGAGAGCGGGCCATATTGCCGCGACCGGCCCGACGCGCGGAACGCGATCCGGCCATTTTCGATGTCATAGCTGCCGGTCGCATTGCCCAGCTGAAATCCGGGCGAGCGCACGGCGAAGCGGATCAGGCGCGCCACGCGCCCGTCGAAGCCGAACTGGCCCGTCGCGACGGCCGTCCCGCCGAGCGCATTGCGCAGCGTCTCGTTGTCGATGCGCCGCGTGGTCATCCGGAAGCCGCCACGGATGCCGAAGCCCCCCGCACGGCCGGGCACCAGCTCGGCGTCGGTCACGAGCGCGATGCGGCCGAGTCCGTCGACCTGATAGTCGTTGACGCGCCCCTTGAGCGCGCCGGTGTAGATGCCCTTGGCCGGGTCGGCGATGATGATCGCGGTGGCGTCGAGCCTGCTCGAGCGCAGCCGCAGATTGTCCGACAGCAGCCGTCCGTTCGACCAGGCGAGGTCGCCGTCGGCCTTCAGGTCGACGAGCAGCCCGCCGACCGCCGCGTTCAGGCCGGTCACCCGGCGCGCGGTGGCGTGGAGCGGGATACGGATGCGATCGGCATCGACCTGCGCCTTGCCCTCGGCAGCGAGCCCGTCGATCGCCAGCGTGCCGAAGGCGAGGCGCCTGGCCTTGATCGCATAAGCGATGGTCGGGGTGGCGAAAGGACCGTCGAGGGTGGCATCGGCAAACACATCGTCGCCCGACAGATTTTCCGCAATCGCACGCGGCTTGAGCAGCGCTGCGTTGAGGCGCAACGCCGTGAAGCGGTTGTTGGCGAGATCGACCGTGCCGGTGGCCGTCGCCCGCAGCGCGTCCGAGGCGATCTTTGCATCGATCGTGGCGCTGCGTTCGGCAAGCTTCGCGGATGCGTCGACCGTCAGCTGGGGCGAGGTCAGCCCCGCAATCGGCCCGGTGAAGATCGTGCCCGGTCGCAAATCTCCCTTGGTCGCGAACAGGCCGGAGCGGGCGGTGACGGCGAGGTCGGCCAGCCGTTCCGCTCCGCTGACAGCGGTAAGCGTGCCGTTCCAGGCGTTCCAGTCACCGCTGCCGGCGAGGGTCGCCGACAGGGGCTTGCCGAGGCCGGCAAAGCCGTCGACCAGCCCGCCCGCCGGGGCCTGCAGCCGTCCGTCGATCTGCAGCCGGTTGGACGCGGGTACCGCATCGAGCCGGAGGCGGAGCCTGTCGCCCCCCGCAAGACCCTTGCCGGTCAGGGCGTCGGCATCGGCGGCCAGGACGGCGCGGCCATCGGCGATGTCCGCCTTGCCGGACAGGCGCACGACATGCGCCTTGCCGGTGATCGCCGGCGCCACCACCAGCCGGTCGATCGCCAGCCGGCCGAGCGCCACGTCGATATCGGGCAGCAGCGGAGCATCCGGATCGCTGGGCATGGGTTTCAGCTCTGGCAGCCGCAGCCAGCGGACCTCGGGCGAGGTGAGTTCGCGAATATCGACCTTGCTCGAACGAAGATAGGCAAAGGGGCGCCAATCGAGGACCATGCGGTCGGCGCTGAGGAAGGTGCCCTTCGCGTCGCGGACCCGTACGCCCTTGAGGATCATCCGGCCATAGATCGACCCGTCGATCCGGTCGGCGGACAGGCCCAGTCCCGAGGCGGTCTCGAAGCCGGCCAGCCGGTTCGCGAGCAGGCGGCGTCCGCCGCTGGTATCGAGCGCGGCGATGCCGAGCAGCACAAGCAGGAACAGGCCTGCGATCGTCGCGGCGATTCCCAGCGCGATGCGCTGCCAGCGGGGGCGACCGGCGCCGGCGGGGGTGTCGGTGTCGGCCATCAGAAGGCCTGCCCGATCGAGATGTAGAGCGCGATCTTCGATTCACCCTTGCGGCGGTTGATCGGGGTGGCGATGTCGACCCGCATCGGCCCGAAATTGGTATAATAGCGCCCGCCTATGCCGGCGCCGTAGCGCATGCCCGACAGCGACGGCGTGGAGCCCTGGCCCACCCGGCCGGCGTCGAAGAAGGGCACGATGCCATAGTCGCCGAAGCGGTAGCGCGCCTCCAGCGCGAACTCGGTCAGGCTGCGCCCGCCGACCGGATCGCCATTGGCGTCCTTGGGGCCGAGCTGCTGGAAACCGAAACCGCGCACCGAACCGCCGCCGCCGGCATAATAGCGCCGCGACGGCGCGATCGTGTCGCGCGTCGCACCGACGATCGACCCGACCCGCGCGCGCCCGGCGAGCACGAGAGACTCCATCACCGGATAATAAGCGCTGCCTTCGAGCAGCATCCGCGCATAGGCGTCATAGCCGCCATTGTTGCGCTTCTGCGCCTCGGGGCTCAGCCGCCCCGTGACCCGGAAACCGCGCGTCGGATCGAGCAGGCTGTCCGATCCGTCATAGCCGAGCTGGCCGGGGGCGGCGACGATGAAATAGGTGCTGCGCGGGCGCTCCCCATCGGCCGGGTTGAAGCGGGTTTCGCGCGACGCGGTCAGTTCTCCGCCGATGCTCCACGTCCATTTCTTCTGGAAGATCGGGGTGCTGGCGCGCGACAGGCTGCCGGTCAGGCTGACGGTCTGCGCATTATAGGCCTCGAAATCCTGACGGGCGACGCTGGCGCCGAGTGCGAACACACGGTCGCGCTGCCCCGCATTGGAGCGGCGGAAGGCGGTCGACAGGCTCTGCTGCTGGGTACCGGCGACACCCTCGACGGTCAGCGCGCCTTCGGGCGGGAACAGGTTGCGGTGGGTCCAGGAGCCGGTCAGCTTGACCCCCTCGCCGGTGCCATAGCCGGCACTTGCCGCCAGCTGTCGGCGGGGGCCTTTGCTCTGGCGGACGAGCAGGTCGACCGTCTCGGTCCCGTCCGCCGCGACGGTGCCGGTCCGCACCGGTTCGATCGCGACGGTGGAGAGCAGGCTGGTGGCGATCAGCGCCTGGCGCAGGTCGTCGACCTGGCGGCTGTCATAGAGGTCGCCCCGGTCGAAACGCTGGATCACGGCGATATGGCCGGCGTCGAACACCGGATCACCCGCGGTCCGGATCCCGCCGAAACGCGCCTTGGGGCCGGACTCGAGCGGCAGCGTGTAATCGCCGCTGTGGTCGCGCTCGTCGAGCAGGATGTCGCGCTGCCCGACCTTGACGAACCGATAGCCATTTTCGGGCAGGCGCAGCGAGACGTTCGCTTCGGCGGCCTCGACTTCGGCGGCGACGATCGGCGCGCCGCTCTTCAGGTCGAGCGCGTCGACGGCAAGCTTCGTCGGCTCCTCGGCGGCACCTGTCACCGCGATCCGCCCGAACATGTAGCGCGTTCCCGGCGTGGCCGTCAGCGTCGCCGTCAGCCGGTTGCGGCTGTTGGGCAGCGTATCGACCGATATGGTCGCGACCCCGTCATAATAGCCGCGCGAGCGGAGCAGCCGCTCGGCCAGCAGCACGTCCTCCTCGGCGCGCGCGCCGACCTGCGCCGCATTCTCCGCCTTGCGTCCGTCCGACAGCAGCGCCGACAGGTCGCGGAACTCGTCTTCGAGCCCGACCTCCTTCAGCCCCTCGATCCGCACGTCATAGGGCAGTTCCTTCGGCTTCTCGTCGGCTACGGCGATGGCGGGCGGATCGACCGGGGCGGCGCTGAGCGGGGGCAGGGGCTGTTCGAGCTCGGGCTCAGGGGCGGGTGCGGCGGGTTCGGTGGCGGTCGGGGGACTCTCTTCCGTCGCGGCGGGAGCGGCGGTGTCTTCGAGCGGAGGCAGCGCGGCCTCGAACGCGCTATCGTCGAGCGGCGTCTGCGCCGGTTGCGCATGGGAGAGGGTCGACGCAGCGGTGGCGAGGAGAAGAGCGACGAAAGACAACGGCTTCAAAAAACTGGCCCCCCAGGCTCGCCGACCCGATTCGATACGGCGGCGTCACGGACCTTAACGGACGAGGCCCCTGCTGGTTGCAACACGCATGAGCGACTTTTCGGTTCCCGCCACGGGGCGCACATGGCGTCGGCCCGGCGCATCCGGTCGACGGGTGACCTGCGCACGCCGGCCGGCTAGAAGCAGCACAGGAAGGCCCGCCGTCGACCGGACGGGCAGAGGGTGTCGATGAACATGTACGATGTTGCGTGCGCAGGCCGGGCCTGCCGAGATTCGGAAAGTCCGGCCCGCCGATGATCCGCCCCTCCAAGACGGTCTGCCTGCCCGCCGATCAGGCAATCAGCGTCCGCGACCTGTTCACCATCGGCATCGGCCCGTCGAGCTCGCACACCGTCGGCCCGATGCGCGCGGCGCGCGACTTCGCCGAGCGGGCGCTGGCGATCGGTCCGGTCGCCCATGTCCGCTGCGAGCTGTTCGGTTCGCTCGCGCTGACCGGCCATGGTCACGCCACCGATACCGCTATCCTGCTCGGTCTGGCGGGGGAGGCGCCCGAGACGGTCGATCCCGACCGGATCGCGGATATCGCGGCAGCGATCCGCGAGCGCGGCCAGATAAGCTTCGGCGGCGGCGAGGCTATCGCCTTCGACGAGAAGGAAGACTTGCTGTTTCTGCGCGGCAAATTCCTGTCCGGCCATGCCAATGCGATGCGCTTCACTGCGCGGCTGGCGGACGGGGCGATCGAGCAGGCGGTCTATTTCTCGATCGGCGGCGGCGCGATCCTGCGCGAGGATGCGCCGGCCCGGAGCGCCAATATCGCGCTGCGCCATCCCTTCTCCTCGGCGCGCGAGTTGCTGGCGCTCGGCGAGGCGCAGGGGATGACGATCGCCGACATCGTCGCCGAAAATGAGCGCGCCTGGCGCAGCGATGCCGAGACCGACGCTTTTCTGGCCGAGCTGCGCGGCGCGATGTTCGCGTGCATCGCGCGCGGCCTGAAGGGGGAGGGCGTGCTGCCCGGCGGCCTCAACGTCCGCCGCCGCGCGCGCGCGGTCCATGACGTGCTTGTCGAACGCGGGCCCCGCAGCGATCCGTCGACCGTGTTCGAATGGGTCAGCCTGTGGGCCTTGGCGGTGAACGAGGAAAATGCCGCCGGCGGTCGCGTGGTCACTGCGCCAACCAATGGCGCGGCCGGCGTGCTGCCGGCGGTCCTCAAATATTATGAGGTCTTCGTGCCCGGTGCCAATGCGGCCGGCAGCCGCACCTTCCTGCTGACCGGCTCGGCGATCGGCTTCCTCTACAAGAAGCGCGCGTCGATCTCGGCGGCGGAAATGGGCTGCCAGGGCGAAGTGGGCGTCGCCTGCTCGATGGCCGCCGCCGGCCTCGCCGCAGCCCTCGGCGCAACCAACGCCCAGATCGAGAACGCCGCAGAGATCGGCATGGAGCATAATCTCGGCCTGACCTGCGACCCGATCGGCGGCCTCGTCCAGGTGCCCTGCATCGAACGCAACACGATGGGCGCGATCAAGGCGATCAACGCCGCCTATCTCGCGCTGCACGGCGACGGCCAGCACGTCGTCAGCCTCGACGCGGTGATCGAAACGATGCGCCAGACCGGCGTCGACATGCGGTCGAAATATAAGGAGACGAGCCTCGGCGGGCTGGCGGTGAATGTGGTGGAGTGTTGAGGGAGGAGGGACCCGCGCAAGGGTACCGACATAAAATGCTTCTGAGCCTTCAACTTCGCTATACCAACGCGGACAAATTAGATCGGGTCGATCCACTTTCCTACAGGGCCCTTCGCGGCTGTGGGGATTCCAAAATTGTTCTGCAGATAAAGGTGAATGTTAACCCTAGCCGCAATAGCCTGAGGTCCTGTAGATATACCGCCCGGCAACCCTTTGGCGGACTTCTCAATCATTCCAGTTCCCCAAACCATGGGTCTGTCCTTCCACTCAGGCAGGCGCGTAATCTTCTCGGAAGCGGTCTGAAAATCCCACTCATTTTCTTTAGAACGAGCGATTATCCACCGGCTTGATGTGGGGAAATCAATCCTAGGAAGAGGGGTGCCACCCCCACCATCATAGGTTCTGGGCTTCGTACTAGCCCAGTCCCCATAAAAGAAATTATAATTACCATATTTACGAGCCAGATTTTCATAAATAAGTCTCGAAAATATAGGAGGAGCTTCTGAGAAATCATCATAATCGGAAAAAGAATTCGGAAAGCTTGACCCGGTAATTACAAATTTTAATTTGTCAGAAACGGATAAGAAACGATCCATTATAGCGGAAATGCGAGACTCAGTGATATCGCTTGCAATTATATATCCATAATCAATTATAATGACAAAATCTAAATCTTTATTGTCCATTGATAACTGAATAAGATCTTCAATCGGCGGCTGCCTTTGAAGTTCTATTCTTATCGCGAAGCCTCTCCCCAGCTTTGCTGAAAATTCAACTTGCTCGTCAATGAGCGTTTTATCGATGCCAGAAAATTGTATGCATGGAATATAATTTTCATGCTCTTGGATTAATTCCATCCATTTCTCGGGCCCGATCTTGACGTCTAAAAGATCTCGAAAATATTCGCGCGAAGACAGATTCGATTCACTATGGAATGATCTGTCTAAATCGACAATTATTGGTATTTTCCCAATGCTATTTTCAATAATCCTGTGAGTATTGTCAAATTTAATTGAATTCAGCCATGGCGCAAGCAGGACGATAGGAAGCATTTTGACTTTTTCAGTCTCTGGCAGCTTCTCCATCGCTTTCATTTCGGCGCGGCGGACACAAACAGTCGGATAATAACGTTTTGTAAAAAATGTCATATCATATACCTAGCCTAAATCCAACGGCAAGACTAGATGCTCGAAATTGCTGAGCAATTTCTTCAATATTTTCTTTGCTTGGATATGTTCCATATTTTTCAGAATGCCACGTAATAATATTTTTCCAAGGCAGTAGAATAGCCGAACCCAATCTGTTGGCTTCTGCTTCCTGTTTATTAGATAGCTTTGAACGATATAGAATGTTGTCTGTTATTCCATCGCCATCGATCAAATTTCTATGTAGAAGATAATGAGCTATTTCGTGGCAAACCGTAAACCTTTGCCGCACAGGTGCGTCTGTATTGTTTATATGGATTTCAAACTTGCCATTTTCGTTTCTGCGAATGAGGCCGGATATCTCGGTGGGTAAAGTTAGGCTCAAAACATCAATCCCGAGACGATCTGCTACTTGGCCCACTGGAACAGGATGATTGTCAAAAAGATCCCATATCTTCTGGAGGTCAGATTTATCTACCCTATGCCATAGAGCGGAAGCGGGATCTCCAGATGTTAGGGCGATATCCATCAATTTATATCACCTTCATCTGTCGGGTCGTCTATCGACATCCTAAGAGCTTCGATGTTCAGCCGATCGGCTATAAGTGGAAGAAGTGATATCACCTCTGCCCGTATTCTTTTCTCTATATACTGGCGATGATGGCCGTTCTCGTCTTGCATGGCCTTCTCGATGCAAATTGTCCCGTTGCCTGAAGGGCCAAAAGCCTTTGCTATTTCAGCCAGCGCTTGATTTTCCGCAAATCGACCAGCATCTCGCTTGAGATTTTTGAACCCGAATATGCCTAGGACAGCCAAAATTATTGCACAGACAGTGAATATTACTGTAACTGTCGTTAGGAGAACAGTTAGAATCCCATTGAAGTCAACAGCTACCTTTGCGTTGGCAGGGGCGGCATTTAGCAGGCTATGGATAGCGAAATAAGCAATGACGCACGCAGCGATCGTAAAAATGGTCGCCAATACGGAAAAGAATATACGTTGGGCTTTCTCCATTCCTGCATATTAGGCACAGCGTTCCAGACCCGCAATAAGTTTATGGCGCGCCGGCACATGGCGTTCCGCTCTCTGCACCAAGACGCGAATTACGGTGGCTAGCCAACAACGTCATATTATCTACTACTAGCATCAAACGCGATTTTTGCGGGAGCGCTCGCTAAAGCGGCATATAGGGGGCTACTAGGCGAGCGGGCACGATCTAAGCCGATACTGTCGAACTGCCTATTACCTTAAGCCGCCTGCGCCAGCCTCGCCCTCTCATCCCTCCGCAGCGTCAGCACCTCGACGCCGGTCGCCGTTACCGCAACCGTATGTTCGAACTGGGCCGACAGCTTGCCGTCGGTGGTGACCACGGTCCACCCGTCGTCGCGGGTCGCCACGGTGCGGCTGCCCTGGTTGAGCATCGGTTCGATCGTGAAGACCATGCCCTCGCGCATCTGGGGGCCGCTGCCGGGGCGGCCGAAGTTCAGGATCTGGGGTTCCTCGTGCATCTCGCGGCCGATGCCGTGGCCGCAATATTCGCGGACGACCGAATAGCCGTTCTTGCGCGCATGCCCCTCGATCGCGGCGCCGATGTCGCCGAGATGGGCGCCGGGGCGGACGCGGGTGATGCCCTTCCACATCAGTTCCTGCGCCACCTTCGCGAGGCGGCGGGCGGCGGCGGGGACGTCGCCGACCAGATAGG
>NZ_JAGMXV010000445.1 GCF_018006725.1 Rhizorhabdus sp.
CTCATGGGATGCTCCGTCGTTTGGACCGCGACCATCGCGGCCTTCTGGCGATGAAAGCCCACGGGCGGCGTGGCCCTGCACCCGGAGCAAGGCGCAGGGCCGAAGCGCAGCGGAGGATGGCGAAGACCGGCTATTTTGCTTCGCGATGGAAAGCGGCCCAGAGGGACGCGCCAGAAAATAGCCGGACGCAGCCATTGCCGGGACGGGTCGTTCGTGGGCCGATCGCCCTCTCGAAGGCCGTGGTGCGGTCCTTTTTCGACGGATGAACGCATCTGGGCATGATGATGAGCGGTGCTCACCGCCTTTCCCGTTGTCGGCTATGTCGCCCGAGCCATGAAGCGGGCGACGTCCTGCGGAGCGAGCTGGACCCGGACAATCGCCCGGAGCGCGTCGATGCCGAGCTGCCGGATATCCTCGTTAAAGTCCCCGAACGTCGGCGAGAGCGCTATCGCCTCGATCCCGGCCGCATTCGCCCGTTCGATCAGGCTGTCCCGCGCGCCGTCACCGGCCGGATCGTTGTCGCGGACGATGTAGAGCCGCCGCAGCGCGTCTGGGAACAGGATGGCGGCGAGATGTGGCGCCGACAATGCGGCTGCCGTCGCCATGCCCGGAATGATCTCACGCACCGACAGGACGCTTTCGATGCCTTCGCCTGCCGCCATCACGTCGCCAGGGGTGCCGAAGCGGACCGCGTGCCCGAGCAGGTCGCCCATCGCCTTGCGCTGTATGTCGATCGGCGCCTTGTCGGAGCCGTCTGGCGCGAGCCAGGTGCGGTGTGCGCCGGTGATCTTGCTATTCAGATCGGTGACGGCGGCAATCAACGCCGGCCATTTCTCGGTCGGGCTGTGCTCATCAGGCCGATAATAGCAGCGGGGATGAAAGCGGAGATTTCCGTTTCCGTGCAAAGACATGATGCCGCGTCTGCGCAAATACGTTTCCGCGATCGTGCCACCGATCGGCTGCGACATGGCGAACAGCCGCCGCGCCGCTTCTGAAGAGCCGAGTTGCGCCGGTGTGCTGGCGTGCTTCTTTGGCGGCGGCTCAGGTTCGGGATGCGGCAAGCTGAGAAAGCGCCGAGCTTCTTCGGCCACATCTTTGAAGTCGACGAGGCCGAGAGATTCGCGGATTACGTCGAGCAGATCGCCATGCTCACCCGTCGCGGCGTCGGTGAACTTGCCGGCCTGGCCTTTGGGCGTATCCCTCAGCCGCACGAACATCGAGCGGCCGGGCGTGTTGCGCATGTCGCCGACCTGCCAGTAATTGCCTTGGCGACGGCCGGCGTCGAGATAATGACGGCACACCGCCTCGGCCTGTCGGCCGAGACGCTGCGCCAGATCGGAAGCGTCGAGACG
Organism: Rhizorhabdus sp.; assembly: GCF_018006725.1. Lineage (GTDB taxonomy): Bacteria > Pseudomonadota > Alphaproteobacteria > Sphingomonadales > Sphingomonadaceae > Rhizorhabdus. The sequence goes on from NZ_JAGMXV010000445.1 coordinate 1,353, forward strand.
CGCCATCATGCCGCCTCCCGATCCGAGATGCGCGTCAACGCATAGGTGTCGAGCAGCTTGCCGAGGACGGTGGGACCGGCGGCGTCGATGGGGACGAAGAAGCGCAATTTCCACGAGATGATCTCGGTAAAGAGGCCATAGGCGCGCAGCCGCTCGCGCATTGCTTCGGTGAAACCGGAGAGTTCGATGCGGTTGGCGCCCATGACGCGGACGCGGCGAAGCTGGAGACCCTCGGTGAGATCGAGAATGGTCCGCCCGTCGATCAGCGCGGCATAGGCGTCTTCGGCAGACAGCTTCGCCGTGCCGGTGGTCGATGCTGCATTCGCCGCCCATGCCGGCGACACACGCCGCCCGATGATGCGCTCGCCGTCATCGGTCTGGAGCCGATAGACCCGCGTCGACTCGTTCGGCAGGCGCTTCCAGACCGGCAGGAGCAAGCCAGCGACGATATGCAGCGTGCTTTCCGTAAAGGCCGGCACGTCATCCAGTTCACTGCTCCAGGCCAGTGCGAAGGTCTGGCGGTCGGCGTCCTCCCAATGGCTGTCCGCCATCATCTGGAACGAGGCGTGATGGTGCTCCATCGGCCGGATCAACCGTACTCGGCGTTCGATCTCGCCATCGTCGAGCATCAGCGAGGGTGCTGCAACCTGCACGGCGGCGCGGCCCGATTTGGCGTTCACCAGCAGCTTGCCCTGACCATCGGCGAGCCAGGCCAGCGCATCGTCGAGCATCATCGGGCGGTTGCGGCGCTGCTCGGCGACGGTCAGCAGCCGCGTCTCTGCGCCGGTCGCCGAATGTGTGTAGATCGTCTTGCGCTCGGTGACTTTGAGGCTCTCCGCCGTCAGCGTTTCCAGCCCGACGTCATAGACGCCGCTGGCGATGGCGCCCTGCACCTTGGCGTCGAGCAACTGCTCGAAGGCGGTGAACAGGATGCCCTGAAGTTCGATGGTCAGCGCCAGCAAGCGGTTGAGGAAGGTTGTGATCGGCGGCAACTCGTCCTTGATGCCGTTCGTGTCCATCAGCTTGAGGCCGGTAGCGCTCTCGAAGCGGGTGAGCGAGCAGCCGTCGATCTTGCCACGCACGATCAGCAGATAGAGCTGCCGCAAGGCGGCGCGAGCATAGGGGCTTTCGAGGTTGTCCTCGGGCCGGAATAGTCCTTGCCCGCCGGTCTGGCGTTGCCCTCGCGTGATGGCGCCGAGCGTGTCGAGCCGCCGGGCGATGGTCGAGAGGAAGCGTTTCTCGGCCTTCACATCGGTGGCGATCGGTCGGAATAGCGGCGGCTGCGCCTGATTGGTGCGGTTGGTCCGGCCAAGGCCTTGAATGGCGGCATCGGCTTTCCAGCCCGGTTCGAGCAGGTAGTGG
>NZ_JAGMXV010000016.1 GCF_018006725.1 Rhizorhabdus sp.
CCTCGAGACGGTGAGCCTGAAGACCCCGGCGATCGTCACCACCGACCTTCGCCTCAACGAGCCGCGCTATGCTTCGCTGCCCAACATCATGAAGGCGAAGTCCAAGCCGCTCGCGCAGAAGACCCCGGCGGACTATGGCGTGGACGTCACTCCGCGCCTGAAGACGCTCAAGGTTTCCGAGCCGCCGAAGCGTTCGGCCGGCATCAAGGTGGCCGACGTCGATGAACTGGCGGCCAAGCTCAAGGCTCTGGGAGTTGCGGCATGAAGACGCTCGTTTGGGTCGAACATGAGGGCGGCGCCGTCAAGGACGCCACCCTGTCGGCAGTGACCGCCGCCTCGAAGCTCGGTGAAGTCCACCTGCTCGTCGCCGGCGAAGGCGTCGGCGCAGTGGCCGATGCCGCTGCGAAGATCGCCGGTGTCGGCAAGGTTCACGTCGCCGACGGCGCGGCCTATGCCAATGCGCTGGCCGAGAATGTCGCGCCGCTCGTCGTCGAACTGATGGGGCACCACGATGCCTTCGTCGCGCCGGCAACGGCTAACGGCAAGAACATCGCGCCGCGCGTCGCTGCGCTGCTCGACGTCATGCAGATTTCGGAGATCCTGTCGGTCGAAAGCGCCGACACCTTCACCCGGCCTACTTATGCCGGCAACGCGATCGCGACCGTGCAGTCGTCGGATGCGAAGAAGGTGATCACGGTTCGCGCCACCTCGTTCGAGAAGGCCGCCCGCGAGGGTGGTTCGGGCGCGGTCGAGGCCGTGTCGGGTGCGGGCGATGCCGGTCTGTCGAGCTTCGTCGGTGCCGAGATCAGCAAGTCCGAGCGTCCTGAACTGACCTCCGCCAAGGTGATCGTGTCGGGTGGGCGCGCGCTGCAGAACAGCGAGAACTTCCACTCGATCATCGAACCGCTGGCCGACAAGCTGGGCGCCGCCGTCGGCGCCTCGCGCGCTGCGGTCGATGCGGGCTATGTCCCGAACGACTATCAGGTCGGCCAGACCGGCAAGATCGTCGCTCCGGAAGTCTATGTCGCGGTCGGCATCTCGGGTGCGATCCAGCATCTGGCCGGCATGAAGGACTCGAAGGTGATCATCGCGATCAACAAGGACGAAGAGGCGCCGATCTTCCAGGTCGCCGACATCGGCCTCGTGGGCGACCTGTTCAAGGTCGTGCCGGAACTGACCGGCAAGCTCTGATCGACGCCACAGACGCAATAGAGGGGGACGGGAGCCATCGGTTTCCGTCCCCCTTCCTTTGAGGGTCGGGGTGCCATTTTGGGAACCATCTTTTCATAATATCGCTTAGGTAGATTGCCGTAGCGTCATGCCGCGCCTAGAGTGCCTGCTCCCGACGTTTGCCGGGGGAGGGCCTGCTGATAAGCCGAACTCTGGAAGAGGATGTCGCGGCGATACGCTCGATCGACGCGGTTCCGTCGGTCCTCGATCTCGCATCGGCGCGTAGCGGCATGGCATTTGCCGGTATCTGTCGCGTTACGCCTGATCGTTGGATGGCCTGTGCGATTTCGGACCGAATCGGTCTCGGCATTTCCGCTGGCGATGAACTTTCTCTCAAGACGACGATCTGCGACGAGGTTCGTGGCCACGGTCGGGCCATCATCATCGACGACATCACCAATGATCCGCTGTACCGCGCTCATCCCACGCCACGCCTGTACGGTTTTCGCAGCTATATATCCGCGCCGATCGTGGTTCAGGACGGCGGCTTCTTCGGAACGCTGTTCGCCGTGGATCCCAAGCCGGCCCGCCTCTCGAACAGCAATGCCCTGCTCTGCTTCGATCTTCTCGCCGGACTGATCGCACTGGAGCTGTCGCGTCGCGACTGGCGCGACTGAGCGACTAGCTCGCCATGGCTCCGAAGAGCTCTGCAATGCGCCTGACAGACGCCTCGGCGGCTTCGCGGTCCGGGCGCTCGTCGGCACTGTCCAGCCCGAAACGGTCGTCGGGGCCCATGTCCTGCACGACGATGCCATCCGATCGACCGAGGACGCTGACGTTTCGATAGAATAGCCCATAATCCACCGTCGATTGCGGCAGCAGCCAGGCTATCTGGCCCCGCACCGGCCGCACGCTCTCGTCCCGGAACAAAGCGCGCGCGCCATAGCCGGTACAGTTGATGACCACCTTCTCGCGCAACCGACCCAAGTCGGAGGGCTGTTCGAAGGTCACGGCCTCGAAGCGTCCGCCGGCTGCAAGAAAATCCTGCGTCAGCTGGTGGGCGAGCGCCGCGATGTTGAACGTCATCTGGCTGTTGCGCAGTGCATAGCGCGTTGGGAACGGATGCGCGCCGGGCCCGAAAAGCTGCGAGCGGGGACTGATGTCTTCGATCAGATCGGAAAAATGCGCAAACCCGGCCACGTCATGCCTGCGCAATTCGGCGCGCATCTCGTCGGGCGGAAGGTCGGAAAGCGTATATCGGTCACTCCACAGTACAGGCTGACCGGCAAGCCCGACGAAGCTTTGCCATCTGGCGTAGCTTTCATGGGCCATCACGCTCCACAGGGAGCCGAACTCCGGGCCCGCCGCATCCGCCATCGCAATCCGGGAGTCAGGCGTCCAGCTGCCGGTTGCGCGAGCCGATGGCACATCTGGGAAGCGGTCGCGCGCGTAGATGGTGACGCGCGCCCCGGCCCGCTGCGCCGCAATGGCGCTGGTCAAGCCGATCGCACCCGCCCCGATCACCGCTATCTCGCGCGGGTGCGCCATCATGGCCTTGCGTACCGCGATTTCGGCCGATCCCCAGCTGAGCGACCAACCGCTGCCGCCATGGCCATAATTGTGGACGACCAGCTTACGTCCCACCCGCTCAACATCGAGCCGCGGTCCCTGTGCGCGAAACGGGCGCAGACAGACCGTTATCCGGAAGATCCGGTCGACCAGGGCCCTGATCGGCGTAATCGTGCCGATCGGGTCAAACATGGGCATCGGGCGTTGCGCAGCGGAGCGTCCCCCTGACAAGTTTGCGCCGGCTACGGCAGCCAATCCCCCGCCCAAGAATCTCCGCCTGTGCATGCTCGCCCCCCTTTCAATCGGCACAGGCTAGCAACCCTCGAAGGAACATTCGTCGCTGTTCCGGGTTCGTAGCGACAGAATCACAGAAAACGAGGATGAATGACCATGCTTATCAACGTTATTGTCGTCCTGATCATCGTGGGTGTTCTGTTGTGGCTGGTCAACAATTACATCCCGATGGACGCGAAGATCAAAAGTATCCTGAACGTCGTCGTCGTGATCATCGTTGTCCTCTGGCTGCTCAAGGCCTTCGGTCTGCTTGCCGGGGTTGGACTCTAATCCGGTTAACTTTTGTTGTTTTAGGTAGCAAAGGGGGCGTTTGCTCGGTCAGAGCGACGCCCCCGAGCGAAGGTCCGCAACGAACCGGGCATATTCTTCCTCGGCTTTCTCCTCGTCGGGCAGCCGCAGCAAATAGCTGGGATGGATCGTCGCTCGACCTTCTGCCGCACCATCCAGCGTGATCGTTTCACCCCGAACCGAGGTCAGCGAACTCGCTTTTCCCGTCAGCGAATGAATGGCGGTGGTGCCCAGCATGATGATGCGGCGTGGCGCAACGATCGCGCGCTCCTGATCGATCCACCAGCGACAAGCCTTGATCTCTCCCGCATTCGGCCTGGAATGGATGCGCCGCTTTCCACGCGGTTCGAATTTGAAATGCTTGACCGCGTTGGTGACGTAGATCCGCGAGCGATCGATGCCCGCATCGCCGAGAGCGCGGTCGAACACCTGTCCTGCCGGCCCCACGAAAGGCCGCCCCGCCAGATCCTCCTGATCGCCGGGCTGTTCCCCCACCACCATGATATCGGCGTCGACCGGCCCCTCCCCAAACACCGTCCGGCTGGCGCAGCGGTACAGATCGCAGCGCGTGCATTGGGCTGCTTCGGCGCGTAGTGCCTGCCAGGCCTGATCCGCATTGCCTCGCGGCATCGACCGCTCCACCATCTCGATTTCGCGAGCGCGAGCACCCGCTATGAGCTCGGGAATCAACGCCGTCTCGGGCATGTTGGCCCAATATTTTCGGGGCATCTCTTTCAGCATCGCGCCGACCTTCAGTCGGGCGGGATTGAAGATGGAGGCATAATAGCCTTTCCAAAGCGCCTCGACGGGATCGCCATCGGGTGCATCGGTCCGCTGGGCACCGGGCCCCTCGCTCAGGCTGCTGCCGTCCCAGTGGGTCGACAATTCGGGTGTCAGGATCGACCAGCGCATGGTCGCGAACCGGCGCACGAAGAAGCCTGCATTGGCACGAACGATGTGGTGGTCGGGTTCGAACCAGGCGACGTAGCGGTCATCCACCTCGCGAAAGCGGACGAATGCGCGCATCTTGTGGATGTCGCGCCTTACCTCCTTGGCGAGCAGATCGAGCCGCCGCCGCAGCGGATCGGCCTCGTCCGCCATTGAGCCCGGCTGATCGAGCAGGCGCAGCAGCATATGGTAGAGCAGGGCAAAGCGCTCGGGCTCCCGATGGGGCACGACGTCCTCGGCCAGTCGGAGAAATTGCCGCGACACGGCAAAGGGCGATCGTGTCGGCTCGGGCAAAGGCGTGGGGGTGCTGCCAAAGAGGTCGCCTCCCTCACCCTCGACCTCCCACAGCAGCTCGCTCGGATCCACGCCCGCCATCGCCGCCCGCCGCGCCGCATCGCGCCAGGCGGCCACATCGTCGGGCTGGGGAAGCAGGATGCGATACATGGCGGTCGGCTCAGGCGCCGAACAGCTCCAGTTGCTCGGTCACGCGTGTGCGCAGGTCGATCCGATCGATCAGAGCAGTCGGGCGCCAGTCCGTGGTGACGATGAAGGGACGCAGCTTGGCGATCGAGCGGGAAAGCCGGCCCACATCGGCAAGGCTCAGCTTGCGCCAGCGGCGTGAGGCGATGACCGCATCGACCGCCTTCACCCCCAACCCCGGTACCCGCAGCAGCAGCTCGCGCGGCGCGGTGTTGACGTCGACGGGAAATTGCTCGCGGGCCTTGAGCGCCCAGGCCAGCTTGGGATCGATATCGAGCGGCAACATGCCCTGCTCGTCGGTGGCCTGCGCCACCTCGGCGGGCCGATAGCCATAGAAGCGCATCAGCCAGTCGGATTGATAGAGCCGATGCTCGCGCATCAGCGGCGGACGCTTCAGAGGAAGCACCGCCGAAGCATCCGGGATCGGGCTGAACGCCGAATAATAGACGCGCCGCAGGGCGAAGCGATCGTAGAGCCCGCTGGCCGTATGTACAATGTCCCGATCATTGGCAGCGTCGGCCCCAACGATCATCTGGGTCGACTGTCCGGCAGGGGCGAATTTCGGAGCCGAGCGATAGCGGCGCGATGCGTCCTTGCCGTCCTCGATCGCGGTCTTCATGCCCGCCATCGCGCCCCGAATGCGCGAAACCGACTTGTCCGGTGCCAGCCTTTCGAGCCCGGCCGCCGTAGGCAGTTCGACGTTGATCGAGATGCGGTCGGCATGGTGGCCGGCGGCCTCGATCAAGCCCGGATCGGCATCGGGAATCGTCTTTAGGTGGATATAGCCCCGGAACTGGTGATCCTCGCGCAGGCTGCGCGCCACTTCGACCAGTTGCTCCATCGTATAGTCGGACGATCGAATGATGCCCGAGGACAGGAACAGTCCCTCGATATAATTGCGGCGATAGAAAGCTAGGGTGAGGTCGACCACCTCCTTCGCCGTGAAGCGGGCGCGGCGGACGTTGGAGCTCTTCCGGTTGATGCAATAATGGCAGTCGAAGATGCAGCTGTTGGTCAGCAATATCTTCAGCAGCGAGATACAGCGTCCGTCGGGTGCATAGGCATGGCAGATGCCCATGCCTTCGGTCGAACCGATCCCTTTCGCAGCCCCGCGGGAGTCACGCTTGCTCGTGCCCGATGACGCGCAGGACGCATCATATTTCGCCGCGTCGGCAAGAATTTCGAGCTTCTGACGAACATCCAGCTGAGCCATGTGTTCTTTATATGTTCACATGGCAGCTGCGTCCAGCCCACCCCTAAGGGAAGGCCGGACGCGGCGCTTTTGGCCCTGGCGCGAACCCCCGCCCGGCCCGCGCCCTAGTTGCCCGGAACGTCGGCCACGCCGTCTGCACCAGGCCACAGGCTGCTGTTGCCGCCTGAAGTGATCGGCGTGTCGACCTCGACATTGGGCGATCCGACCCGGCTGAGGTCGATCAGGACATTCGGTCCTGCAACCGAATTGCCCGAGCCGCCTGCGCTGCTCGACTCGCTGCCGTCCTCATCACCACCCTCGTCGGCTACGCTGCCTTCACCCGATCCGGAATCGGACGAAGCGGCGCTGCTGCTGGCAGAACCCGTTCCGCCCGAAGCCTCGCTCGAGGAAGAGCCGGAGGAGGAGCTGGACCCAGAACTCGAACTGGAGCCGGACGACGTCGTCGAACCGCCTCCGGACGATGAGCCGAAGCCGGCCAGACCGCCCGAACTGGTACCGACGCTTCCTCCCGCGACCCGCGTGCCCGTCAACGAGGACTGGATGCTGGTCGTGATGATCGTCGTTTCACGCATGACCGTTTGCATCACCACCGGCTCCTCCACGGAGGGAGGCGGCGGCGGCGGCACCTCGGGAGGAGGTGGCGGCGGCGGCGGCACCTCGGGCGGAGGCGGCGGCGACACCGGAGGCGGCGGAGGCGGCGGAGGCGGCGGGACCTCCGGCGGAGGCGGAGGCGATACCGGCGGCGGTGGCGGCGGCACCTCGGGAGGAGGTGGCGGCGACACCGGAGGCGGTGGCGGTGGCGGCGGTGGCGGTGGCGGCGGCGGCGGAGGTGGCGGAGGTGGGTTCCTCGGAACTGGCGCCGCACATGCCTGGCTGTTCACCGTGCAGGTCTGGATGGACAAGGTACCGTTCGGGTCGAGGAAGAAGCCGATCGGCCCGCTCCCGTTCAGCGCGAACGTGTTGATCGACAGGGTGCCGTTGCCCGCCGAAACCTCCGACGGCTCGGGTGCGGTGGCAGTCCCACCCGCGGCCACCTGTACGTTGGTAAGGACTTCCAGATCGCCACCGGCGGTGTTGATCAGGAAGCTGCCGGCCGCCGAAAGCGGTCCGTATCCGGATACGTCGCCATTGATCGAACTGATCGTCAGGTCGCCGGCAGTGAGCGGCAGATAGTTGCTGCCGGTGTCGCCATCGAATCGATAGGAGGCGATGGCCGCAAAGCTTCCGCCCTGCGCAGTACCGGATCCCCCCGGTCCCGCTGCACCCGTCCCGCCGCTTCCGCTCGTAGCACTGGCATTGACGAGCGTGGTACCCAGCGTCACCGGGACACCCCGGGCGAGAATGGCCGTGGAACCACCTACGGCATTGCCGCCCGCGCCGCCCACGCCATTGACCCCGGCAGCGTTCGTAGCCGCGCCCGTACCGCCATCGCCGCCTTCGGCGTAGACGGCGATCTGGGTGTTGCCGAAGCTGCCATTGCCCTGCGTTACGGTAGTGGTTGGACCACTGAAGATGCCCAGGTCGACCCGACCGCCGGTGGCGTCACCGCCGCGGCCGCCGGCCCCGCCCGTCGCACCCGTGACGCCATCGCCGCCGAGACCGCCGATCGCGATCGCCTGAGCGACCGTGGTACCGATGGAAACCGTCGAATAGCCGGCATATCCGCCGATCACGACTTCGCCGCCGGTCGCCTCACCTCCGATGCCGCCCGTCGTTCCGCTCGCACTTGCCGTGCCGGCCGAAGCACCAAAGCCGCTTGCCGAGACCGTGGCCGTGGTGGCGTTGATCGTGCTGGTCGACGGATTGGCCGAGTCGCGGAACGACAAGAGTTCGGCATAGCCACCGCGCCCGGCACCGGCCGTTCCGACGACGCCGCTGGCGCTCGCCCGGGCCTGGCCACCCGTTCCGTTGGACAGGATCGTGATGCCCGAACCGTTGAAGTTGAGCGTGCCCGAGGTCGTATCTACATAAGAGCCGAGCGAGAAATCGGTCGCCGTACCACCCAGGCCGTCACCGCCATTGTCGCCGCTGCCGCCCTCACCACTGGTATCGACCTGCGCGCTGCTCGACACAGTGATCGTGGCGCGGTTTGCCTGGATGGCAGCGCCACCGCCACGCCCCAACCCGCCGGCAGCGCCTTCCGGAGCGTCGGAGAAGGAATTGAAGCCGCTGTTGCCGCCGACACCTATGGCGGTCAGGTTGAGCGTCGTGGCGCTGATGGTGGTGGCGTTATTGGCCTGGACCAGGACCGTGCCGCCGCGGCCCTCACCGCCGCCATTGCGCCCCATGCCGCCGAAACCGGTGGCGCCGAGGTCGGCCAGGCCCATGGAGATATCGTGGTTGGCCGCCGTGATGAAGACATTGCCGCCCGTACCGATGCCACCGACGCCGCCGATGGACGTGCCGCCCTCGCCATTGGCGCTGACGCTCAGGTTGCCGAAGCCGATCGTCCCGCCGCCGGCCGTTGCCGAAAAACCGCCGCCCGTGGCATTTCCGCCGGTGCCGCCGGCAGCGGTCGCGACGCCGCCGGAGCCCGCAAGGTTGGCCTGTATGGGACCGGCGAAACTGATTCCCCCGCCGCTCGCGTTGATCGTCAAGGAACCGCCCGTGCCGACACCGCCAGCCGTGCCCCCCGAACCGCCCGAGCCAATCGCGGTGAAGGTAGCGCCGTTGAGGTTGATCGAACCGTTGATCGCCGAAATCAGGATCGCGCCACCGGTGCCGGCGCCGCCCGCACCGCTGGTCGCTCCGCCCCCGAAGGCCGAGGTGAAGATCTCGAGATTGCCGAGGATCTCGACCATCGAATCCTGGCCATTCGCCTCAATGGTGACCGAGGACGCCGAAGCGCCGACCCCTTCGCCCGATTCGCTTCGGCTGGTGTCGACCGATACGTCACCCGCGAAATTGAGCGATCCGGTGGCGCCGCTGGCGGCAATGACCACATTACCGGCGGAGTTGATCGAAACCCCGCCATCGAAGAAGCTCGCCCCATCGGTCACGCCGAAGGTGACGCCCCCGCCGATCGAGCCGATCGACAGGTCCCCGCCAAAGGTGGTGCCGCCTGTCAGGAACAGCGGCGCAGCGGAAAGGATGCTGGTACCGACCTGGCCGACACTGCTGAACTCGCCAGCGCGAACGATCACGCTGCCGCCGGCGAGTCCTCCGCTGGCCTGTGTCATCCGCGCCGGAGCCAGATTTGCGCCGGCACCGATCAGGATGCTCTGCGAGAAGGGATCGGCCCCGCCGGATAGCGTGAAGTCGATATTGCCGCCGCCCATGTCGAGCACGGCGCTCTGGTTCTTCGGCGCAACGAGCAGCGATACTGTGCGCGACACCGCTCCGTCCGCGAGGACGTTCGTCGTGCCGCCATGGGTAATCGCGTTGACCTGCCCCGTGCCCGTCACGACCGTGATGTCGGTCGGGCCGGTCAGATCGATACTGGCCTCTTCCGCTGCGACATAGGACACATTGCCGTTGGCGGTGACCGTACCACCCTGATTGATCGAGGGTGCCAGCGCCACGACATAGCCATCGGCGCTGACATCGTCCGACTCGATTCCGATCGACGCATTGGGGTCGGTGGGAATCAGAGGGGATTCGATTGAGATGAGGTCGGGGTTCGAGTTGAACGGATCGGAGAAGCCGATATCGACACTCGACAGGACGAGGCCGCCGACATCGATCAGCGCCGTAGAGCCGATCAGGATGCCGCCGGGGCTGTAGAACCAGACATTGCCGCCCGTACCCGTGAGGTTGTCGTTCGAATCGTATAGGCGGCTCTGAATCGTCCCGTTGAGAGCAACCCGGCGCGACGGATCGTTCGGCAGGATCCGGTTGAGAACCGTGAAGCCGCCCGTGTTCGTGACCGCATTGCGGAACAGAACAGACGAACTCGAGGGCAGGAAGACGATGTCTCCGCCGCCCACGCCTGCATCGTCGGGAGCCCAGTTGATGATCGCCGTCGGTGCATTGACGGTGATCGTGTCGCTGCCGGCGGAGCGGACGATATCATAGTCCTGGGTCGATAGCTGCCCAGGATCACCGGCGAAACCGAACGAACCCGACGGCGGAGGCGGAGGCGGCGGCGGCGGGGGAGGAGAAATCGCTCCCTGCTGCACCGTGATCGAGAACATCATCGATCCGGTCTGGTTGTTTGCGTCGGTGACGGTGACTTCGAAGGTATAAGGCCCGACTTCGGTCGGGATACCGGTGATGTTGCCGGCGGAATCGACCGTCAAACCGGGTGGAACCGTACCGCCGGTAACCGCAAAGCTGTAAGGCGAAACGCCGCCGGCCGCGGCGATGAACTGGTTGTAGCTGCTGCCGGTTTCCGCATCGGGCAGGCTGCCGGGCGTATCGAAGCCGGGCGAGGTCGGCGGCGGGGGCGGCGAGGAACAGGTCGCGTTGATGTTGCATTCACCGGTGACCGTGCCGGTGTTGAGCGAATATTCCGCAGCGGTGATCGTACCCGTACCTGCGACGGCAAAGGTGATGCCGCGAGCGGGCATGTCGATCGCCAGATCGGTGCCCGATGGGTTGTTGAACAGGATCGCGCCATCGGTCGCGCTGATCAGATTGTCAGGATCGCTCGGTGGGACATCGGCACCGCTGCCGAAGATCGACACGGCTCCGCTCGAAGTGATGTCGCCACCATTGGCGAGGATCGAGAAGGTCCCGGCCGTGGAGAGGCCAGAGACGCCCCCCATGCCCGCGGTGCCGCTCATATTGGCGACGACGCCATTGAGCAGCATGTCTCCCAGAACCGTCGGCTGGTTGAACCGCGTGGTCGATTCGATGCCCAGAGAACCACCGGTGCCATTACCGCCAGCACCCGTCGTTTCGCTGCTGCCACCATCCCCGCCGGTACCGTTGGCCGTGAATGTGACCTGGCCCGAGATGCTCAGCCCCGGATCCGTAGCGTTCGAGCCGCGCGACAAGAGGGCGAGTTGTCCGCCCGTCGCAGAGCCGCCGGCACCGCCATCGCCCTGACCAGCCTCGGCCGACGTGCCACCGGTACCGCCGGCGCCCGCATCGGCGTTAGCGAAGACCGTGACGCCAGCCAATTGCACGCGCCCCTGCGTATCGACCGTGTCGGGACCGCTGACGAAACCGACCTGCGCGAAACCCGCCGTCGCATCGCCGCCCGCACCGCCGGCACCGCCCTGCGTCGGCCCCGAGGCGACCCCGCCACCGGTTCCGCCCGACCCGGCGGTGGCGCCCACGCTCAGCGTGACCGGACCGCCCAGATCGAGCCGACCGAGCCCGGCCTGCGCGCCGAGGAAAATGGATCCGCCGGTTGCTGATCCACCGAAACCACCTGCGGCTCCGTCAGCTGCATTTCCGCCAAAGCCGCCTGACCCAGTCGCGTTGAGGAAGAATTCGGTGCTGCTGGCAGTGACGCTGCCCAGTGCGCTGTCCCCGGTCAGCCCAGCGATGTTGGCGTCGCCGCCAATGCCCTCGCCCGCATCGCCGATGGTGCCAGCCGCATCGGCAAAGCTGGATCCACCCACACCATTGGCGTTCAGTGTCACCGTTACCCCGGTGATGTCGATCGTCCCGTCCGAGGCCGTGATGGCGGCGCCGTTGCCGCCGTTGATCAGATCGAAACCGGCCTGGCCCGTGCCACCACTATAGCCGCCCCCGCCCTGCCCGTTCGACTGGATAGTCGCACTGCCCATCGTGACCGCACTGCCTGTGCGGACCGTGACGCCGGCAAAGCCGCCCGTACCAGCACCGCCCACCGAATTGGTCAGCGCGACCCCGCCGGTCACCGCATCGCCGCCGCCGCCGTCGGCAATCAGCAGCACACTGCCAACCGTCATGGTGGTTCCACCGATTGCCGCAATATTGGCGATGCCGCCCTGGCCATCGCCGCCGCTCGTCTCGCCCTGCCCGCCATAGCCGTTGGCGAACAGACTTACCCCCGAGTTGGCGGTAATCGTGCCGGCTCCTCCGCCGAAGATCAGGTCACCGCCAAGACCCGCTCCACCGTCCGTCACCGGGGAGCCGCCACCCGTACCGGAGCCGGACATGAAGACGCTTCCGCCGAAGTCGATCGACCCACCGGACGCGACGACCACGCTGGCGTTGCCACCCGTTCCGGTGCCGCCGGCGCCGAAGAGGTTTGCACCACCGGCCCCGTCCATAGCGATGCTCACCCCGGCCAGAGTGAGCGTCCCGCCATCCGCCCGGGCACCGAAGCGGCCGCCCGTCGCGCTGCCGCCGCCGTTGGATTCGCCATTGGCAACCGTTGCGTCGCCAGCAAAGGAAAGTGTGTCACGCACCGTAACCGTCGCGCCGTTGGACGCAATGATGTCGAAACCACCGCCCCGGGCATTGCCGGACAGGCTGCCACCCATCGAGTCGCCGCCATTGGCGGAGGTGTCGACGAAGAGACCCACCGGGTTCTGCGCGGTACCGAAATCGATGCTGCCCGTCCCGCCCGAAGCGCTTATCCCGACATATCCGCGGCTCGTGCCCTCGCCGGGGAAAACGGACAGGGCACTGCCCCCGGCACCGCTGCTGCTTCCGCCGCCACGGCCGAGCGCGACGAGGGAAGCGACTCCGCTGTCGGTCAGGCTGATCTGCCCGTCCGTCGCGGTCAGCAGGATCTCGCCCGCCAGGCCATTGCCGCCACTGCCCTGCATGGCTCCTGCACCGAAACCTGACGCACTGACATCGAGACTGCCCGACGCGATCGCACCGCCGGTCAGCGCGTTGACCAGCACGCGGCCACCGACCCCGTCGCCTCCGTTGATGCTGCCCGACACGGCGCCACTGCCACCATCGGCCTCGATGCTCAGCAACGCCCCGATATTGATGGCCGCGCCGGTGCCCTGCGCCTGGACGGTGACGTTACCTGCCGTGCCCGTTCCGCCGTCTCCGCCATTGGCGCTGGTGGCGATGCTAACCGATCCCGCCGAAATGGTGCCGCCAGCACCCGCGAGCAGCGAAACGTTGCCGCCCGTTACCGAGCTGCTGCTCTCTACTACGCCGGTCTCGATCGAGAGAAGCCCAGCCACGCTGACATTGCCGGCTGTCGTATCGATCACGATATCCGTGCCGCTGCCATTAGCGGCATCGATCGCAGCCTGGTCTGTGAACGTCGTGCCAGAGATGGTGAGATCACGCGACGCGCCGATATAGGCACGAGCACCAACCGATCCGCCTTGGACGCGTACCGTACCAGTGCCCGCTGCTGCAGGCGGTCCGGACGGACCGAAACCTCCGGACACGACATCGTTGCCCGCAGACAGGACGACACCCTGATCGGACACGGAGGCGCCACCGGCTTCCGAAAATTCGAGCGAGCCACCCGTGAGCAGCATGGTCAGCGCCTGATTCTTCGGAACCGCGACGAGATAGATTCCGCGGCTCGTACCCGAACCCTGCGGGGTGACGACGGTCGTGCCGTCATGCGTCAGCGCATCGGCCGATCCGGTGCCGACCGGGATCGAGATGTCGAACAAGCCGTTGGAGAAGGTAAGGTCGGCCTGCTCGGCCGCGACATAAGCGACACTTCCCTGCGAGGCGACCGTGCCCGACTGGACGATGCGCGGCGCGAGCACGCCGACATAGTTCGACGCCTGGAAGTTGGCCGTCTGGATTTCCACGGTGCGTCCGGCATCGCTGGCGCCGAGCGAGACGACATCGGGGTTGGGACCCGACCCGCCGAAGTCGATCGGCACGCTGGACAGGACGATCCCGCCGACGTCGATAGAGGCGGAAGCCCCGACGAGAAGTCCGCCCGGGCTGTAGAACCAGACATTGCCGCCGGTGCCGATCAGATTGTTGCTGCCGTCATAGAGCCGGCTGTTGATCGCGCCGTTGAGGGCGACGGCGCGGGTCGGATCGTTCGGGAGAATGCGGTTGAGGACGGTGAAACCGCCCTGCAGCGAGGGATCGTTACGATAATTGGCGGTGGTGCCCGAAGGAAGGAAGTCGATAGCCGCGCCGCCGGACTGGGTGTCGGTGGGCGTCCAGGTGATGATCGAGGTCGCATTGCTGACCGTGATCGTGTCGGTGCTTTCGCTTTGCGAAATGAAGACGCCCGCACCGGCGCTGGCGCTGCCGGCGAAGGCGCCGTTCGCAGCGAGAGTCTCACGGGCGGGGAAGGCAAGGATCGTAGCCATTGCCAGCGCGGAGGTGAGCGTCCGGCTGTTGCCGCCACCGCGCGCCGCGCGTCCGAACGGATCGGCCTTGCCTCGCCGGAGCAGCGACGGTTCACTGCCCAGCTGTCCGTTACCGCGTCCCGTGCCCCGCTTTGTCATGCCGTCCCCCAACGAACCAATCCCCGCCCGTATCAATGCGCCCCGTTACTGCGCCGTCGATGTCGTCCCCGCTGCCGCCGTGGCCGGAAGCAGCGCCCGCTGACCATCGCCGACGATCGCGAAGGCCGACCAGTAATAAGGGTGAGACGTGTTCTGATCGTCCATCAATCCCACCTGTGCATTCCGCATGGCCGTCGCCATCGGCGTCCCTGGCGGCGCGGTGAAGAGGCCGGTGATCAGCCGCTTCGTGGCGTTGAAATCGTCCGGCACCGGCCAGTGGCTGGCAACGACGGTCCGAGCGCCCGCGCCCACAAAAGCACGTACGAGACCATCGAGCGCAAAGTTGCCGCCGGTCGTGACACCCGCCTCGCGGGTCGCGCCGACCGTCGCCATGCCGGCGGTATCGCAGGCCGACAGGACCACAACGTCTGCGTCGAGCTTGAGGTCGAAGATTTCCTTGAACGACAACAGGCCATCGGACGTGCCGCCGCCGAACGAAGTCAGCAGCGCCGGTCGAGCCGGGCATTCCGGCCGCGGCGCCGTGACGAGGCCGTGCGTCGCGAAGTGGATGATCCGGTACTGCGCCAGATCGTTCATGCCGATGATGGTCGAATCCGAGAAGTCCGCCCCGACGACCAGCTTCGACTTGTCCTGGCCGATGATGCCGCTCGCGAGATAGAGTTCGGACGAGGAGATCGGGTTGTTCCAGTTGCTGAGCGGCCACGCGCACTCGTCGGCCTGCGACGGTGGCGGCACGAAGAAGGGGTTGAGCGCCGGGCGCGCATTTTCGCCCATGCCCAGATAGCCCATCGCCGCCTTGGAGCTGGCGACATCGCGCCCGTCGACGAAGGAGCGCGG
Source organism: Rhizorhabdus sp. (assembly GCF_018006725.1). Taxonomy (GTDB): domain Bacteria; phylum Pseudomonadota; class Alphaproteobacteria; order Sphingomonadales; family Sphingomonadaceae; genus Rhizorhabdus. Next base: position 15,091 of record NZ_JAGMXV010000016.1, read on the forward strand.
GCTGACCACCGTCGAGACGTCCCGCTCGCGGCCGAGCCAGGCGACCCCGCGGAAATCGAAATCGTCGGCATTGGGCTTCTTCAGCCGCGCCAGATAGGCATCGACACCCGCCTGTTCGATCGGCAGCAAATTCGCCGGCAGCTGCAGCAGCGGGCCATCGGGCTCGAAGATGAAGTTTCGCACCTGATGCAGTTCGGCATCGACCGGCTGCATCAGCGTCACATAGAGCTTCCGCGCCAGAACAACGTCGAACGGATAGGTGGCGACCTGTCCATTCTCGATCTTCACGACCGAGTCGCGGATCTTGGCGACGGTGTCCTCGAGCTCCTTGGTGGTGATGTCGAGCTTCCACGCCTTCGCCACCGTCGGTGAAACGAACATAGCGTAGGCATCCTGCCCGACAAGCGTGACCTTGTAATAGCCATCGCCGGGACGCAGCGCCTTCTGCAATTCATCGACGCCCATCGTCGAGGGCGACAAGACGCGGTAGCGCGGGAATTTGGCGAGCTTCGCCTGAAGCGCGGTCTGGTCGCGCGAATAGCGGGCAAGGCGCCCGCGCGCTTCTTCCAGTGCGGTGCGATCGGCCGGAGTCGGCGCCGGCAGCGACGCGAGGCGCGCCACGTCGCCGGTCGCACGGGCGATGTAGCGTGACAGCGTCACCGACTGACGGAACAGGCCGGCCGCCTCGTCATCGCCGCCCGACAATTCGCGCGCGAGCAGCGCCTGGGTCTGGGCGATGCCCGGCCGCAGCATCAGCTGGCTGGCGGTGAACATCTGCGCGACGGCCTTGGGATCGCTGGCCGACCGCTCGGCGAGCAGGCGAAAATAGGGACGCAGCAGCGTCCGGATCGACGACATCGCGCCGGGGACATTTTCCGACGCCCCGATCAGCTCGCCATAGAGCGTCATCGCCCGGTCACCCTGCCCGTGACGGCTCAGGAAGCCGGCGAAACGCGCCTTGGCGCCCAGCGCGACGGCGGTGTTCGGATATTGGATCTCCACCACCTGCAACGAGTCTGCGAACAGCCGCTCGGCCTCCTCGATGCGCCCTTCGGCCTCGGCGGTCAGCGCCAGTTCGCTTTGCACGCTAGACCGCAGCCAGCCGGTGCTGTTGATCTTGCCTTCGCGCACCGCCTGCATCGCCGTGACGGCTTCGTCGAAGCTGGTGCGCGCCTCGGCATATTTCTTCTGCGCGCGGAAGACGACGCCACGCAGGAGCAGCGCCTGCGCGTCGAGGATCTGGGCGCGCTCGAACGGCTGGATCGACCCGTCGAGCCCGGCGACCTGGTTGATCGCTCCGCCCTCGCGGTTGAGGTCGTCGGCCACAGTCTCGCTGATCTCGCCTTGGGCAAGCTTGGCGTCGGCGGTCTGAACCGCCTCGATCTCGGCAACCGGCTTGGCGAGTTCCGCAAGCGCGCGGTCCAGCTTGCCCTGGTTCAGATAATGGATCGCATAGAAGTTGCGCAGCATGCGCCCGACCACCGGATCGACGAGCGCCGACGGCGTCGCGGCACGCGCAAACAGCGCATCCGCCGTGGAGAAATTTCGCTGGTTCGATTCCTGAAGGGCCTGGTTGGCAAGATATTCGGACAGGCGCGACTGGGCCTTGGACGAGCCGGCGTCACGCTCGACCAGCGCCTCGAAAAATTCCGCCGCCTCGGCATAGGAACCGTCGTTGTTGCGCGCATAGGCTTCGGCCAGCGCGCTTTCGCTGTCCAGCGCGCCCGCCTGCACGCGGGCAAAGGCTGCGGGATCGCCGGCAGAGGTGGTCGCCACCTGCACCTCGCCCTTGACGATGCGATCGGCGACGAGGGTCCGCAGGCCCAGTTGCATGGCGCTGTCATAGCCGCCGAGGCCGGCTGCAACATAATCGCTGCGTGCGTCCGAATGGATGTAGATCTTGTAGGACAGCTGATTGGCATCGACGCATTCGCGCATCTGCACCTTACCCAGCCCCTCGATGTCCACCGCTTCCGGGCGCTGGCAGGTCAGCGGCGCATCGGCGCTGGCGATCACGCGCTGGACCGGATCGTCGCCATTTTTGCGCAGGGCGAACAGGCGGCCGACCGGGGACGCCGCATCGCGACACACGACGCGATAGCCGCGGTCGAACATGGTCGCAAGGACCGGCCCGACCGACCGGTTCTGCGCCGTACAGAGCACGCCCGTGGTGCCGATCCGGAAGCTGTTGCGTAGCGAAAGCGGGGTCGACTGCGCCGCGATGGCGGGAGCCGGCAGAACCAAGGCCAGCGAGGCGATCAGCACCGTGCCGAGTGCGGAGCGGCGATTACGCATGAAGGACATCCTCCCGGAGCATCACGGGATTCTTGCGCCCGGACGCGAAATGGACATGAAAACCGATCGACGCCTCCCGCGCCGCCAGCTTGGGCAGAGGCGCGGCAGGGGCGGACATCAGCGCCGCTCCCAGGGCCAGAGCTGGGTCGTGAGCGATATCAGGAAGCGGGGATCCTTGTTCTTCGTCTGGAACCCGGCCTTCCTCAGCGGCACGGCGATCGTGCCATCGATGCGAAAGCGATTGTTCAGGATCGCCCGCAGACCGCCGCCCACCGAATAGAGCGCATCGAGATCGTCCCGGCCGAGTTGCTTGTTCCACGTCAACGCGACGTCGGTAAACACATAAGGCAGGACGTTGAGGTTGACCTTCTGGAAAGGCTGCACCCGAGGAAAGCGCAGCTCGAAGCCGCTGCCCAGACCGCTGTCGCCGATGATCGTGCCGGGATCATAGCCGCGCCCGATCGAGAAGTTGCCGCCCGAATATTCCTCGAAGCTGAACAACGGATCAAACGCATATTGCGCGCGTGGCGTCGCCGCGATCCAATAGCCCTTGCCGAGCGCATATTCGAGCGAGGCGGATGCGCGGACCAGCCGCGACGTCTTGTCGCCGTCGAGCCGTGCCGGCGGAACATATCCGGCGGGTAGCGGCCGAACGGTCGGAACCGATGGAGATGCACCGAAAATGTCCAGGCCCTGCCGGAACTCTACCGAACCCGAGGCGCGCCAGCTGGGGAAACGCCGCTCGGCAATATCGGCCGCGTCAAAGTCGAGACGGAGATAGCCGACGCGCAGACGATCGCGCGTGAGATCCTGACCGTTGAAGGTAACGACCTGATTCAGATAGTCGAGACCAGCCGCACCCGAGAGGCTGAAGGCCTGGGTGCGGATGAACGGATAGCGGGTTTCGCCGGTGGCGAACAGCGTTCGCGCCCGCAGCCTGATCGCACCACCGACATCCGGCTTCGACCAGGCGTAGGTGAAGTTACCGCTGAGAACGAGCCCTTCCGAACCGATCCGGGTGTCGTAGCCCAGCTGGACGAGCCGCTGCTCCTTGAAGTCGGCGGTGCTGCCGACCGACGCAGTCAGCCGGTCGCCGCCGAGCAGACCATAGGCCGCGCCCTGCAAGGTGCCGTTCCAGCGCCCCGAGCTACGCGCGGAGAAATTCTGGAGGCTGTAATTCACCTCGACCGGAGTGCGCGTCACGCTGACTTCACCGACCAGCTCGCCCGGCGCGCCGCCTGCGGGCTTGAGCGCGAGACGGACGTCATAGCCGGGGACGTCGCGCGCCAGGATCAGATAGCGTTCGGCGGTGTAGCGGTTGAAGACGCTGTCCTGCGTCAGGTGCGACAGATAACCCGCCAGCAGCTTTTCCGCCGGCCCCGCGTCACCACGCACGCGCACCGCGACGATCTTGGCGAACAGCACCTGGAACTTGACCACGCCATTTTCGATCCGCTGCACCGGCACCTGCACGGCCGCGAGATAGCCCTTGCGACGCAGCGCGGTGGCAGCGGCATCGCGGATCGTGCAGATCGTGGCGATCGGACGGTCGGCGCCGAGCAGCGAGGCATAGGAGGCCTTCAACTCCTCCGCCGAAACGCCCTGAAGATTGGCGAACTGCGCCTCGGTGATTGTCACCTTGATATTGGCGTAGGCCGGCGCATCGAGCGCGCAAGGTGCCCGTTCGATATCGCCGTCGATGGTAAGACGCGAAGGCCCGGGAGCCGGCTGCTGCGTCGTGCGATTGAGCTCGTCGCGGCCGGGCGCGATCTGCTGACCGGTCGGCGTCTGGATCTGGGCCAGCACGGCCGAATCCATCGACGAAGCAAAGAAACAAGCTGCCAATATGGCAGCGGGCCTGAACGGACTGCGCAAGACGTCCCCCGATTTCCCCTGTCGGCGATCCCCTTCGCCGCCTGCTTCAATACCCCCCCACCGGGGCCTTGTCATCGTAATAGTTCAATGCCGTTCAATAGTTTGTGCGTTTCGACACAGCGACCTGCCGTTGCGTCACGAGACCATCCGCACGGGCCAGACCGAAACGTAACCGAAACGAGTCCCGCCGCTTGGCGCTTGCGTCGTACCGCCACTTTACCTAGAGGCGCGATCGCGACGGGTCCCGGAGACGGGACTAAAAGGGAATTCGGAAGCGGGCGACCGCAAGCCGGAGCTGCCCCCGCAACTGTGATCGGCGAGCGATCGTCCGCACATGCCACTGGATGTCTCAACATCCGGGAAGGCTGGGCGACCGCGATGACCCGAGAGCCAGGAGACCTGCCCGTCGCGGTCGTTCCATCATGCGGGCGGGGTGCACCACATGATCGAGGCGAAATCCTCGCGTGACGACGATCGTAAAGGGTCGCGCGCGGAGGATATCCATCCTTTCCGTCCGGGGCCCTGATGACTTGTCATTGAGGGGTTTCCGCCATGTCCAGACTATCGTTTCTCTCCTGCATCCTGCTCTCGACCGCGGCCCTGCCGGCCGTCGCCCATGCCGAAGACGCAGCCGAAGACGCCGACACCATCGTCGTCACCGCGACGCGGACCGAAACGCCGCTGTCGCAGGTCGCCCAGTCGATCTCCGTCGTGGATGCGAAGACGCTGGAATTGCGGCAGACGCCGTCGGTCGCCGAGCTCCTGCGCACGCTGCCCGGCGTGACCATCGTCCGCAATGGCGGCCTGGGCTCGACCACCAGCGTCTTCATCCGTGGCGCGGAAAGCGACCAGACCGTGGCGCTCATCGACGGGGTCAAGCTCAACGACCCGTCCGCACCCGGCGGCGGCTTCAACTTCGCCGACCTGCTGACCGACAATCTCGACCGGATCGAGGTGCTGCGCGGGGCGCAATCGGTGCTGTGGGGCAGCCAGGCGATCGGTGGCGTGGTCAACCTGATCACCTCTGCGCCGACACAGGGGCTGCAGATCAAGGCGAGCGGCGAATATGGCCGCTACGACGCCGGTCGCGCCGTCGCCAACATTTCAGGCACTGTCGGCCCTGTCGCACTCAGCGCGGGCGCCGGCTATCTGACCACCGACGGCATCTCGGTCGCGGACCGTAGCGGCGGCGGTACCGAGCCGGACGGCTATCATCTGTTCGGAGCCCATGCGAAGGCGCAGGTCGCGCTCGCCGACGATCTGTCACTCGACCTCCGTGGCTTCTATACGAAGAGCAAGGTCGACCTCGACGGCTTTCCGCCCCCCAATTTCGAACTCGGCGATACCGACGAATATTCGCGGCAGGAACAGATCGTCGGCTATGCCGGGCTGAACGCCGCGCTGTTCGACGGCCGGCTGAAAAACCGCCTTGCGGTCGCCTGGACGCGGATCGATCGGCAGAATTACGACCCGGCCGGCACGCCAATCCTGACCTTCGATGCGCTGGGGCGCAATTTGCGTTTCGAATATCAGGGCGGTGCGGAACTTGCGCGCTCGGCCGACGTCACCTTCGGCGCCGAGCATGAAGGCCAGCGCTACCGGACCGAAAGCGTCTTTTCGCCGCTCGATCGCAAGAAGGCGAACATCGACAGCGTCTATGGGTTGCTGACGCTGCGTCCGCTCGCGGGGGTGACGGCCGCCGCCGGCATCCGACATGACGACCACAGCCAGTTCGGTGGCAAGAGCAGCGCCAACGCCAGCCTCGTATGGACTCCGAATGAGGGCGCAACGATCCTGCGCGCTACTTATAGCGAAGGATTCAAGGCGCCCTCGCTGTATCAACTCTACGGCGACTTCGGAAATGACGACCTCCGCCCCGAAGTAGCGAAGAGCTGGGATGCCGGTGTCGAACAATCGCTGATCGACGGGCTGCTGCAGGCGCGGGCGACCTGGTTCGAGCGCCGGGTGGTCAACCAGATCGACTTCGACCTGTCGACCTTCACCTACGCCAATATCGCCAGAGCGCGCGCACGCGGCGCAGAGATCGAACTGGTGATGCAGCCGACGCCCGGCTTCGAAGTCCGCGCAAACTACACCTACACCAAGGCTCAGAACCGCGAGCGGAGCAGTGCCAATTTCGGCAACGACCTCGCACGTCGCCCGCGTAACGCTGTGAGCGTGACGGCCGATTATGCATGGAGCGCAGGCTCGATCGGCGCGACGATCACCCATGTCTCGAACAGCTTCGACAATGCCGCCAACAGCGTCAGACTGGGCGGCTATGCGCTGGTCGACATTCGCGCGAGCATGCCCCTCACCGAGAATGTCGAGGTGTACGCGCGCGTCGAAAATCTCTTCGACGAGCGCTATCAGACCGCCTCCGGCTACGGCCAGCCCGGCCGCGCGGCTACGGGCGGCGTCCGGCTGCGATATTGAGACCGACCCGGCGGGCTAGTCTTCGGGCACGTGCGGGCAAGGCACTTTCCGACGGAAGCCGGAGGCTTCCGGCCGGGACGGGCCGCCGATCGTCAGAGCCTGCCCGCAAGAGCGAAGACGCGCATCGCGTCGAAGATCGTGGGCGCGTCGAGCTTGGCGAGAGCCAGCGCCCGCGCGCGCTGCACGTCCCGCGGGGTCACACCCATTGCCGACGCTATGTCGGCGTTCGACTGCCCTTCGAAGATCAGCGCCATCGAACGATCCTCCTCGCTGGTCAGCGCCGCCACCCGGGACTGCGCATGAGAGACGAGGGCCTGCCATTGGCCGTCCCCCCTCAGGCGGTGCAAGGCCCGTTCGACCGCGTCGAACAGCGCCACAGGATCGACGGGCTTGTGGAGAAAGTCGACTGCGCCCAGCCTGAACATGCTGACCGCAGTCGCGAAATCGCTGAATCCCGTAACGACGACAAAAGGAAAAGACGGCGAGCGGCGCGACAGAGCCTCGACGATCACGCTGCCGTTCGATCCCGGAAGCTGCATGTCGACGAGCACGCAGCCTGGATCCAGGCTGTCGAGCGCTGCGAGAAAGCTGTCGCTATTGTCGAATTCGGCGTGGTCCCAGCCTCCGTCGGCCTGGAACAGGCTTATGATCGAGGCGCGCACGATCGCTTCGTCATCAATGATGTAAAGCCATTTGCCTTTCATCGCCGCAGGACGACCACACCCAACGCCACACAAACCTCCACGCCACCATCTTACAGACAGAGAATTCCGATAATCATCAAATTCCATCTGGCAACATAAAATTAAATATCAGTGAAATTTATCAGATCGAAACCTCACAAATGAGCCCTGTTGCAGCAGTGTTTGCAAATAAATACCGACTGACAAACGCCAGAACCACGTGAAGATCACATTTACGCCGATGGGAAAGATAACGGATTTTTACTGTAAAATCGTGAAATTTATTTGTGCGTTTTATATTTAGGCCAATACTGTCATGCTCGAGACGGCATCGCCGTTTCAAGGGATGCCCTGGGCCCCTCTCCGCATGTCGATACCTGTCGGATCGGCCGATCGATCGTGCGCGGACGGCTATGCGAAAAGCGCAGACGGCTCGCTTCTCCGGTGTTCTACCTAGGCGTGGAAACCCCTCGTTAAGCCCAGCCGACTAAAGTGCGTCCCGCAATCATGGGCTGACGAGCGGCTGAATGGCAAAAATCCTGACCGTGGACGATTCCTCGACTATCCGGCGGCTGCTCGGAGCGGTTCTCCGCGGACAGGGTCATGACGTGGCCGAAGCCGAGGACGGCGTCGCCGCGCTCGAATGGCTCGCCGAACATGACCGGCCCGATCTGCTGATCACCGACATCAACATGCCGCGCCTGGACGGGCTGGGCCTGGTCGAAGCCGTGCGGTCGCTGGACCGCCACCGCGATATCCCGATCCTGGTCCTGTCTACCGAATATTCGGACGAGAAGCAGAGCCGCGCGCGCAAGGCCGGAGTTGCCGGCTGGATCATAAAGCCGTTCGCGCCGGCGAAGCTCCTGCACGCCGTGGAGACCGCGGCCGCCTGAAAGCTGCGCCCATCCCTTCAGGCCCGCTGCCGTCCGAAGAGATCGAGCAGTTGCGCGGCGCTGCGGTCGACGTCATGCCGCGCGACCACGCGGCTACGCCCTTCCGAGCCGAGCGCGGCGAGCCGTTCCGGCGAACAGTCCAATGCTTCTGCCATCGCCTTGGCCAGTCCGACCACGTCGCCGGGTGCCACCAACCAGCCGCAGCGCTCATCCACCAACTCGGCTATGCCCGCGACCGGGGTCGTCACCACCGGCCGGCCGAGCGCCAGCGCTTCCATCAGCACGATAGGAAGCCCTTCGGCATGACTCGGCAGGATCAGCGCCCTCGCCTCGCCGATCAGCCGGCGCACCTCGTCATTGTCGCGCCAGCCAAGGAGCCGGACATGGTCCGCCACCCCGGCTTTGGCGACGGCGCGCTCGATTGCGCCGCGATCCTCGCCGTCGCCAACCAGCAGAATCCGAGCCTCGGGATGATCTGGCAGCAGCGCCGCCACCGCCGCCGGAATGTCGACTTGCCCTTTCTGGGGACAAAGCCGGCCGACGCAGAGCAGCATCGTTCCAGACGGCCCGGCATCCGCCGTTCTCGGATATTCGCGCAGATCGAGGCCGCAAGAGATGATCTCGATCCGGCTCGCCAAGGCCTCGGGCAGATGTCGGACCAAGCGGTCGCGACAATAGCGGCTGATCGCCACGATGGCTTCGGCATGGTACGCCTTGTCGACGAAGGCGTTGCGACCGAGCACCTCCAGTTCGTCGGGCCCATGCACGGTGAAGCTGTAGCGCGGCCCGCCCAGAAGCCGGGCAAGCATCGCCACCGCCGCCGCGTTGGTGGAGAAATGCGCGTGGACATGGTCGATGCCGAGCGCGGCACAGCGCTGCCGCAGCCTGACCGCCTGCGCCACATAGGCGACGTGCCTGACCACCCCCTCGCCGGCGCGGCGATAGAGCGCCCAGCCATGGCGGATCGCGCGGAACAAGCCGGCGGGATTGCCTAACAGTTCGACGATCAGTCCCGCCAACAGTCCGATCAGCTTGCCACTCAAAAGATATTCGGTCTTGTCCTGCTCGGCGCGATCGGCCGGATCGACCAGCCCCTCGGCCCAGCGGCGGACGGCGAACCGCTTGACCGGCACACCCGCCCGCTCGATCGCGGCGATCTCGCGTCGGATGAAGGTCGTGCTCGTCATCGGATAGCTGTTGAGCAGATAAGCGATCTTCACCGCGACCGGGCCTCCTCGACCAGCCGCACCACCTCTTCCATCCGGGCATGGGTGACGATGGGGCTCTCAACCTGACCGTCTCGCACCAGTTGCGTGAAATGCGCGATCTCATGCCGGTAGAGCGATCCGCCGAGCGGATGGAAATCGCCGCCAATCCTTGCGACGGCATCGTTCAAACGCCGTATCAGAGGATTTTGTCGAAGGGCGCTTCGCCGCCGCGAGATCTGCGGCGCACCGGCGGGCCGCAGGCGCAGACGCTGCGCCGAAAGCAGCGGCGGCGACAGTTCGAGCGTGGCCGCTTCGCCCTCGATACGGAGATCGTTGGACAGACGCTCGACGAAAGAAACCGACAGATCGGAGCGCGCGCCCCCGCCATGGACCAGCGACAGCCGCGCCGCGACGTCGATGCCGTCGGTGTCGCGCTCCACCTCGCACGTCATCCCCGCCACCGGGCCGAGCAGGATCAGCGCGAGCATCAGCGGATAGACCGCACGATCGGCCAGCACCCCCGTACTCGGCATAAACAGACGCGGGAATGCGTCGCGCGAAACCGGATAGCCGAAGCTCGCCTCGAGCCGATCGACACGGCCGAGCCGCCCCTCGGCGACAAGAGCGATCGCATGGGCGACTGCGGGCAGGAAGGGCGTCGCCACCGCCTCCATGAAGGTCAGGCCGCGCGATCGGGCAAGGGCGCTAAGCGCCCGAACATCGGCACCCGCCAATGCGACGGGCTTCTCGCACAGCACCGCCTTACCGGCCTCGAGTGCCAGGCGCGACTGACGCACATGATCGGCATTGCCGCAGGCCACATAGACAGCCTCCGCCTGGTCGGGAGGCACGTCCCCCACCAGCGCGCGCATCGTCGCGGCCATGCGACCGCGACCAATGACGGCGAATCCCAACGACGAACCGCTCATCACCAGCGCATCGGCTCCATCGCGTCGAAGCTCGTCGCCATGCGATGATCCCCGCCCATCTGCATGGCGAGGCTTGCTTCGGTCAGATGCAGCGCGAAATCTCCGGCAAGACGCGGCGAGCGACCGGCGGCAATGGCGCGCATCATCTCGGCCACACCCAGCGCGAAGTTCATCGAGGCGGCGCCACGCCGACCCAGCATCGGATGCCCGTCCCCGGCCCAGGGCACGCGGCGCGCAATCGGACTGTTGACCAGTCGTCTCCGCAGGACATGGCGTCGACGCACCCGCACGGCAGCGCCGTTGGCCCAGGCGTCAGCGACTTCCAATATGCCGTCGTCGCCGAAGATTCGCAGGCGATGGTCGTGCCGGGCGACGATCGAACAGGTCAGCCGCGCGACCATCGCATCGAAATAGAGCGTCGCCGAGGCATAATCGGGCGCAGCATGACCGGCGCCCGTCTGCTCTTCGTCGAGACAGCGCGCGGAACCGCCGACGACGCGGCGCACCGGACCGAAGATCGCCATCAACCAGCTGAGATAATAGCCCGCATGTTCGAGCGTACATCCGGTACGGAACTCGTCGTCCGCCGGCCACGCTGCTCCGCTCGCCGAGAACCAGCGCCGGAAGGGCGCGCTGCTGACGAAATCGTCATCGAGCTCGGCATAAACGAGCCGGGGACGTCCGATGCGACCATCGCGGACGGCCTGCCACAGCGTCTGCGCCGCACGCCCCAGCACGCTGCAGGGCGCCGAGGCAAGGTGAAGCCCGCGCGCCTTCGCCAGCTCGGTCAGCGCGATCGCCTCGCTCATCTCCAGCGCGAGCGGCTTCTCGCTCCAGACATGGAGCCCGGCCTCGAGCGCCTGACGGGTGACGGCGGCATGCGACGACGGGTTGGTGAGGTTGAGTATGATATCGGGCCGCGCCTTGACCACCGCCTCGAATCCCGCCAGCGCGGGGAGCGACCAGTAGGCGGCGAAATGCGCAAGCCGCGCCGCATCGCGATCCCAGACACCGACGATCTCGATTTCGGGAAAGGCGCAGAGCGAGGCGAGGTACAGATCGGCGACATAGCCGGCACCTATGATGGCGATTCGCCCCTTGGATTGGCTTTCCCCCGATGCCATCGCGCGATGCTAGGAGCCGCCGACCCGCTTCGCAATGGTCAGCAGCGGCATATCAATGGCATATCAAAGGCCGTGATCGCCTCACGCTCCGACCGCCGAGCGGGTGGCCTCCGACGCCCCCGAAACGACCGTCATTCGGGCGTAACGAGACCGTTACACGAGCATGTCCCGACGGGTTTTACAGCGCGCGGGAATAGCGATATGATGGAAGCCATGGAATCGGGCCGCATCGAGAAATTGACCGAGGCGCAGCGCATCTGCCTGCGCATGGTTCTCATGCATCTTTCGTCCAAGGACATCGCCCGCGAGCTGGGCATTTCTCCGCATACGGTCGACCAGCGGCTGCGCATGGCGATCCAGATTCTCGGGGTCGCCAACCGCTTCGAAGCGGCCCGGCTGCTCGCCAAATATGAGACCCCGAACGCATATCAATCGGCCGTATATCAATCGCCGCACGTTGCTCAATCGGCCGTACATGCCACTGTCGACCTGTCCGATATCCACGGGATGCGGCAGGCCGAAACGGACTTCCACGGAAGTTCGGTTCGCGAGGAACAGCTGGCTTTTCGAACCCCCGCGTTCGTAACCGGCGGCTCCTTCGTAAACCTGCCCGTCCCCACCCCGGGGAGGGAACGTAATGATCTGAGTGTCGTGCAAAGGCTGGGATGGATCCTCTCGATCGCCATCGCCTCGGCCCTTGCATTCGGCGGACTTCTCGCCGGCCTCGATGCGCTGAAGCGCCTGTTTCAGGTCTAAGCGCTACCCGGACTTTCATCATTGCCAGACAGGGACGTGCAGCCTCGGACGGGCTGCGCGAAGGGAGCAGCACATGTTCAATCGCCAGACCATTCTGAAGCGCCGCGAAGTTGCCCAGGAAGTCGCCGACCGCCTGATGGCGGCCGAGCATGCCATCGACCAGGCGATCGCCCGCACCGCAGAACTGACCGGCTTCATCCCGTCCGCCCGCGCCGAGGCCGACCTCGCCTGCGAAGTCGGCCAGGAAGCCCTCGAATATGCCGCCGAAAGCTTTTCGACGCTGGTCAAGGCCCGCGCCAAGATCATCGCCAGCCACCGTGAGCTCGCCGCGACCAAGGACCAGATCGGTCTGAAGACCTATGCCCTGGGCGGTCTGGTCGGCAAGCCTTACAACTCGGAAGTTCGCCACCTCGCCGAAGTCGCCTGATCGGGAAGAGCCGCGCCGGGAGCGGCCATGCCATGCTTGACCGACCGGAACCGATATGATCCGGTCGGGCCATGGCCCTCCTCAACCAGCTCTTCTACCTGTTCGTGCTCATAGCCGTCGCCTCCTATGCAGGATGGCAGGGCGGCTGGCCCGAACGGATCGGTGCGGTGATCATGGTCGTCGGGTCCATCCTGACCGTGATCGCAGCGATGTCCTTCTATCCGGGATGGCAGACACCGCAGGCGGGGATCTTCATCGTAGATCTGCTCGTGCTCGCGGCGTTCGGCAATCTCGCCCTCAATAGCGATCGATATTGGCCATTATGGGTAACATCCTTCCATTTGATCGCAGTGACCATTCACCTGGCCACTCTCGCCGATCGGTCGGTCGCAGCGCTGCCCTACGCGTGGGCCGCGGAATTCTGGGCCTATCCGATGCTGGTCGGCATAGCGGTGGGCACCTGGAATCGCCGGCGCCGGGTTCAGGCTTCGGCGCAGCGACCGAATGTCGTGCGATACTAGAATCGCTGATCGAACCGCTGGGCCTGGCCCATGGCGGCGCGATCGTCGACGAACTGCTCGACGAATTCGGCACGCTGCCGGCGATCCTGGCAGCCGATCCGGCGCAGCTGCACGCCTGCCTGCCCGAGGACGGCCATGTCGCCGACCTGCTGGTGGCGATGCGGGTAGCAATGCTTCACTCGCTCAGGACGCGGCTTAGCGCGAGTCCGATCCTGTCGACATCGGAAGCGCTGACCAACTATCTGTTCGCGAGCATGGCTTATAACGGGATAGAGCATCTGCGGGTGCTGTTCCTGAACTCGAGCAACCGCCTGCTGCGCGACGAACTCATGTCGCGCGGCACCGTCAATCAGGCGCCGCTCTATCCGCGGGAGATCCTGAAGCGGGCACTGGAACTCGGCGCGACCGCGCTGATCCTGGTCCATAACCATCCGTCGGGCGATCCCACCCCGTGCCAGGCCGACGTCAAGGCGACGGCGCATCTGGTCGCGGCTGCCCGGACGCTCGACATTGCCGTTCACGACCACCTGATCGTCGCCCGGACCGGCTGGCGCAGCCTGCGCGCCGAAGGGTTGGTGTGAGGCCATGTCCGGCGTGGAGGGCAAGAAGAGTAGCAGCGTAATGGAGACGAGTATGATCCGCGACTTCGCCAGGAGGGTGATCGACGATTTCGGCGATCAGACCGACAGCTATGTGGCGAGCCGGATCGGCATATTGATCCGGGATGGCGACAGCTATGGCGTCGGCCTGTGGAAGGCCGTCGCGACCGAGATCGATCGCCTCCGCCTGCCCGAAAAGACGATGCCGCGCAGCCGGCACTGAATGAAGATCAGCACAGGCCGCGCATCGATCGCGGCACATGAGTACCCGGTCGGTCGTCCTCCCCCCGATCCGACCGACCGGGGACACCAGGGAGGACTTCCAGCCCCCACGGGGCGGCGGATCGACAAGGGGCTTTGCGATCCGCCGCCCATCGGACTGACGACCGCACCATCTCCATCTCAGCTTTCGACCGGCCGGCGCTCACAACGAAGCGCAGCGAATCCGCTTTACGCCTCGTCACCCATGCGCAGTGCGGCGATGAAGGCCTCCTGCGGGATGTTGACGTTGCCATATTCGCGCATCCGCTTCTTGCCCTCTTTCTGCTTCTCGAGGAGCTTGCGCTTGCGGGTTGCGTCGCCGCCATAGCATTTGGCGGTGACGTCCTTGCGCATCGCCGCGATCGTCTCGCGCGCGATCACCTTGCCGCCGATCGCCGCCTGGACCGGAATCTTGAACATGTGACGCGGGATCAGGTCCTTGAGCCGCTCGCACATGTGCCGGCCGCGCGCTTCGGCGGCGGCGCGGTGGACGATCATGCTCAGCGCGTCGACCGGCTCGCCATTGACCATGATGCTCATCTTGACGAGGTCGCCCTCGCGATGGCCGATCTGGTGATAGTCGAAGCTGGCATAGCCCCGGCTGATCGACTTCAGCCGGTCGTAGAAGTCGAACACGACTTCGTTGAGCGGCAGTTCATAGGTGATCTGCGCGCGTCCGCCGACATAGGTCAGGTTCTTCTGGATGCCGCGCCGGTCCTGGCAGAGCTTGAGCAGCGACCCGAGATATTCGTCGGGGACATAGATGGTCGCCTCGATCCACGGCTCCTCGATCATCTCGATCCGGTTGGGATCGGGCATGTCGGCCGGGTTGTGCAGTTCGATGACCTTCGCATCCTCATTCTTCGAATGGCTCAGCGACAGGCGATAGACCACCGACGGCGCGGTGGTGATCAGGTCGAGATCATATTCGCGGGTCAGCCGCTCCTGGATGATCTCCAGATGGAGCAGGCCGAGGAAGCCGCAGCGGAAGCCGAAGCCCAGCGCCGCCGAGGACTCCGCCTCGAAGCTGAACGAGGCGTCGTTGAGGCGAAGCTTGTAGAGGCTCTCGCGCAGCTTCTCGAAATCGGCGGCGTCGACCGGGAACAGCCCGCAGAACACCACCGGCTGCACTTCCTTGAAGCCCGGCAGCGGCTCGGCAGTCGGCCTCTTGGCGTCGGTGATGGTGTCGCCGACGGCGGTCTGGCTGACCTCCTTGATCTGCGCGGTGATGAAGCCGATCTCGCCCGGCCCCATCTCGCCGAGCTGCTCGATCTTCGGCCGGAAGCAGCCGACCCGGTCGACGAGATGGACGGTGTCCGCCTGCATGAACCGGATCTGCTGGCCCTTCCTGATCGTGCCCTCGACCACGCGGATCAGAATGACGACGCCGAGATAGGGATCGTACCAGCTGTCGACCAGCATCGCCTTGAGCGGTGCCGAGGCGTCGCCCTTGGGCGGGGGAATGCGGGTGACGATCGCCTCGAGAATCTCGTCGATGCCGATGCCCGACTTGGCGCTGGCGAGGACGGCATCGTCGGCGGGAAGGCCGATGATATCCTCGATCTCCAGCTTGACCTTCTCGGGCTCGGCTGCGGGAAGGTCGATCTTGTTGATGACGGGCACGATCTCATGGTCATGCTCGATCGACTGATAGACATTGGCCAGCGTCTGCGCCTCGACGCCTTGCGCGGCGTCGACCACCAGCAGCGCGCCCTCGCAGGCGGCCAGGCTGCGCGACACCTCATAGGCGAAGTCGACATGGCCCGGCGTGTCCATCAGGTTGAGGACATAGTCCTGGCCGTCGCGGGCAGTGTAGTCGAGGCGCACGGTCTGCGCCTTGATGGTGATCCCACGCTCCTTCTCGATATCCATATTGTCGAGCACCTGCGCCGACATCTCGCGATCGGACAGGCCTCCGGTGCGCTGGATGAGCCGGTCGGCCAGCGTCGACTTGCCATGGTCGATATGGGCGATGATCGAGAAATTGCGGATGCGGTCGATCGGAACTGTCACGGACATCTCTGAATAAGCGGGAGCGGTTGGCGGGGGCCATAGCAATGCTGGCGCCGCGAAGCAAAAGACTCCCGAAAATAGAGCGCAGCAGCATCGCGCGGGGCGGATTTCAGGAAACGTCAGACCAGCAGAGCGCGGGAATCGCTTACTCCGAAGCCGTCGGGCTGCGGCTCGCTTGCAAACGGGGGAATGTCATGAAGCTTCTGATTCCGGCGGCGCTGATCGCCACTGTCGCATTTCAGCCGGCGCTCGCCGCCAAGGAACAGCCGGTCGCGCTCGCCAAATGCGACGCGCCCATCGGCAGCATCGCGGTTGTCGACGGCGAAGCCCAGGGCTGGACCAAATATGGCCTGTCGAGCCCGCGCGACCTGATCGCGGCGATGGCGGTGCAGAGCAACTGCTTCACGCTGCAGGCGACCGGCAGCAACAAGCCGGCCGACTTCCTGATCAACGCGGTGGCGGGCGACAAGGAAGAGATCGACCAGACGATGAATACCGCGAAGGGACTGGCCACCGAAGCCCTGGTCCGCTCGGGCGCGGCGAGTTCGCTGCTCGGCAGCATGGGCGGCTTCGGCGGACAGGCGTTCGGCATGCTCGGCGGCCTCGGCGGCAAGAAGAAGACGATCGCGGCGGGCCTGCGCGTCATCAGCCCGGCCACCGGCCAGACGATCGCTTCGGGCAGCGGCACCCAGTCGAAGACGCAGATATCGATCGGCGGCATCGGCGGCGGGATCGGCGGCAATCCCTGGGCCGATGCCGCCAAGGCGCAGATGACCTCGATGGGCTATGGCGACTATGCCAATGGCGGCTACGCCAATTCGAAGGACGGGCAGATGCTCGCCGCCGCTTTCGTCTCCGCCTTCAACGCGGTCGTCGCGCAGAAGGCGGCGCTGGTCGCGGTGAAGCCGGCGGCAACCGCAGCGACGCCCGCCACCCCGGTGGCGACGGCCGCCTCCTATGTCACCGCGATCGACACCAAGCTCTACGCCAAAGCGGCCAAGGGCGACGCCGTCCGTGCACTGCGCGCCGGCACATCGCTCAACCCGACCGGCGGCCGCGAAGGCCTCTTCGTCGAGGTCAGCGACGCCTATGGCACTAAGGGCTGGGTCTCGGTCGAAGATCTCAAATAAGGCAGACTGCCTGCTGATGACGCAAGGGGCCGTCCCGCATCGGCGGGGCGGCACTTCTCGTCAACCGGCAATCCGCCGCGCGGCCATATAGCCCGACATGCCGCCCAGCCCCGGCCCCGGATGGGTCGAGGCACCGATCTGATAGAGCGCCTTGACCGGCGTGTCGTGGCGGCTCGGCACCGCTTGCGGGCGCCACAGCATGAACTGGTCGATCGAGCAGAGCCCGCCATAAGGATCGCCACCGACCAGATTGCAGTTCAGCGTCTCCAGATCGGCCGGCGAGATCGCGTGGTGGCCGATGATCCTTTCGCGCAGGCCGGGGCTCAGCGCGCACAGGCGGTCGACGATGCGATCGGCATAGGCTTCGCGCACCGCTTCGGTCCAGCGCCCGTCGGCGGGGACCGCGATATCGCCGAGCGCATCGCCCTTCAGTTCGCCGTTGCGCGGCAATTCCTGCAGCTGGATCCAGAGGATCGCTTTGCCCTCAGGCGCTCGGCTCGGGTCGATCGCAGTGGGCTGCGCGACGACGATCGTCGCCTCGGCGGGGAGCAGGCCACGCTCGGCTTCGTTGACCGCGCGCGACACCGCGTCGAGCCCGTCGGTGACATGGAGCATCGCCACCTTCGCGAGCGACGCGTCGGGCCACTCGGGCGGAGACGACAGCGCCAGATGGATCTGCATCTCGCCCCGGCCATATTGGAAGGCGGCGGCCTCCTGGCGCACCGGTTGCGGCACGTCGACATCGGCCAGCAGCCGGTCGTAAAGTTGCGTCGGCGTGACCGAGGCGACGACCGCCCGGCGCGCCGCGATGCGCTCGCCATCGGCCAGCCGCACGCCCGTCGCCTTGCCGCCCGCAACTTCGATCGCCTGCACGTCGGCACCGATACGGATCGCGCCGCCATGCTCCTCGATGAGCGCACGGAAGGCGGCGACGATCCGGTCACTGCCGCCTTCGACCATCGGCGCGCCGACCGCTTCGAGCGAGAAGAGGACGAGCCGGTTCATCAGCGCCGACATGCTGCTTTCGGGTGACAGGCCGACATGCAGAACCCAGGGGGCGAACAGCCCGCGCGCGGCCGGCGAGGTAAAGTCCTGCGACAGCCAGCCGCGCGTCGAGCGCAGCGCCTTGCCGAAGAAGGCCGCAAGCCCCTTGAGCCCGCGCCGCCGCGCTTCACCGAGCAGTAGTCTGATCGTCGGCCAGGACCAGAGCTCGCCGCCGAGCAGGCCGAAGATCAGCCCCGCATCGGCCTCGACCGCCTGCATCGCCCGGCGATAGGCGTCCCCGTCGCCGGGTGCCGCCGCATCGAGCGCGGCGACATTGGCCTCGCGATCGGTGCGGAACAGCAGCGCCGACCCGTCCGACCGCAGCAGCGCGGTCGGCGCGTCGGTGTTGACGAAGCGAAGCCCGTGCCGCGCCAGCGCCGGGCCGAGTTCGCCATAATGCGGCGAGGTCACGAACAGCGGGTAGAGCGTCGACAGCGTATCGTGGCGAAAGCCGGGAAGGGTCAGCTCTTCGGTCCGGATGCAGCCCCCCGCGACGTCGTTGCGCTCGAGCAGCAGGACGCGCTGTCCGCGCAGCGAGAGCATCGCGCCGCAGACCAGCGCGTTGATCCCGCTGCCGATAATGACGACGTCGGCGTCGCTCATCCCTGCGCGCCCGACAGCAGCGGCATCAGCGGAATGCGGCGTTCGGGGCCGAGTATGCCGTAACCGCCGTCGACGCTGGTTTCGCTGCCGGTCATGTAGCTGGCGGCGGTCGAGGCGACGAAGCTCACCACCTCTGCCACTTCGGCCGCATCGGCGACGCGTCCGAGCAGGTTGAGGTCGGCCGACACCGCATCGGCATGGGCGCGGTCGCCGGCGGTCAGTCCGTCGAAGGGATCGGACCAGATATGGCCGAGCGTGACCATGTTCACGCGGATGCCGTCGGCGGCATAGTCGAGCGCCTGCGCCTTGGTCAGGTGGCGCAGCGCCGCCTTGGCGACCGGATAGGCCCAGCGCCCGACATGCGGGAACACGCCGGAGATCGAACCGATGTTGACGATCGTGCCACCGACCGCCGCAAGGTGCGGACGCGCAACTTCGCCCAGGATCGCGGCGGAGACAGCCGACACGTTGAGCGTCTCGAGCCAGGTCGCCCGCGAGGTCGCCGAACCTTCGTCGCCATAGCTGCAGGCATTGTTGACGAGGATGTCGAGCCGGCCGAAGCCGGTGACCGCCGCATCGACGAGTGCGGCCAGCGCGGCGTCGTCGGTGATGTCGGTCGCGACGAAGCGCGCGCGTGCGCCGAGTTCGGCCTCGATCGCACGCCCCTTGTCGACGCTGCGCGCGGCGATCAGGACGGTCGCGCCCTCGGCGTGCAGCTTGCGGGTGATCGCGGCGCCGATCGATGCGGCGCCCCCGGTGACGATGGCCACGCGGCCGTCATGCTGTCTCATCAGTTTCTCCCGGTGCTGGTCGTGGAAAGGGTGCGGCCATGGCGCTTCAGCAGGCGCGGCAGCAGGCCGGCATATTCGGCGGCGTCGATCGACACGAACCATTGCCGGATGCGCGTCAGCAGCGGCAGCCGCAGGTCGATCTCGGCCAGCAGCTCGTCCATATGGTGGACCGAGAAGGGGATGATGTTGGTCCCCTTCGAATGTTTGCCGTTGGTGCGCTGCTCCATCCAGGCAAGGCGGCTGTCGATATAGCGGCGCTGCTCCTCCTCCGGCGGCAGGACCAGCCCTCCGACCAGCATATTGGCGATCCACAGCGCGCTGACTTCGGCGTTGAGCTGGCTGAAGAAGGAGGAGTTATAGCCGTTGAAAGCGATGCCCGGCACGCCGAGCGGGAGCATCGACCGGTAGAGGCGGAAATTGCCGCGCTCGTCGGTGACCTTCGACAGCACATCCCGATCGAGAAAGTCGCAGCGCTGGTGCCATCCGGTGCCGCAGATGATGACGTCGGCGGGCACCGTCGTGCCGTCGGACAGGCGCGCCTGCCCCGGCGAAAGTTCGGCGATCTCGCCGCGATGGAAACTGATCCGCCCGTCGCCGATCGCCTCGTAAAAGCCGTCGGTGACGAGGCTGACCGTGCTCCGCGCGATGGTCTCCAGCTTGCCGTCCGGCTCCAGCCCGATTTCCTTGAGCCGCAGCTGCCGGGCGATCACGCCCTGCACGCTGTTCATCATCGCGTTGCGGATCGGCTTGCCGGGCCCGTGGAGGAAGCGCTCGAAGCCCTTGACCTCGATATAGCGGAACAGCCCTTCGCCCAAGCGGTTGAGGAAGAGATGCTTGAAGTTCAGCGTGTTGGCGAGCTTCTTGGGGATCTTCCAGATGATGCTGCGCGCGATCACGCGCGTCGACGCCGCGACCTCCATACAGGCGCGCGCCACGTCGCAGGACGACTTGCCATAGCCGACGACCAGCAGATTGCGTCCACGCGCGATCTCCGGATCGGTGAACTGGCTGGTGTGAAGGATTTGCCCACCTGAGTCGCGGAAGGCGTCGCTGCCCGGATAAGGCGGAATGGCGGGGATGGAGAAGATGCCGTTGCAGACGATCAGATAGTCGAACGCTTTCGTCTCCACGCTGCCGTCGGCCACCGACCGGCTCTCGATCGTCCACCGTCCGCTGCCGTCGCCGACCGGCCGGGCGGCAGTGACCTCGCGGCCGAGGCGGATCGAGCTGCGCAGGCCGAAATGATCGACATAGGTTTCCAGATAGGCCTGGACCTGGGCGCCGGTCGGCCATTCGGGATAGTCGGCGGGCATCGGCCAGTCGGAAAAGGCATAGGTTTCGCGCGGGTTCTGCGTCGTCAGTCCCGGATAGCGCCGCGATGCGGACCACACCCCGCCGATGTCCGCCTCCTTTTCGAAGACGGTCACCTCGAAGCCGAATTGCCTGAGCGTCTTGGCGGTGCTCAGTCCCGCGAGGCCCGCCCCGATGATCGCGATGTCGTGAACCATGCGTCTCCCCATATTCGTGGGAGACAGGCTAAAGCGGGGTCGCGGGAAGCGTTATGCGCGCACTGCCGAGATTGTCCGCTGAGTGCGGCAACCTTGTGCCGCCGCTCGCCCCGGCAGAAGCTCAGCTGGCGCGGCGGCGCAGCGTCTCGGACGGGGTCTCGCCGAACAGCGAGCGATATTGGCCGGCGAAACGGCCGAGCTCGTAGAAGCCCCAGCGACTGGCGACATCGGCGACGCCCAGCGGGAGCGGCGCGCTGGTCAGTTCCTCATGCACGCGCCGCAGCCGGGTCAGCCGCAGATAGGCCATGGGCGAGATGTCGCGGAAGCGCTGGAAGCCCTCGAACAGCGTCCGGCTGCTGACGCCGCTGACGGCGACGAGGCGCGCCATGTCGATCGGCTCGTCGGCATGGTCCTCGATATAGCGCTCGACAAGGCGGACATGACGCGGCGCGATCGCGCAGCCGCCGCGCTGCAGCGCTTCCGAATAATTATGCGGCTGGGTTTCGAGCAGATTGGTGAGCAGCAGCGCCTCCAGCTGGCGCGTGGTTGCCCGGGCCGGGGTCGTCCGGTCGAGTTCGCCCATCAGCGCGGCGACATATTGCCACCAGATCGCGACGGTCCCTTCCATGGGCATTGTCGTCGCAAAGCGAACCGGCGCGCGGATCGGCTTGTCGAGCAGGATCGCCAATTGCTGTTCGAGCGCGTCGCGTTCGATCCGCACCATCGCCTTGGTGCAGGCCTGGTCCCACACCATGCGGACCGGATCGGTCGGGTTGAGCAGGGTCGCCGTCGCCCGATCGGCGCGAAAGCTTTTGCCCTCGGAGGTGATCGTCGCGCTGCCGGCAACCGGCAGCATCAGCAGGTAGAAATCCTCGAGACAGCCGGGATCGATCTCGACCTCGGCGCCATAGCTCATCATCCCCACGCTGATCCGGTCGAGCGCCAAGCTGTTCTGCCACGCATCGAGACGGCCGGTGCCGCCGATGGGATCGAGCCGGTGCGAGCAATAGACCTTCGAGACCTTCTCGCGCGTCTCATCGACGTCGATCGAACGGAAATAGCGATGCGCCGCGAGTGAAGGCGGATTGATGCACAGCATGGTTCGATCCTCGTCAGATGGTCGGTTATGCTCCTGCAATCAGCGCCGGCAGGGTTTCACGATTCCCGCCGGCGCGCAACGCCTGCGTCACATCTTCCACTTCGCGGTCAGATACCATTCGCGCGGCCGGGCGAAGAGCTGCTCGTAGACGCGGAAGGACGCGCCGTAGATGCCGGTCTGCGTATAGCGTTCATTGGTGATGTTGGTGACGCCCGCGACGAAGCTGATCGAGCGGCCGGGCAGGTCCCAGGCGACCGATCCGTTCAGCAGATGATAGCCGCCCTGATAGAGCTCCGCCGTGCTGAGGGCGTCCATGAAGAAGCCCGAGCGGTAGGACCAGTCGAGCCGAGGGGTGATCTCGCCGCCACCCGGTAGCTCGAAGCTTTTCAGCAGCGAGGCGCTGAGCGTCCATCTGGAGATGCGCTCGAACTTCGATGCGCGGGTGATCTCGGTCGCAGCAGGGTCGATCGAGGTATAGGACGGATCGAGATAGCCGGCGCTCGCCTCGACGAAGACGCCTCCGCCGGGCGACAGCCGCGCCTCCAGCTCGGCGCCCTTGATCTCGGCGCGCGCGGCGTTCTTGGTGACCGGGGCCACGCCGGTGAAAACCTGCACCTGCAGATCGTCATATTTGGTCAGGAACACCGCGCCGTTGAGCGTCAGCCGGCGATCGAGCAGTTCGGACTTGAAGCCCGCCTCGAACGCCGACGCCTTCTCCGCACCATATTCGGGCGTGGCGGCCAGCGGCGGGAAGACGCGCTGGACGAAACCGCCGCTCTTGAAACCGCGAGAGAAGGAGCCGTAGAGCATCAGCCGGTCGGCCGGCTTCCAGGCGAGATTGACCATCGGGGTCAGGTCGTCCTCGCTCCGCTTCACCGTCACGAAGGGCAGCACGCGAGTCTTCGGCGTATTGGGGCTGCCGGCGATCAGCTGCGCGCCCGGCGTGCGATCGACGAAGATCGTCTGATCCGGCAGGAAGCTCTTGTCGTCCTTAGTATAGCGCAGACCAGCGGTCAGATCGAGGCTGTCGGTCAGCTTGACCGTCGCCTGGCCGAAGGCCGCATAGCTGCGGGTCTTGAACCGGCCGCCCGACTGGAAATTGACCGGGGTGAAATCGAGGATGTTCACATTGTTGCCGGTCTCGTCGAAATAATAGGCGCCGACCGCATATTTGACCCGATCCGCAAAGGCATCGCCGGTCAGCTGGACCTCCTGGCTGAACTGCTCGTCGGTCAGGCTGTCGAAGAAATGGGTGATCGTCAGCGGCGAATGATCCCCGTCGCGCGCGAAGCGGCCCTTCAGATGGCGATAGGCGGTGATCGACTTGAGCTTGGCCGCTCCCAGGTTCCACTCGATCGTGCCGCTGGCCGCCCACACCTTGTTGCGCGAATATTGCGGGGCCGTCCCGGCATCGGTCGTGCGGCTGACATAGTCATCGCCATAGCAGGCCGCCCCGCTGCCCTGCGGGCTGTAGGGGTTGAAGCCGAGGCAGTTCTGTCCGCCGAGAAAGGTCGCGATATAGTTGTTGAGCAGCGCGAAATTGTCGACCGGCGCGTCGAAGGGCGGGTTGATGACGTAGAAGCCGGGGGTGGCCGGGCTGCCCGGCGGCAGCATCGGCAGCCCCTGCGGGTTGAAAACGGCCGAGCGATAGTCGATCCCCGACAGCGTCAGGGCGGGGCCATGGCTGCGATCGTCGGTGCCTTCGACCGCCAGATTGATTTCAAGGTCGGACGAGGGCGTCCAGCGCAGTTGCAGGCGGCCGGTCTGGGTGTTCACATTGCCCAGGTCCTTCCTGTCGGCGGTGCGGGTGACATAGCCGTCGCGGATGAAGCTGCCGACCGACAGGCGCGCCGCGAGCGTCTCGCCGAGAGGCACGTTGATCATGCCCTTTACGTCGAAGCGGCCATAGCGCCCCGTCGTCGCCTGCGCCGCAGCCTCGAACCGGTCGCGCGGCTTGACCGTTGTCAGGCTGAGCGCGCCGCCGATGGTGTTGCGCCCGAACAGCGTGCCCTGCGGCCCGCGCAGCACCTCGATCCGCTCGACGTCGACCAGATCGAGCAGAGCGCCCACCGAGCGTGCGACATAGACCCCGTCGACATAGACGCCGACGCCGGGTTCAGTCGTGGGCAGGAACTCCTTCTGCCCGATGCCGCGAATGTAGATGGCCGCCGAGGAACTGGCGCCGCCGAAACTGGGGTTGTTCTGGAAGGTCAGGTTGGGCGTGAAGGTAGCGATGCCGTCGACCTTGTCGAGACCGCGCGCGGCGAGCGATTCGCCGCTGAACGCCGACATGGCGATGGGAATGTCCTGCGCGCGCTCCTCACGCTTGCGGGCGGTGACGATGATGTCGCCCTCACCAAGCAGATCGGCGCGCGACGTCTGCGCCCCTTCGCCCGATGCGGCGGTCGTCTGCGCCTGCACGGGCAGGGCGAGCGCCGCCGCGACCGCACCCATCATATGAAACGCCGGACTCCATCCCTTGACCATCGTCTGTCCCCTTCTCCAGCCCCCGCCTTGCGGTGAGCCCATTCCCTTGGCTGGGAGAGAACAGCATTCGGCCGCCACAAGTTATGCAGCCAATGCGGCGGCTGTGCGCCGATTGCGGTTTAGTGACGGCGGCGCGACCGGTCCGCGCCCGATAGAAATATGGACTATAGTCCAATTCATGCTATTGCCGACACCGAACTTCGACGGAGCGGAATGGAATGGCGCGCAGATCGACGGCAGCTCTGGACGAAGACGGGCTTCCGCAGGACATGTCGCGCCGCGAACGCAACAAGGCGCGGACCCGAGCCGCCATCCTGGAGGCGAGCATCATCTGCATGGCCGAATCGGGCGTGCAGGACGCGACGATGGACCAGATCGCCGCCGCCGCCGACGTCGCCCGGGCCACTTTGTTCAACTATTTCCCCAGCAAGAACGACATCATCGAGGCGCTGGTCGCCGAGAATGACGCGGGATTCTTCATGGCGATCGAAGGCTGGCGGCAGGCCACGCATCTGACGACGGTCGAGAAGCTGGCAGGGCTGTTCGCCGCGACCGATCATTATCTGCGGCGCGCGCCCGCTCGGCGGCGCGCTGTTCTCAGCATGTCCTGGAGGAACTGGGGCCAGCCCGGAAACCAGCAACGCGTCCAGCGGGTCGTCGATGCCTTCACCGCCCTGCTCGACGACGGACGTCATGGCGGGGACCTGTCGCCGCAGCTCGACAGCGCCATCGCGGGAGAGATCATCGCGCAGACCTATATGGGGGTGATCCACGCCTGGCGGATGGACGAGGCGCATCCCGCAGCGAATCGGCTCGACGTCGTGGCGCGCCTGCTGGCGACGATGATCGCGCCAGGCACGCCCTTCCCGGATCGCGCTCCCCTGCCACCCGTGCCATCGATCGCAGAAATTCAGACCTGATTATTTTTATGGACTATAGTCCAACTATATATAATATCGAGCCTGTGAAGGCCAAGGAGAGGATGTTGGCTGAGACAAAAGACAATCTCGTGCAGATGCTGACATCTGCCGGGGCGCCCTTCGAACTGATCGACGTGGCGGTCGGCGGCCATGCGATGCGCGGCTTCCGCCGGGCCGAGACCAATCTCGGCGTGCTGCTCGACAATCTCGCGCTGTTCCGGGATCGGGAGTTCATCGTCGATGGCGACCGCCGCCTGACCTATGGCGAGGTCGAAGCGGCGGCGGGCCGGATCGCCCGGCTGCTGTCGGATCGCGGTATCGGGCCGGGCGAGCGCGTCGCGATCGCCATGCGCAACGGACCCGAATGGATGGTCGCCTTCCTCGCCATCATCGCGATCGGCGCCATACCGGCGCTGGTCAACAGCCGGGGCAGCGCATCCGAGATGCTTGCCACGATCGATCTGGTCGGCGCCCGCCTCACCCTGGTCGACGAACGCCGCGACGCGATGCTCGGCGACGCGACGCCGTGCCTCGTGCCGCAGATCGACGCCAGCGCGGGCGGCCCGGCGCTGCCGCGTCCGTCCGCCGGCCCCGACGAAGCGGCGATGATCCTGTTCACGTCGGGCACCACCGGCCGCTCCAAGGGCGCCACCCTGTCGCACCGCGCCGCGCTCACCGGGTTGCTGCTCGCGCAGATGGCAGGCGCGATCATCGCCCTGCGTCATTTCGGACCGGATGCATTGAGCGCACCGCGTCCGCAGCAGACCACGCTGCTCGCCTTCCCGCTGTTCCACGTCAGCGGCTGCCACGCCACTTTCCTGTCCGCGCTCGCATCAGGCGGCCGTCTCGTCGTCGCTGCGCGTTGGGAGCCAGAGGCCATCGTCCGGCTGACCGAGAGCGAGCGCATCAACAGCATATCGGGCTCGCCCGCGATGATCTGGGACCTGGTCCACACCAAGGCCCGGCTCGGTGCGGCGCTCGATTCGCTGGTGTCGGTGTCGACTGGTGGCCAGGCCCAGCCGATCAACCTGCTGAACGCAGTGGTCGAGGCCTTTCCGCGCGCGATCGTCGGCACCGGCTTCGGATCGACCGAGACCGCCGGTGCGGTGGCGATGCACACCGGCGCCGACTATCT
>NZ_JAGMXV010000446.1 GCF_018006725.1 Rhizorhabdus sp.
GCCTCCGCCCCCGCCGCCGCCTCCGCCGCCGCCGGTGGTTGAGACCCCGGGTCCGTTCATCGTGTTCTTCGATTGGGACAAGTCGGCGATCACCGCCGAGGCAGCTTCGATCCTGGACAACGCGGCGAACGCTTATGCGACGACGGGTCAGGCCCGCGTTCAGCTTGCCGGCCACGCCGACAAGTCGGGTAGCGACCAGTACAACGTCGGCCTGTCCCAGCGCCGTGCGGACGCCGTCAAGGCGTACCTCGCTGGCAAGGGCGTGCCGGACTCGGCGATCGTCACCGAAGCCTTCGGCGAAAGCCGTCCGCTCGTCGACACCGCCGATGGCGTTCGTGAGCCGCAGAACCGTCGCGTCGAAATCACCTTCGGCGCCGGCATGTAAGCGGCTTCATCATCGATCTTTCGATGATGGACAGAATAGGGGGTCGGTCTTCGGATCGGCCCCTTTTTCTTTTTCTGCATTATGGCCTGCGCCGTCGCCGCCCGGCTATCGTCCGAGGTTACGCGCCGACGAAACCACAGGAGTTCAACTCATGCGTTCACGCCTCTCTCTCGTCTCTGTTGCAGCCATCTCCGGCATCGCGCTGGCCGCGTCTTCGGCACCTGCCCAGCATGCCGGTCATCATGCGATGAGCCACGACATGGCGCAGGCCGATCTGGTCGATGCATCGGGCAAGTCGATCGGCCGGGCCATGCTCATGCAGCATGACGGTGAGATCATGGTTCAGGTGAAGGCGTCCGGCCTCACCCCCGGCGTGCATGCGGTGCACATTCACACCACAGGTATCTGCACCGCGCCGGATTTCGCGAGCGCCGGCGGCCATTGGAATCCCGCAAAGCACCAGCATGGCCGTGACAATCCGGCTGGGGCGCATATGGGCGACATGCCGAACATGACCGTCGCGGCCGACGGAACCGGTACCCTTAACACGACGGTGGCAGGGGCAATGCTATCGGGTGGCGATAACCCGCTGCTGGACGCCGATGGCGCCGCAATCGTGATCCACGCTGCCGCCGACGATTACAAGACCGATCCGACCGGCAATGCCGGCGGCCGCCTGGCCTGCGGGGTCGTCGTCAAATCGTGATGCAACAAAGCGGGCCCGCCCGCATCCTGTTCGTCTGCCTCGGCAATATCTGCCGTTCGCCGCTCGCCGAAGGCGTGATGCGGGCGGCAGCAGCCGGGGCGGGCATCCCTGCCGAGATCGACTCGGCGGGGACAGGCGACTGGCATGTCGGTAAAGCGCCCGATCCGCGCGCGATAGCGATCGCCGCGCGCCACGGTATCGACATAGCGGGGCTGCGGGCGCGCCAGGTCCGGCCGGACGACTTCAGCCATTACCACCGCCTGATCGCGCTCGATGCAAGCGTCCTTCGCAATCTTCGTCAGATGGCTCCGGCCGAGGGCAGCGCAAGGCTCGAGCTTCTGCTCGATCATGCGCCGGACCGGCGGGGGGACGATGTCGCCGACCCCTATTTCGGCGACGATGCCGGATTTGAGACGGCGCTGGCCGATATCCGGCTGGGGATCGACGGGCTGCTTCGCGCTTTGACCAAGGCGCAGGATCAGGCGAGCGGATAACGCTCTACGACCTCATAGATCGGTCCTTCGCTGCCGAGATGGCTCTCATACAGCAGGAAGTGGTCGAAATGGGCCGTGACGGATGGCGGCGAGAGCGAGGCGATCGGCAGCGCTGCGACCGGCGCATTTGCGCGCGAGAAGCGGGCGATGGTGATGTGCGGAACGAAGGCGCGCTGATCGGGCGCAATACCCACCCTTTCGAGCGCTCGGCCGACTGCCAGATGCAGGCTCCGCACCTCGACTTCAGGGCCGATGCCGACCCACAGGCTGTCGATCCGGCCCTTGCGATCGAAACAGCCGACTCCGCCGA
Source organism: Rhizorhabdus sp. (assembly GCF_018006725.1). Classification (GTDB taxonomy): domain Bacteria; phylum Pseudomonadota; class Alphaproteobacteria; order Sphingomonadales; family Sphingomonadaceae; genus Rhizorhabdus. Next base: position 1,896 of record NZ_JAGMXV010000446.1, read on the forward strand.
GTTGCAAGTCGAGAGGTCTGTGCCGGACCGAGCCGAGTGCGGCTGCGACATCCTCGGCGAGGGGGCGATCGACTTCGCCGATGAAGCGAAGGGTCACGTGAAGATGGTCATCGGTCTGCCAGCGCCCGCCGGGCACCCCGCCCATTTGTGACAAAATAATGCTGCGCATCGCGAGCGGCGGACGCAACCCTACGAAAAGTCGGTGCATGACGGGCTTTCCTTCGATCAGAGACGGTAAAGCAACGCCTCCCGTCCGATTTTACGTCGGGTTATGCTTGAAATAGACTCTCTACCTGCCGATATTGGCGACAAGCGGCATCTCGCCGCTTCTATTGGAGAGAGTGACATCATGGCAAATTGGTCTGACCCCCGAGCAACTGCCGCGCCTGCCGCGACACGGGCTGGTGTGGCCGACGCAGCCTTCGACGCAGGCCTGCGGTCCTACATGCTCTCGGTCTATAATTACATGGCGTCGGGCGTGCTGCTGACGGGCGTGGTGGCTCTGCTGTTCGCAGAGTCGGGTCTCGCTGCGCAGGTCTTCGCAACGCCGCTGCGCTGGCTGATCGTGCTCGCGCCGCTGGCTTTCGTGATGGTCCTGAGCTTCGGCATCAACAAGCTGTCGACCTTTGCCGCACAGGCGATGTTCTGGGCCTTTGCCGGCGTCATGGGCCTGTCGATGGCGTCGCTGTTCCTCGTCTACACGGGCTCGTCGATCGCGATCACCTTCTTCTCGACCGCGACCGCATTCGCCGCGCTCAGCCTGTGGGGCTACACGACGAAGAAGGATCTGTCGGGCTTCGGCACCTTCCTGA
>NZ_JAGMXV010000179.1 GCF_018006725.1 Rhizorhabdus sp.
AGATAGAAGACGTCGCCCGGATAGGCTTCGCGGCCCGGCGGACGGCGCAGCAGCAGCGACATCTGACGATAGGCGACCGCCTGCTTCGACAGATCGTCATAGACGATCAGGCCATGCATGCCGTTGTCGCGGAAATATTCGCCCATGGCGACGCCGGTGTAGGGCGCCAGATACTGGAGCGGGGCGGGGTCCGACGCGGTCGCGGCGACCACGATCGAATATTCCATCGCGCCATTTTCTTCGAGCGTGCGAACGAGCTGTGCGACGGTCGAGCGCTTCTGGCCGACGGCGACGTAGATGCAGTAGAGCTTCTTGCTCTCGTCGTCGCCCTTGTTCGCTTCCTTCTGGTTGATGAAGGTGTCGATCGCGACGGCCGACTTGCCGGTCTGACGGTCGCCGATGATCAGCTCGCGCTGACCGCGGCCGACCGGAACGAGCGCGTCGAGCGCCTTGATGCCGGTCTGCACGGGCTCGTGGACCGACTTGCGCGGGATGATGCCGGGGGCCTTGACCTCGACGCGGCTGCGCTGGTCGGAAACGATCGGGCCCTTGCCGTCGATCGGGTTGCCGAGACCGTCGACGACGCGGCCGAGCAGGCCCTTGCCGACCGGAACGTCGACGATGGTGCCGGTCCGCTTGACCACGTCGCCTTCGCGGATCTGGCTGTCGGACCCGAAGATCACGACACCGACATTGTCGGCTTCGAGGTTCAGGGCCATGCCCTTGATGCCATTGGCGAACTCGACCATCTCGCCGGCCTGGACATTGTCGAGGCCGTGGATGCGGGCGATACCGTCACCGACGGACAGCACCTGGCCGACTTCGGAGACCTGCGCTTCGGTGCCGAAGCTGGCGATCTGGTCGCGGATGACCTTCGAGATTTCTGCGGCGCGGATATCCATGTTCAGCCTTTCATCGCAATCGCGAGGGAGTTCAGTTTGGAGCGGATCGAACCGTCGATCTGGCGCGAGCCGACCTTGACGATCAGGCCGCCGAGGATCGACGGATCAACGGAGAGTTCGACCGCGACGTCGCGGTCGAGCTGGGTCTTGAGCTTGGCCTTGAGCGCCTTGACCTGCGTCGCGGTCAGCGCGCGGGCGGAGGTCACCTCGGCAGTGATCTCACCGCGATGGGCGGCCGCCAGCTGGTTGAAGGAGCGAATGACCTGCGCGATCTGCCCGAGACGGCGGTTCTGCGCGAGCACGCCCAGAAACTTCGTCGTCAGGGGATCGAGCCCGAGGGCCGTAGCCGTCGCCGCGACCGCCTTGAGCGCTTCAGCGCGCGACACGAGCGGACTGGTCGTGAGCCGACGGAAATCCTCCGAATCGGCGAGAGCGCCCTTCAGCGTCTGAAGGCTCGCGGAGACCGCATCGATCGCCTTCTCGTCACGCGCCAGATCGAACAGCGCAGTCGCATAACGTCCGCTGAGGCTAGCCTGAATACCGCCGGAATTCTCCACGCGCTTTCAATCCCCCATAGTTGGTTCGGCCCATGCGAAAAAGGGGCCGCCGGAAGCGTCCCCCCATGGGTTGCGGCGCGGTTAGCAGGGGTGCCCCCACTATGCAAGGCAGGAAGGGGCTTAAGTTACGGTGACGTGAACGTGGCCGTCTTTTGGCGCGATGGTGGGGGGCGGTTCGTCCGTGCGCGTGCCCGAATCGGAAAGCCGGACCTCTCGGCCCGGCTTTCCTCTTCTTTAGAATGCTGTCGCGATCAGGCCGCCTTGGCGTCGATCACGGCTGCCGGCTCGACGCCATCGATCGCGATCCGGCGCGGCTTCTTATGCTCCGGAATCTCGCGGACCAGTTCGACGTTGAGCAGGCCATTTTCATAGCCCGCGCCCGTCACCTTGATCGTGTCGGCGAGCTGGAAGCGGCGCTCGAACGCCCGCTTGGCGATTCCGCGGTGCAGGAATTCACGCTGGCCTTCTTCGGTCGGCTCCGCAGCGCGGCCGATGATAATCAGCATATTGTCCTGAACGGTGACGTCGATCTCTTCGCGCGTGAAGCCTGCCAGCGCCATCTGGATGCGATAGGCGCCGTCGCCGGTCTTCTCGATGTTGTAGGGCGGATAGCTGTCGCTATCGCCACGCGCGAAGTCGACGAGACGGTTCAGGTTCTCGAACCCGATCGACGAGCGGAGGAGGGGGGCGAAATCAAGAGTACGCATAGGGTCCATGTCCTCATCAAAGCGATTGACCTGTGCCCGCGGGAGACCCGCCGGGCTGTCGATCCGCCCCGAATGGCGACGGCCGACGCAATCGAGATAGGAGCATAGAATTGCGCTTCAAGGGGTCTGGGGGGCGAAGTCTTACAGGAGGAATGCGGAGTAGCAGACAGCTCTGCGCGGCGGCTTCGTTGACTGGCGACGCGGGTCCGCCTAACCGGAGCGCATGGTAGCCTATCTCGAATTCGAAAAGCCGATCGCCGAGCTTGAGGCGCGGATCTCCGAACTCCGGTCGACCGCGCATGCGGGGTCGCTCGACATCGACAGCGAGGTCGCAAAGCTCGCGGCCAAGTCTGAAAAGCTGTTGCGCGACACCTATGCGAAGCTTTCGCCCTGGCAGAAGACTCAGGTCGCGCGCCACGCCGAACGCCCGCATTTCAAACATTATGTCGCGGGCTTCGTGAGCGATTTCGTGCCGCTGGCCGGTGATCGGGCCTTTGCCGATGACCAGGCAATTATCGGCGGTCTCGGCCGCATTGGCGATCGCAAGGTCATGGTGATCGGCCATGAAAAGGGCGACGACACCGCGTCGCGCATCCGCCACAATTTCGGCATGGCCAAGCCCGAAGGCTATCGCAAGGCGATCCGCCTGATGGAACTGGCCGACCGTTTCGGGCTGCCGGTAGTATCGCTTGTCGATACCTCGGGTGCCTTTCCCGGCGTACAGGCTGAAGAACGCGGCCAGGCCGAGGCCATCGCCCGTTCGACCGAAGCCTGTCTTGCGCTCGGCGTGCCGATGATCGCGGCGATCGTCGGCGAGGGCGGCTCGGGCGGTGCCATTGCCGTCGCCGCCGCCAACCGGGTTCTGATGTTCGAGCATGCCGTCTATTCGGTGATCTCACCCGAGGGCTGTGCGTCGATCCTGTGGCGCACGGGCGACAAGGCCGCCGATGCGGCCGAAGCGATGAAGATGACGGCTTCCGATCTGCAGAAATTGGGTGTTGTCGACCGTATCGTACCCGAACCGGTTGGCGGCGCGCATCGCGATCCGGCTGTGGCGATCGCGGCATTGGGCGAGGCGATCGGCGAGGAACTCGACAAGCTGATCGGCAAGAAGCCCGCGACGTTGCGGGCGGCCCGTCGCGACAAGTTTCTTGCGATTGGCTGACCGCTCATAACGGAACCGTTCCGCAGCGGGGGCTTTATGCGTTGCAGAGGAGGGCACGCATGAACAGATTTCTCATAACCGCCAGTGTCGCGCTGGCTGTTCCCCTTGCCGCTGCACCCGCACTGGCTCAGGCGCAGTCGATCTCGGCCAGCGACCGCAAGATGGGCGCCGAAGCCCACCCGCAGCTCGTGCAGGAGTTCGGCGGCGCGATGAAAGGGCCGGCGGCGGATTATGTGTCGCGCGTCGGCAAGAAGATCGCGGTCCAGTCCGGACTGTCCAATTCGGAACGCGACTTCACCGTCACGCTGCTCGATTCGCCGGTCAACAACGCTTTCGCCATCCCCGGTGGCTATGTTTATGTGACGCGCGGGTTGCTCGCCCTGATGAACGACGAGGCAGAGCTGGCGTCGGTGCTCGGCCATGAGGTTGGCCACGTCGCGGCGCGCCATTCGGCCAAGCGCCAGCAGACGGCCACGATCACGTCGGTGCTCGCCGGCATCGTTGGCGCGGTGGCGGGCAATTCCGGCGTCGGCAGCCTGATCGGGCGCGGAGCCGGGGTCGGCGCCGACCTGATCACCAAGGGATTCTCCCGGACGCAGGAATACCAGGCCGACGACCTCGGTGTGCGCTACCTCGCCAGCGCGGGGTACGATCCGCTGGCGTCGTCGGACATGCTCGCGATCCTCGGCAACCAGCAATCGCTGGAAGCGCGCCTGACCGGCCAGAAAAATTCTCTTCCGACCTGGGCCAGCACCCACCCCAATTCGGAAGACCGCGTCCGTCGGGCGGCAACCAAGGCCGACGCCACCGGCAAGGCCGGCCGTGGCAACCGGAATCGCGATGCATTGCTCGACGCGGTCGACGGGCTCGCCTGGGGCGAGGATCCATCCAAGGGCTACACCGAGGGGCGCGAGTTCCGCCTTCCGACCCAGCGGCTCGCCTTCACCGTGCCGAGCGGCTACACGCTCAACAACGGCGATGCGGCCGTGACCATCGCCGGATCTGGCGGACAGGCGACCTTCTCCGGTGCCAAGATCGGCCAGAACGGCCTCGACGGTTATGTCGGGCAGGTCTTCGCCGCCTTGCAGGCGAATATGCGCTATGGCGAGATCCGATCAGGCAAAGCCAATGGCATCGATTTTCGTTATGCCTTCGGTACCGGGAACAGCAATGCCGGGCCTCTCGATGTCGGCGTGTTCGCCTATCGACCCGACAATGGCGCGGTCGCTTATCATTTCGTGACGATGACGCGGTCCGGGCAGGGCATCGGCCCGTTTCAGCCACTGGTCGAGAGTATGCGACGGTTGTCCGCTGGCGAGGCGGCCGCAGCCAAGGGCTATCGCGTGAAGGTGGTTCGGGTGAAGGCTGGAGACAGTGCCGAATCACTGGCGCGCCAGATGGCGTTTCCGGACGCGCAGCTCGAGCGTTTTCTGGTGCTCAATTCGCTGCAGCAGGGTAGCAGACTGCAGACTGGCGATCGCGTCAAGCTGATCGTTCGCGCACCCTGAACCTGTTCCGAACGGCAAAAGGGCGGTCGGTTCTGCACCGGCCGCCCCTCGCAATAAGCCTTGGTGTCAGGCGCTAGCCCGATCAGCTGGCCTTCATGTTGTTGGAGACGTTGGTGAACGTTTTCTGCAACTGATTGCCCAGGCTCGTCATCGCGGTGATGGCGGCAACGGCAATGAGAGCGGCGATCAGGCCATATTCGATCGCGGTAGCGCCCTTGCTATTCTTCAGCAGCTTGGAAACGAACTTCATAACTTATACTCCCGAGTCCCGAATTCGGGTGGTTTGCCCGGCCCGGCTGGCCTTCAACCATGGGGCCAACACAAGCACCATAATCGATGAGTTACTGTCATTCGGTTAACGCGCCGGGGGAGCTCACGTAGCATTACGTAGCGGAAACCTTGTTCGATATGTCGTTCCAGCGCGATTGCACCGAACTGCCGAGGCCCACGACTGCGCCCATGATGGCCAGGAAGACCAGTGCGAGGATCAGTCCATATTCGACCGCGCTGGCACCGCGTTCGTCGCGGACAAGAGTGTCCAGGCGCGGGCGATTGGCGGATTCGGGCTTCATATCGATCCTCGACCAAATGGCGAATGGCCGCGCTTTGCACCGGCTTGCTCATTTCGTAAGCGCTACGGTTTAAGAAAGCCCTAAGGAAATAGTCATGAATCCGGTGCAAACCCTGTTCGTCGTCGCGGCCGCCCTGATCGACGGCGATGGCCGCGTCCTCGTCCAGCAGCGCCCGGCCGACAAGAGCATGGGCGGGTTGTGGGAGTTTCCCGGCGGAAAGGTCGAACCGGGCGAGGCGCCGGAAATGGCACTGATCCGGGAACTGCGCGAGGAATTGGGGATCGATGTCGAGCGGGCCTGCCTTGCGCCCGCCTGTTTCGCGAGCGAACCGCTCGGCGAAAAGCACCTGGTCTTGCTGCTCTATATTTGCCGGAAGTGGCGGGGGATTGTGCAGCCGCTCGAAGCTCCGGCGATCAAATGGGTCGCGCCGGTGCAACTCCACGGGCTTGAGATGCCGCCGGCCGACCGCCCGCTGATTGCCCTGCTCGAAGCGCTGGTCTAGCGCCAGATCGGGCTTGCCGTCGGTGGAGCGTCTGCGGGCGTAGCGGACAGGCCTATGGTCACGCCCGGCACACGGCCTGCGGAGATGTCGGACAATATGCCGAGCACCGGAGTCGGGTCTGTCCCCGGACCCAGCGGGAAGATCAGCAAGGCGCCGCAGGGTTGAAGATCGAGCCCAGCCTTGCGGAATCGCGTCCGCACCCCAGCAAGCGCGGACTCATTTCCCGAGAGGACAATGGAATCCTGCAGCGAGGCGGCCGGGCAGGCCGCGCTCGCTTGGGCGGCCGCGATTCGGGGATGGCGCCCTCGCATCATCTGCCCACCATAGCGGGTCTCCAGGCGGGCGAGTGCCCGTTCGGCATCCTGCCCGAGCGCGGCGGTCTCCTCGCCGGCCGCGTTCCTCGTAAGCAGGATGATCTGGCGCAACAGATCCGCTGCGGACTCCACCGCAGAGGGATCGTCGCCCACGCGCGACGGCAATGACCGTATGTCGGCAAGCGACATCAGCGCCGCAAGCGTCTCCGGTGCAGACGGGCCAAGGCGCGCATAGCGGATACGGTAGGCCTGCTGATAGGCGATATCGGCCCAGGGGGCGGGGTCATCTGGACGGATCAGCCGCTCGACCTCGGCGCGCTGCATCAGCGCCGTGGCGACCTCGGGCGCATCGACGCCCAGCGACAGGCGAAAACCGTCGACTGCCTCCTGCAGCAGGTCGAGGATGATGCCCCCTATGTCGTCGGACAGGGTCGGGCTCTCGCTATAGACATACAGCGCAAAACGCTGGGCGGCTTCGGCGCGGCTTTCGATTGATCGAACTTTTCCGGTCCGGCGAAGGTAGAGGCGCTGGGCTTCGCCCGCCTTCCCTGCGCGAACCAGCGCAGCCTCCTTCGGGGGAATGTCGACCGGCGGAGCAGGCGTCCCGGTTTCGCTGACGTCGGGCTCGGCGCCATGGCCCGGAGATAGCGAGGGAAACAGAAGCGCGGCGGCAATCGGCGCCACCCATAGCCAATTGTCTCGCGCGCGGGTCATCGCGCGATGCATGGAACGGGGCGGGGCGGCTGTCCAGAGCCGCCCCGTCATGTCGTCAGGCTTCGGGCTTCTCGAAGGCGACGCTGATCTGCAGCGGAACCGCGTCGGGCACCAGCGGGATGCCGTAGCTCACGCCGAAGTCGCTGCGCTTGATCGTGGTCGTCGCGTCGAAGCCGATGGTGCGCTTGCCCATCATGGTTCCGGCGCCGACGAACACCGCATCGAGCACGACGGGCTTGGTGACGCCTTTGATCGTCAGATTGCCGCTGATCTTCGCGGTCTTGCCCATTACCCGGACCGAGGTCGATTCGAAATGGGCAGTGGGATATTTCGCGGCGTCGAAGAAGTCGGCGGCCTTGAGATGCTCGTCGAGCTTCTCGACCGTGGTGGTGATGCCCGACATCGGGATATCGATCGAGACCTTCGCCTTTGCGGGGGCCTTGGGGTCGAGCGTCACGGAGCCGGTCAGCGAGCCGAACATGCCGCGATAGGTGCTGAAGCCAAGATGGTTGACGGTGAAGGTCACCTGGCTGTGGCCGGGATCGACGCTGTAGGTGCCGGCGGCGACACGGCGGACATCGGACGTTCCCGGCGGGGTCTTCGGCATCTGTGCGGCGAGTGGAACGGCCACGATCGATAGGCCCATGACCAGGGCGAAGGCGGTGGTCTTCATGCAATTCTCCCGAAAACGACAACGGGCGACAGACTATCGCCTGCCGCCCGTCGAACAACCGCCTAAACCGAAACGATGCGTTTCGGCATAGTTGGATCAGTTCTTGGCCTTGTCGACCAGCTTGTTCTTGCCGATCCACGGCATCATCGCGCGCAGCTCGGCGCCGACCTTTTCGATCGGATGCTCGGCGACGAGCTTGCGGCTCGCCTTGAGCTCGGGCTGGCCGGCGCGGTTGTCGAGGACGAAGCGCTTGACGAACTTGCCCTTCTGGATGTCGTCGAGGACGCGCTTCATCTCGGCCTTGGTCTCCGAGGTGATGACGCGCGGACCGGTGTGGATGTCGCCATATTCAGCGGTGTTGGAGATCGAGTAGCGCATGTTGGCGATGCCGCCCTCATACATCAGGTCGACGATCAGCTTCACCTCGTGGAGGCACTCGAAATAGGCCATTTCGGGCGCATAGCCCGCCTCGACCAGCGTCTCGAAGCCGGCCATGATCAGGTGGCTGAGGCCACCGCACAGCACCGCCTGCTCACCGAACAGGTCGGTCTCGCACTCTTCCTTGAAGGTCGTCTCGATGACGCCCGAACGGCCGCCGCCGATCGCCGAGGCATAGGACAGCGCGACGTCGTGCGCATTGCCGCTCGAATCCTGCGCGATCGCGATCAGGCAGGGAACGCCGCCGCCGCGCTGATATTCGGAACGGACGGTGTGGCCCGGACCCTTCGGCGCGATCATGAACACGTCGATGTCGGCGCGCGGCTCGATCAGGCCGAAATGCACGTTCAGGCCATGGGCAAAGGCGAGCGCCGCACCCGGCTTCATATTGTCGCGCAGGTCGTCATTGTAGATCGCGGCCTGATGCTCGTCGGGCGCCAGCACCATGATGATGTCGGCCCACTTCGCCGCATCGGCGTTCGACAGTACCTTGAAGCCGGCGTCTTCAGCCTTCTTCGCGGTCGCCGAACCCGGACGCAGCGCGATGGCGACGTCGGCAACGCCGGAGTCGCGCAGGTTCTGCGCATGGGCGTGGCCCTGGCTGCCATAGCCGACGATGGCAACCTTCTTGCTCTTGATGAGGCCGATGTCGGCATCACGATCATAATAGACGCGCATGATGTGCTTCCCTGTGACGCGGCCCGGCATCCGGATGGAGACGGTCGCCTGTTTTGAAAATGTGACTGGCCCCGTAACGGGCGGGTGCCCGTCCGTCGACCCTGCTTGTTCCTGCTGCCGTTAAAGCGCTTCTTTGCCGCGGGCGATCGCCGCGACGCCGGTGCGCGACACTTCGACCAGCCCGACCTCGCGCATCAGCTCGAGGAATTTGTCGATCTTCTCGGTCCCGCCGGTAACCTCGAAGATGAAGCTCGAGATCGTGGCGTCGACCACGCGGGCGCGATAGACTTCGGCCAGGCGAAGCGCCTCGATCCTCTGGTCCCCCGTGCCGACGACCTTCACCAGCGCCAGCTCGCGCTCGACATGGGGGCCGAGGGCGGTCAGGTCGGTGACCTTGTGGACCGGGATCATGCGGTCGAGCTGGGCCACGACCTGCTCGATCACTTCGGGCGTTCCGGTGGTGACGATGGTGATCCGGCTGATCTTCTCGTCCTCGGTGATGTCCGCCACCGTCAGGCTGTCGATATTGTAGCCGCGCGCCGAAAACAGGCCGGCGATCCGTGCGAGGATGCCGGACTCGTTGTCCACGGTTACCGACAGAGTGTGCCGTTCGGTCTCTTGCTGTTTGATGTGCATATCGGATCTCTTGTCGAAGGGGTGGGGGAGGGTTCAGACGAGCGCCTTGGCCTCGTCGTCCATCTCGCCGACCACCTCGTCGGCCTCCAGGATCATGTCGGTGTGCGCTGCGCCGCTCGGGATCATCGGGAAACAATTGGCGAGCTTCGCCACGCGGCAGTCGACGATCACCGGACCGTCATGGGCGATCATCGCCGCGATGCCGCTCTCCAGGTCGGCCGGGTCCTCGATGCGGATTCCCTTCCACCCATAGGCTTCCGCCAGCTTGACGAAATCGGGCAGCGCATCGCTGTAGGATTCCGAGTAGCGGCCAGCATAGGTCAGGTC
>NZ_JAGMXV010000447.1 GCF_018006725.1 Rhizorhabdus sp.
GTCGAAGGGTTTCGGGCGCCGGCAGGCGTACGAAAGTCTTACATGTACGACCCGCGGTGCCGCACGCGCTGAGCTATGGGGATTTCAGATCGGAGCCGTTAGGCGTACTGGCGCTATTGCTGGCTTGGTATGATCCGTGCGGCCCAGGCGGACTGCCTTTCGCCCGGTTCAGACGGTTTAATCGGTGGCAGTGCGCATCGTTTTCGTCATGCGGTATGGCATCGGTCATGCAAGGCGCGAGCGTCAGCGCTTCCCGCCACGGTGCGTGGGCAGGATGCATATATGCCTGGCCATGCCGGATCATGGCGCGAACTCCGGGTGACGGATCGGGGTGTTTGGCGGTGCCCGCGGTTGTCGCCAGCGTTCGAAGGTCTTGATGATGTTCATATGCCCGCCGCAGCAAGGGCACGGTGGTCGCAGATCGACAGGCTCTTCGAGTACAGCATCGTTGGGCGGCGCGGCGACCTCGAGCAAGTCACGAGCACGCGCGAGATTGGCTTTGCGCGATGAACTGGCCAGCAGACCATAGTGCCGGATACGGTGGAAGCCACGAGGCAGGACATGGGCCAGGAACCGCCGGATGAACTCGCCGGTGCTGAGGGTCATGACGCATTGGCGTTCGGGTCCATCGCGGCGGTAATCTTTGTAACGGAGCGTGACGCCGGCCTTGTCGAAGGAGACAAGTCGTCGGTTGGAGATGGCGATCCGGTGGGTATAGCGGGACAGGTAGGCGAGCACCGCTTCAGGGCCCGCAAAGGGCGCCTTTGCATAAACTACCCAACGCGTCTTTCGGACCGGTGCCAGATGACGCAGGAAGACGCGCCGTCTGGTGAGTGATGCGAGCGATCCGAAGAAAGCCAGCTTACCGGCGTCGTAAAGCTGGATCAGCCGGGTCAGGAACAGACGGCGGAACAGCTTTCCCAGGGCACGCACCGGCAAGAGGAAGGCGGGCCGCGTAGATATCCAGCGCGTTCCGTCGAGTGCGATGCCGCCACCTGGCACCACCATATGGACGTGGGGATGGTGCGTAAGCGCCGAGCCCCAAGTGTGGAGCACGGCGGTGATGCCGATCCTGGCGCCCAGATGCCTGGGATCGGCCGCGATCGTCAGCATGGTCTCCGACGCTGCCTTGAACAGCAGGTCGTAGACCACCGCCTTGTTGTGAAAGGCAATCTCGGCGATCTGCGCCGGCAGCGTGAAGACGACGTGGAAGTATCCCACCGGCAACAGATCGGCCTCGCGTTCCGCCAGCCAGGTGCGCGCCGCCGCACCCTGGCACTTGGGGCAATGCCGGTTGCGGCAACTGTTGTAAGCGATCCGCCAATGCCCGCAGTCCTCGCAGGCCTCGACGTGGCCGCCAAGGGCTGACGTGCGGCAGTTCTCGATCGCCGTCATCACCTTAAGCTGGGTGAGGCTCAGATGGCCGGCATGGGCGGCTCGATAGGCCGGCCCGGCGGCACGGAAGATATCGGCGACCTCCAGTGAGGTGCGCAACGGCTCAGCCGTCTGGCGCCGCCTGTGGTTGGGGTCCTGGGAGCAAGGCCAGCTTGTCGAGTGGACTGATGACAGCGCGCGCAGTTCGGGTCGCAACTTTGGTGTAAAAGGCCGTCGTCTCCAGCTTCTCGTGCCCCAGCAGCGCCTGGATTACCCGGATGCTCACACCATCCTCCAACAGGTGGGTCGCAAAGCTGTGTCTTAAGGTATGGGGGCCGACCTTCTTCGCGATCCCGGCCGCGTGCGCCGCCTCCGCCACGATCCGATACAGATGGCGCGTGCTGATCGGCTTGAGATAATGCTGTCCCGGAAACAGCCAGCCATCGGCATGCATGACGCCCTGCTGCCGCCCGACCTTCCACCACTCGCGCAACAGAATGAGCAGATCAGCTGGGAGGATCGCATTGCGATACCGTCCGCCTTTGCCCCGTTCGACGCGGAGCAGCATACGCTCGCTGTCGATATCGCGCACCTTGAGCATCGCCACCTCAGCCACACGCAGGCCTGCGCCATAGGCCACCGATAATGCCGCTTGATGCTTCAGAGAAGTGGTCGCACCAAGCAGACGCGCGACCTCGTCAGGACTGAGGACCGTGGGCAACGATCGAGGGTGCTTAACGAAATAAAGTCTGCGGGAGAGATCGGGTCGATCGATTGTGCGTGTGAAGAAGAAGCGCAGTGCCGATACAATGCTGTTCATCGTCGGCACACCGACACCCGCATTTTGCTGATCAATCTGGAACTGACGCACTTCCTCTGGTGTCGCGGTGTCGGGAGGGCGTCCGAGATAATAGGCAAAGCGCTCTACGTGGCGGACATAGTCGATCTGGGTCTTACGCGCGAACCGGCGCATGTTCATCTCATCGATCATGCGCTGACGCAACGAACTGACTGGAAGGTCGGAAATAATCTCGATCATCGTTCGACTCCTTGGTTGAAAGGAGTCGCGATGGTCTGCCTACCCGAAGCAGGGCTCAATCATGGTGCTGCACCAGAGCGATGAGAGACCTAGCGCCAAGCGCCCCTCCCGCGCAGCGGGTTCGTACAAGTGTCCTTTGCCTACAATGTAGGCGTTGGCGCTCTCAGAGGCTCTACGCTGCTCAGAAAGCTGAATGCGGGGGATTTTGCCGGTGCTGCTGAGCAATTCCTCGTCTGGAACAAGGCGGGCGGCAAAGTGCTGGCTGGCCTTGTGAAGCGCCGTGCCGC
>NZ_JAGMXV010000448.1 GCF_018006725.1 Rhizorhabdus sp.
CCTGAGCACTGGCCGCGTCCGTGTCGCGCCGGATATCAAACTGCTTTCCGGCACGCTTGACGATCACACCATCCGGCCGATTGACTTCCGCACGCGCCAGATCCCAGTCCTCGACGGCACCCTCGTCGGCAATGATCTGGTTCGTGTTCATCAACCAGAGAGCCTTGGATGCCCGCTTGTTGATGTCAGCCTGGATGTCTCGCACCCGGCGAATCACGCCGTAGGGAAGCCGGTCCCGGCCGCGCCGGTAACACCAGATCGGAGTCAGTGTGAAGCGGTTGTGGCGCAGCCCGGACGGCGCCCAGGAAATCATCGCCGCCTCGGTGAAGACAGCGAAGTGGACGCGCATCATCACGCGAGGAACCGCCTCGTACTGCTGTTGGAAGCTCTCGGGAAGAATCGTCCCTTTCCACGGCCCGTCGGTGACGATCGGCACCGACAGCGGCTTGCGGTATTGGCACTCGATCAGCTTCACGCGCCGGCGTACAGCATCGGCGCTGACCCCGGTTCCTGCTGCCCTGACGACGCCCGTGCGAGAGCCTGACAAAGGCTCTCCGAGATACCACGGGTCGTCCTCGTGCTCGCTGTCGTTGTCGTATGCCGACACATCCTCGATCGCCGCCTTGATCGCGCGCGCCCGGTCCGGGAACATGGCCAGAGCAACGTCCTCATCTACCCACCGCCACCGGAACAGGTAGCGTGAGTCGGAAAGATCAAGCTCGTACCCGCACGAGTCCCAGAGCACGTTTCTCCAGTCCTCGTACTTGCTGTAGAGCGCCTCCTGCGTCGGGTCGTCCTGTACGCCGTCGTCCACCCACCCGACACCGACCTTGACCGTATCTCCGAATGCGCGCGACCGGGCAAACGGCGCCCGGTTGACGTCGCTGATGTACTTCAAGGCCTTGGTCTTAACGTCGGCGCCCTGAACATCATCCTCGGAGCGCGGTAGCACCTTCCAATCGGCACGCGTCCGTCGCTCGGTGCCGATCAGCCAATCCACCGCCGGCGCGACCTCGTTGTAGACGAGCGGCATCTGGCCACGGTCGGCGAGCACCTCGGAGTCTTCCGGCTCCCACTGTCGGTTGTCGTATGCGTCGGCGTCCATCGACATCTGCAAGCGGTTCTCGCACTGCTTGTCGCGCTCCAGGTAAAACCACTGGAGGATGCGCCGATGCTCCTCCCGCATCTCATCAGAGTCCATCGGATGCGACGGAGCAGCGTCCTGCGGTTGGGCATCGCCGTCCAACCAGTCCGAATACTGGTCACCAGAAGCCCGGCCGCGGACTGGGCGGTACGAAAGGCTAGGCATACTCGGGCTCGTCCTTCTCCAAAACGATGTCGCGGCCCGTCATCAACTCGCCGTCTTCCCTGATTTCCATGTGCCCGATCGAGGCGGACATCAGCTCTTTTTCCGGCGCCGACGGCATGCGGATCAGGTCGCCCAGGCCCTCGATAATGATCGAGGCGATTTTGAACCAAGCGGCTTGTGTTTCATCCATGCCGATAACTTCAGCGGCTTTCCGAGCCTGCTTGGCCAGGTAGTGCGGATTGTCGTACCGGTATGCTGCCGACTCGCAGACCACAAACCACGGGCTGCCAGGTTTGCGATGCGCCGGGATGAGCACCAGCGCGCGCTCGTCGTTCACCCAGGTATAGATTGCGATGATGTCGCCGTGCTGGCGGACCAGATGTGCTTTCCGCGGATCGAGAGTGGCACCCATTGACAGACCCCTGATGAGATGCGCGCAGGGTGCCATGCTTGTCTATTCCAACGTGATGGATGGTTCGGTCGTTCCGGAAAACGGCTGGCGCACCCATTGATAATGCGCCCAATGGGAGTATTATTAGGGCTGTGGATAGACCACTACCGCGCCTCGGGGATCAGGGGCTGGAGACTCAAATGAGCAAGATCGAATGGACCGCCAGCAACAATTCCAGCTTCCTCAACGGAAGCCGCGAGTCTTCCAGCATTGCCGCAGCAGTCCGCGCTGCACGGCGGTATATCCGGGGAGAGCTGTACGGGGACGGCAAGGCAACCATATTCAAGGACGGCAACCCCGTCCGGCGGGACGAGTGCAGCATCCACACGGGATACAAATGGGAAGTCCGCACGGATTTCTGACCGCCATCACCCCGCCCAGCATGCGGCGTGAGTATCGCCAGAATATCCCTATGCCCGGACATTTCCGGGCTTTTTCTTGGAGGACAAAAAATGCCCCTGATGAATGTATTGATAAGTGTATGCATCCCGGAAAACATCCTGTTTTCCGATCTTCGTCTAGCGCGCGACGCAAACGGCATGGTGTCGTTCGACTGGACACCGATCGACGCTATCTGCAAGGCCAGCGGGATCGACCCGAGTTTTTTCCGGGAAACGCCGGAGGACAATGTGGCGGCGTTGATCAACGAGTGGTACAGACTGCAAATCGCCGACGGCGGGCCAGCAGACGCGACGCAAGAGGAACTGATCGCCGAAGCGCTTGCCGAGAACGCGTTCGGCGGCGGGTTCTCGTACCCTCCAGGGAGGGCTTGATGTGACCAATCACCCGAACCGCAAAGTATCCCAGACGGCTGCATCGAACCCAACACCCGAAGCGATCCTGCAAGCTCGCGAGGCGGCAGGACTGTCTCAGTCCGAGGCAGGCGCCCTGATCTACTCCGCTTTGCGCTCCTGGCAGCACTGGGAGTGGGGAACGCG
>NZ_JAGMXV010000449.1 GCF_018006725.1 Rhizorhabdus sp.
CATGGCGACCAGTCGGTCTATGATGCGATGGTCCGCCTCGCGCAGACCTTTTCGCTCCGCTACCCGCTGGTGGACGGGCAGGGCAATTTCGGCAATGTCGATGGCGATAATGCCGCTGCGATGCGCTATACCGAGGCGCGGCTGACGGCGGCCGCCGGCGAACTCATGGCCGGCCTCGACGAGGGCACGGTCGAGTTCCGCCCGACCTATAACGGCGAGGAGGAAGAGCCCGAAATCTTCCCCGGCCTGTTCCCCAACCTGCTCGCCAACGGCGCGAGCGGCATCGCGGTCGGCATGGCGACCTCGATCCCTCCGCACAATGTGGCAGAGCTGGTCGACGCCTGCGTTCACCTGATCGACCGGCCCGAGGCGGAGACGCCCGAGCTCATGCAATATGTGCAGGGTCCGGACTTTCCGACCGGCGGCGTGCTCGTCGACAGCGCGGCCTCCATCACCGAAGCCTATTCGACCGGGCGCGGGGCCTTTCGGGTACGTGCACGGATCGACCGGATCGACGAGAAGGGGGGCGGCTGGCACCTCGTCGTCAGCGAGATTCCCTATCAGGTCCAGAAGTCGAAGCTGATCGAGCAGATCGCCGAGCTGATCAACGAGAAGAAGCTGCCGATCCTCGCGGATGTCCGCGACGAGAGCGACGAGGACATACGCATCGTCCTCGAGCCGCGCAGCCGCACCGTCGATGCCGACATGCTGATGGAAAGCCTGTTCCGGCTGACCGAGCTGGAAGTCCGGGTCTCGCTCAACCTCAACGTGCTCGACGAACATCGCACGCCTATGGTGATGAGCCTGAAGCAGGCGCTGTCGGCCTGGCTCAAGCACCAGTTCGACGTGCTGGTACGGCGGTCGCAGCACCGCCTCGCCAAGATCGCCGACCGGATCGAACTGCTCGACGGCTATCTGATCGTCTATCTCAATCTTGACCGGGTCATCCAGATCATCCGCGAGGAGGATGAGCCCAAGGCGGTGATGATGGAGGAATTCGGCCTCAATGACCGCCAGGCCGAGGCAATCCTCAACATGCGGCTGCGCAGCCTGCGCAAGCTGGAAGAGATGGAGATAAGGCGCGAGCGCAACACGCTCGATGCCGAGGGCAAGGAGCTGGAGGCGCTGATCGCGAGCCCCGCGCGCCAGCGCACGCGGATGAAGCGCGATCTGGCCGCCTTGCGGGATCGCTACGGTCCGGAGACCAGGCTGGGCGCGCGACGGACGTCGGTGTCCGAGGCCGCGCCGGCGCGCGAGATTCCGCTGGAGGCGATGATCGAGCGCGAGCCGGTTACCGTCATCCTGTCGCAGCGCGGCTGGATCCGCGCGATGAAGGGCCACCTGGACGACGCTGCAGTGGCTGCGGTCAAGTTCAAGGAAGGCGATGGCCCCGACCATGCCATTCGCGCGCAGACGACCGACCGGATTCTGTTGGCCACCGACCAGGGGCGCTTCCACACGCTCCCGGCCGACAAGCTCCCCGGCGGTCGCGGCTTCGGCGAACCGGTGCGGCTGTTTGCCGATATCGACGCCGACGCGCGGATCATCGCGCTCCTCGCGTCGCGCCCGGGCGGAGAATTGTTGCTGGCTTCGGCGGACGGAAAGGGATTCGTGGTCGACATGGCCGACGTCACCGCCGAGACCCGCAAGGGCAAGCAGGTCGTCAATCTGCGTGAGGGTGGCCGGCTGAAGGTGATTCATCCGATCGCCTCAACCGACGACTATGTCGCGGCGATCGGCGACAATCGAAAGATGGTCGTCTTCCCGCTTTCCGAACTGCCGCGCATGGGACGCGGGCAGGGTGTCTCGATTCAGCGCTACAAGGATGGAGGGCTGTCCGACGCCATCAGCTTCCGGCTCGAAGAGGGGCTTAGCTGGACGATGGGGGGCGACACGGGGCGGACCCGGACCGAAAGCGACCTGACGCCCTGGCGTGCGGCCCGAGGCGCCGCCGGCCGCATGCCCCCGGTCGGCTTCCCGCGCGACAACCGCTTCCGACCGCAAGGGTGGACAAAGGCTTAAGCTGTCGGAAACAGAGCATTAACCCTGCGCTGTTAATGCCGATCCACCATGCGGGCGGCAAAAACCCATAACGAACAGGCGACGAAGGTCGTCGATGGCGGTGCCGCCCAGCCCGGAGCGATGTTCCCGGTCGCCCTGCAGGAGCTTCTCGACACGCCGCGCACGGCTGCCCAGCAGGAGTTCATCGACACCCTGCCCATCGCGATCGCGCTGCTCTGCCTGGTCGAGGGCAACCCGAGCATTCTTGCGCGAAACCGTGCGTTTCTCGATCTTGCCGGGCGTCGAGCGAGTCCGCCGGCCACCGACGGCGCCAGAGAGATATGCCCTGGAATCGGCCTGCCGCTCGTTCCGGAGATTCGCGACTTCCTGGCATCCGACGAACGTGAGCGCACCTTCGACATGCAGGAGGGAGACGGCATCAGCGGGCGCCATTTTGCCGTCCGGCTCGTTCGCCTGAGCGGTGGCGAATCGCCTGTGCCCCGCTGCATCCTTTCGCTGATCGACCGCACCCAGCAGGTCGAAGGCGAGCGTTCGTTGCGTACGCAGATGCTGCGCGACAGCCTGACCGGCCTTCCCAACCGGGCGGCCTTCGCCGAGCAGGTCGAGAATGCGATGCTGAACTTCGGGACCGAAGGGCGGCAGTTCGCAGTCCTGTTGATCGATCTCACCCGCTT
>NZ_JAGMXV010000017.1 GCF_018006725.1 Rhizorhabdus sp.
CGTCGGAACGGCCCTGAAGTCCCGGAAATGTCCCACATTCTGTCACCACGCGCGCGGCCAGCCAGGCGGGCGATGCGCCCCTGACATAGGTCAACGATGCCCAACCAGAGCGGACGCAGTTCGCCCGGATTGAGCCCGTCAAAGGCACCAGTTTCTGCGGCGCTCTCTGGGCCAGCCGCCACTGCAGGCGCAGCAGCAGGGTCGGCGCTGTCGACAGCCGGCAAACCGCCTGACATATTGGCCGCGACGCAGCCTCCATCAGTTCGAGGGAATGTTCCCAGCCCATGTCCGCCGACCGCCGACCTAACCCCGACATCACGGATGCAGCGGAAAAGGCGGCGAAGGCGCTGGACGGGCTGGAGGCGCGGCCTCGCCGCGCACGGTCGGCTGCCGCGAACCTGGTCATCGCGAATGCAGAGAAGATCAAGGCAGCCCACGACCGCGGCCACAGCTACGTTGCCATCGCCAAGACGATGAGCGATGCCACCGGCATCAGGGTCACCGACAAGAATCTGCGCCGCATCTTGAAGGAGTTGGCCGCGGGCCAGCCCTAAGCGCGCTGAAAGCCGTCCGGCACCCGCTGGACGGCTGGTGACGCCGTGCCACGCGGCACCCGAGGTTCAGGCCGGCGAGGAACCCCCTCGGCCAATCCGCGGACCCGAGGGCGCGCCGTGGTTCGCCGGTCCACGGACCGCGCCCGGGCGTGGGCCCGGGGGCGGTCCCAACAGCGTGGTCTCCTTTTTTTCCGATCGCTTCTCACAATCGTGCAGCGCACCGCGTCTTAGCGTCGAGCCGCCGTCTGATCGGCTCCGCGACCAGACACGGAGCGGACCGAGATGCGCACGAGGCTTGGGTACATTCTGTCCACGTTGGCGATGACCGCCGCGCTGGGGTCGTGCGATGTGGCCCGGCAGGCCGAGGACAGGATCAACGCGGCGGACGCTAGGGCCGGAGCTTTCGCCGCCCAGGCCAGGTCTCCGCAGAACGGACTGACCTCGCCGGTGAAAGTATTTCAATCGGCCCGCCTGGGCGGAACCGCGATCAGGCGGGATCAGAACCGGGAACTCCCCGACTACGTCGAAGGGCATGCCAGCTCGGCCAATGCCATCACCCTCACCAGGGACGAGCCCTTGTCGCTGGCCGATCTAGGGGCGGCGATCGCCCAGGGCAGCGCGATTCCGGTCCGCCTTGCCGACGGGGCCGCCGACCCGAGCGCCGGCTGCCGCGGCAGCACTGCGGCACCACCCTCCAACCTTCCCGTCGGGCAAGCGGCGGCGCCCGGGCCGATAGGCCAAGGCGGGGCGATAGGCCAGGGCGGGGCGATAGGCCAGGGCGGGGCGATGGGGCCCGGCAGCTTGCCGGTCTACCTGCCGGGCTTCGCGGCCGGCGCCGGGATCGCGCTGCCCACCTCCGACACGATGACCGTAAACTACAACGGCTCGCTCTCCGGACTGCTCGACCTGATTTCGGACCGGTTCGACGTCTACTGGTCCTACACCGGCAGTGTGATCGCGATCAGCCGCTGCGTGACAAGGACCTTCAGCATCGCCCAGATGCCAGGCTCCTCGACCGTCAAGGCGCTGCTCTCCGGCGATGCCGGGTCAACGAGCGGCTCCTCGACGGGGTCCGGCACCGGCCAGGCCTCAAGCACCGCCGCCAGCTCGGATGGATCCGGCCAGGGCGGCTCGAGCTCCTCGTCGCAGAGCACAAGCACGACGGCAAGCCTGGATTACTGGAGCGAGCTGAAACCGACGCTGGAGGCGCTTGCCGGGCCGAATTCGACAATCGCCTTGTCCCCCGTCGCCGGCAACGTGACCGTCGTCGCCACCCGGCGGGCGATGTCCCGGATCGAGCAGCACATCGCCGCGGAGAACCGCCGGCTGACGCGACAGATCTCGATATCGGTGGTCACGCTGTCCGTCACTCTTGACGACAAGGATGCCCTCGGCATCAGCCTCGACACGATTTTCGCCGATGCCGGCCTCAAGCTTCGCTTCGCGGGCCCGACGCCGGCCCTGGGCGTGGAAGGCCTGGGAAGCATCGGAATTGCCTTCATCGAGCCTTCGCCCGCGAACGCGTCTTCGGTCGCCAAGAAATTCGCCGGCACCAACGATTATGTGCAGGCTCTCTCGACGTCGACGAACCTCGCTGTCCAGAAAACTGCCTCGGTCATCACCGCAAACGGCGCGGTGGTACCGATCTTCGACGGCCGGCGGCGCGACATCGTCAGCGGTTCTCAGGTCGTGCCGGTCCAGAACGTCGGGGTGATCACGACGCAAAACATCAAGACCCTGACGGAGGGCCAGACCTTGCAGGTCATGGCCAGGACGATCGATCCGATCGGCATCCAGGTCTATTTTGCTCAGTCGACCCGGCAGATCCTGAAAGTTGACAAGGAAGTTTCCCAACAGTCGGTGCAGCAGCTGCCCACGATCGGCGAGCAGAGCGGCGTCTCCTTCGCCATGGTCCCGAGCGGCGCTTCGATCATCGGCCTCGGGCTCGACGAGACCACAGACTCCGTCGACGGGCGCGGCACGGGCTCACCCTGGAACATCCTCCTCGGCGGCTCGATCTCCGGCCAGAAGCAGCGCCGCCGGCTGATCACGATCATCACCCTGCTCGAGATCGACCCTTTCGCCGCGCCTCAGGGCGAAAACCAGGCGGTCGCGGCGCGGCGGGCCGGCTGACCCGATCATGGAGCGCGCAGTCGTTCATCGCTTCGGTGGCCGGCGCTGGGCCTTCGGCCTGACCTGGTACAACGGCGACAGCGAGGTCGAGGCCAAAGGCTCGTTGCGGGACCAGGCAGCGTCGATGGTCGACGCGCTGAAACGGCAGGGGGCAAACGCGGTCTGCCTGCGCCGCGACGGCATAAGCCAATATGCGGTGGCCGACCTTCCGCCGGAAAAGTCCACGCGTCCCGGCCTTTTCCGCAAGTTGCACGCAGGGGCCGCCGCTCTGGCAACGATCCTGCCGCCCGACGCCCTCGGGTGCTGGCCGATGCCCGACGGCGATTTCCTCGGTCTCGCCCTGACCGACGGCATGGTGGTCCCGTCCACCGACATCGTGCTCGACGGTCCCGCCGCAGGCCTCGGCTGGCTGCTCGACGAAATCAGGTCGTTTGGAGCGGGCGTCGGGGATCGCGCCGAAATCTTCGTGCCGATCGAATGGACCCGGCCGACCGACGCCACGGAGAACCTGATCGAGGGCCTGACTGCCGAGAGAATCTCTAACCCGGAGCTGCGCGATGCCTGCCTGCAGCTCGCGAGAGAACGTAGTGCGAGGGGGCTCACCCCCCTCCTCTTTCGTGCCTCGCCTCCGGTCGAGGATCTGCTCGACGGCCTCCAGGGCGTTGCGCCGCTCGAGGCACCAGGTCGGCTCGGCAATCTCGGACCGGCCCTGCGACACCCGGCGATCGCCGCCGGGGTCTTGGTCTCGGTCTGCACCGTCGGCGCCATCATCACGCTGAACGACAGGGTCTTCCGCAGGCCGGCACCCCAGATCGCCGCGCCGGTCCAGGCGGCCATCCGCCTGCAGCCGGGCTGGATGCTGGCGCCCTCGCCTGCCGAGTTCGTGCGAACCTGCAGGGAAGCGCTTGGGCGGCTCGTCGTCGCGCCGCCGGCCGGCTGGGTCGTCGCGGTCTATGGGTGCGAACCCTCGGCCGGCACCGGGGCCGCCTTCGCGCAGTACCAGATGGTCCGGCCGCCGAGCGAAGACGATCTGAAGGCGCTGCGCACGGCGCTTCAACCACGAGCGATCGAATTCGTGGATACGTCGCTCCGGAATGCCAGGGTGACCTCCTCCCTTCCCCCGCTCGGCTCCCGGCCGGAGGAAGAGCCCCTCGACAGGCAGCTCCTGTATGAGCGGCTCCTTCGGTTGCGGAAGCATACGATCGAGGTCGCCATCGGCGACGGCGGCCGCGCGGGGCGCCAGGCGGCACTGCCTGGGGCAGCCGCATCGAGCCCCGGTGAGCATGCGGCAACCACGGTCACGATGACCGGCCCGCTCAGCCTGCGTCACTGGTCCGAGCTGATGCAGATACCCGGCCTCGTGCTCACCTCCGTCAAGGTCGACCTCGCCGGGCCCGGCGAGGTCGGGGGGGCGGAGAGCGGCCTGCAAGTCACCGTTCGCGGAGAAGTCTATGCGCGCTCCTGACAGCCTGATCACCTTGCTCGCCCTGCTCGCGATTGCCGCCTCGGCAATCACCGCGGCAGAGCCTGCCTGGGCGCAGCCGCTGCCCGGCGCCGGCGGCCCGGCCGCAGTTGCCTTGCCCGGCCCGCCGGGCAACACACCGCCGGCGCCGGCGACGAGCGTTGCGCCGCCGGCGCTCGTCCCGCCGTTGCCGGAAGGCCATACCCTGCCCGCGCCCGCGGGCCCGGCGGAGAGACCGTCCGAGGGACGTCCGGGCGATCCGCAGGACTGGGCGAGGTCGGCCGGCACTTCGATCGCCGGGGCACCCGCGAAGGGTGGCCCGGCACCTTCGAGGGCCTACCTGGACGGCCTCGAAAACCTCAACGACGACCTCACGATGATCACCCTGCGCAAGCGCCGCGACAAGGCCGCGGCTGACGGAGGAAACGCCGATACCCGCGGCACGACGCAGCCGACCGGACCCTCGGCTCCGTCGCAAGCGGAACCCAAGCCCGCCGCTGTTGAGATCCCGGCGCTGAGGGTGGTCGGCATCGACCGGTTCCGGGGCCGCGTTCATGTCCTGCTGCGGACCAGCGGCGGCGTGCGCAGCTATGCGCCCGGAGATCCCATCGACGACCGCTGGAGCGTCAGGTCGATCGGCGCCGACGGCACGGTGAAGATCTCGGACCGGATTGCCGGCCCGGATTCCAAGCTGGTGCAGGTGCCCGGCGGCCGCGGGCCGTTCGGCGGGCCGGTCGCGGGCGCGCCCGCGGGCGGTCCCGTGACGATCAGCCCCTCCCCGCCGCCGCCGCAGCAGCCCTCCGCGGCGCGGCCGCCCCGATCGCGCACGGCCGGTTGACGATGGGGGCCCTTTCCGCCTTGCCCGATGCCAACGTCGACGATCGCCCCGACGACGCGGCTGGCCAGTTCGTCTCGGCGGCGCTGCTGACGCGCCCTGGCCATGAGCTGTGGAAGCAACTTTCCTCGCAGATCACGAACGTCGTAGCCCTGTTCGACGACGGCACGCTCTACGTGCTGAAGGGGCATCGGGCGGACATGCATGTGCGCGACTTCGTCCAGCGTGCCAAGGGCCTCGGCTACGAGGTCCGCGTCGTCCTCGAAGTCAACATGGACGAGCTGAACCGACTGCGGTCCGGTTCAAAAGACCTCGCTGGCAACCGGGCGCCGGCGAACGCCGGCGAATACTCGACCGACATCGACCCGGCAGCGGTCGGGATCTCATACATCCGCGCCGCTTTCGCCGCCGGCGCGACCGATATCCATTTCGAAGTCTCGCACGCCGCGAACCGGACGACGATCGACATCAGGGTCAACACCCTGATCCACCCGCGCTTCGGCGAACAAGCCGCCGAGATCGGCGAAAAGATCATCCGGGCGCTCTACAACCTTGGCGACTCCGGCGATGGGTCGTTCAACACGAAATCGTCGAAGTCGACCCGCCTCACGCGCCAGAGCGTGGAGGAACGCTCGACGCGGAAGCTCGAACTGCCCGATGGCATAAAACTATGCCGCTTCACCTCGTTCCCGATACAGGACGGCATCGCCTGTTCGATGCGCATCCATCCGGTCGCTGCAGCCGGGCGATCAATGCTGCAGCTCGGTCTCGCCCAGCCGCAGGTGGACCTGCTCATGGAACTGGGGACCGATGGAGAGGGCGGCCTGACCCTGATCGCCGGCATGACCGGCTCGGGCAAGACCACGCTTCTGAAAAGCTGGCTGGAAGCGGTCTACGCCCACTACGAGGGCACCAAGCGGTTCGTCGGTGTCCAGGATCCGCACGAAGTCGACATCGTCGGCATGCTGTCGCTCGACGCCTCCGCCACCGACGACGCCACCGCCCGCGAAAGCGAGTACGACGCGATCCTGAAGCGGATCGCCCGCGCGGATCCTGACTTCCTGCTGATGGGCGAGATTCGAGACAAGAGTTCCGCCCAGCTCGCGATGAGCCTCGCCAACTTCGGGACGTTCGTCACCTCCACGTTCCACGCGGAATCTGCTGCGGCACTGCCGTTCCGGCTCAACGGCGCGGAATTCGCCCTCGAGGACACGAAAGTCTTCAACCACCACGTCACGCGCGGGCTCGCCCATATGCGGCTGCTCCCGATGGTCTGCCCGGAATGCAGCATCCCCCGAGCCGAGTGGAGCAGCCGGCGGGCGGAGCTTCATGCCGTCGGCTCGTTCCGGATGACCGAGGACCAGCATTTCGACCTCTACGACAAGATCGTCGCGCGCATCGAGACCTACGGTGCACGTGTCTCCGGCGCTGCGCCGGACATGAGCATGGTCCGGGCGCGCGGACTCGGTTGCCGGAACTGCTGCGGCGACCGGATCGACACAAGGCCCCGCCCGTTGCGCGGTATCAAGGGCATGACGATCGCGGCGCACGTCATGCGCACGGACGCTCGATTCATGTCGCTCGTTCGCCGGGGTTTGATCTCGAAGGCTGAATCCTATGCCTATGCGCGCGACGGCGAGGTCAACCGGATGACGTCGCTCGACCGCGCGGTCGCGCAGATGCTCGCCGGTTCGATCGATCCTTCCGCTGTCCATGCCCGCTTCAAGAAGCTGCAGTCCGACCGGATGATCGACGAAGATCCCGCGACTTCCGGTGATGACCTCGAGGCAACCCCATGAAGAGCGAGGCTTCCGGGACCGCCACGTCGCGGGGCCGCCTTCGTCTCGCTGCGGCACGGCCGCCGCCGCCGAGCGGCGGTAGATCCGAAGCCTCCGCGCAGCCGAAGATTTCTCATCGGGTCGAGAAGAAGCCCGTCGACCTCCGCTGGAAGGGAACGCGCCTGCAGCGCCTCGATGCCCGCTATCAGCTTCGGCTGTTCAGAACGAGGGACGAGGAGCGCTGGCAGTTCTTCGATCTGCTGGCCCACCAGCTCGAAACCGGGGAAAAAATGGGCACCGCGCTCGAGAAGATCTGGTCTGACGTCACCGACAACGGGTCAAGCTTGTCCGAGCCAATCGCCGTGGTTGTGGGGTGCTGGTATCGACCGCTGGCAAATGCCACCAAGAAGCTTCATGAGCTCGGCGTCGGGCTGATACCGCCCCAGGAACTCACCCTTATCGCCGCCGGCGAAGACACACCGGCGTTTCCCACCATGCTCCGGCGTGCCGGCGAGATCGCCGACAACAGGCAAGAGGTGCGGGAAGCCATCCTCGAATCGCTTTCGTTCCCTGGCTACCTGCTGGTGCTCGTCATCAGCGTCGTCGTGTTCATGACAACTTTTTTCATCCCCGAGGTCGTTGCGCAGACCGGCGCGTCGACCGTCCAGCGGTTCACCGGCCTTGCCAAGGCGACCATCCAGTTCTCCGAAGTCGTGCGGTTCAGCCTGGTGCCGGCCGGCATCGCGGCGATCGCCGCGGCGCTGTGGGTCAGGTGGGCACTGCCGAACTGGGACAGCCCGCGTCGTGCCCGAACCGCGGAGCGGTACTGGCCGTTCAACGTCTACAAGATCATCGAGGCATCGAGCTTCGCCTACGCACTTTCCCTGCTGATCGACAAGACGGGCAATGAACAGGAGGCTCTCGGTCACATCGCGAAGCGCTCCACGACCTACGTGAGAAAGCGCATCGAGCGCATCATGCAACAGACCGGAAAGTCGCTGGGTTCGGCAATGAACGCGACCGGCGATCAATTTCCGGATCCGCAGCTCATCAAGTCGATCACCTCCTACCAGCAGTCCAGCAATCTCGGCGAGCAACTCGAACGCCTGCTGCCCAGGTGGAAAAAACAGCAGATCAGGCGCATAAAAACGGCCGCGAAATCACTCGGACGCACACTCAGTTTCATTGCGCTGTCCGTGATCATTTTCCTGTTCGTCGGGCTGAACGCGATCATCGAGCAGGCCTCCGGCCTCGGGAGATGATGACCGAGGCTGCGCGCGGCCGGCGAAACGTGCCCGCCGAATTGATCCTCGGCGCTACCGGTGGCAGCACCGTCCGGTCTTGGTGGTCACCACCTTCTCATCGATTTCGCGTTCACCGTTTACGTCACCTCGCTCAGCCACAGCACATGAAAAGCAATAGAAGGATTCCCATCATGAACGACAGCACCGTCCGCCCGAACATCGCGATGGTGAGCGCCAGCGAAACCGGCTTGGCACGGCCAGCGCGCGGCAGGCCGAGGCACCTGCGCCATGACGCTGGCTCGCCGCTGCTCGAGATGATCACCTCCAACGGCATGCGCGCATTCGGCGTGATCACCGTGCTCGGCCTCATCGGGGTCGCCTGGGCGACCTTGCGCGGGTCGGACTTCATCACCGACCTCGTGACGCTGGGCAGCGTGGTGCGGACGGCGAATCCCAGCGGCTACGGCACCGGCGCCCTGAGCTCGGCTCCCTATCTGGCCTCCGAGCGCATTCCGTCGAAACTGAAGAACGGGACCACCAACCTGCAGAACATGTGGGGCGGCGCGACGACTCTGACCGGAAACGGGCAGACCGTGTTCATCGATACGGTGGGGGTGCCGAAGTCCGACTGCATCGGGGAGCTGCCCAAGGTTCCCAACGACGTGGTGTCGGTCCGTGTCGCATCGACGGCCGAGGGTCTGCCGGCGGCGACGGCGCTTGCGATGAACCCCGGGATCACCGCCGACGTCGCATACGCGGCCTGCGCGAATGCATCGAACGCGATCCGCTTCGAGTTTCGGTGAACGAAAGTGTCCGCAAGTCTGTCGTCCCTTCATTTCACCGACCTCTATTTTCCGGTGGACGGATCCGAGGCCAGGATGAAGGGCTTGTCGGCCACGCCCCGCTACCAGGCCGTCCCGCCAGAGTATGCGGCCCATGCGCGGGACCTCCTGGCGGCCGTCCAGCGCCAGTACGGCCGCCAAGGCGCGGAGCACGAGGCCACATCGCGCTCCTTCGGCGCCGACCAGCGGTTCTTCGCCGTGGAGTTCGAGAGGGTTCGGTACCGCGTCACCCTGGTTGGCGGCCGGGATGGCGACGCCGGGGCCACGTGGGCGATCCGCAAGCCGCTGTGGCCCTTGCCCGCACTGTCGGAGCTTGGGATCCCATCCGGCCTGGTCGCCCGGGTTCTCGACTTCGCCGGGGGCAACCGCGGCGGGCTGCTGTTGGTCGTCGGGCCCTTCGGATCGGGCAAGACCACGATGTCCAGCCTTCTCGCCCGCGAAGTCGCGATCGTTCTTGGCCAGTTCGTGCTGGGCTGGTCGGATCCGCCCGAGCTGGCGATCGACGGCGACTATCCCGGAGGCGGTTGGGTCCGCCAGTACGACCGGCGCGACGAAGAACTCGCCGACGCGATCTACGAGGCGCGCCGCAGCAGCGCCGACGTGTTCTACATCGGCGAGATCCGGTCGCCGTCCGGCGCCGCCGCGGCCGTCCAGGCCGCGCTCAATGGTCGACCGGTCTTGACCACGCTGCACGGCGGCGACCTGGTCGCGGGCATTACCGCGCTCGAAACATACGCTTCGCGATCCGGGGGCGAGCAGACTCGTACTCTTGTCGCGGAGGCGCTTGCCGGCGCCGTTCGCACCGACCTGCAGTACCTGCCGGACGGCGGCCGGGCGCTCAAGGTCTCCGATGCCTTCTTCTGCGAGGAGGCGTCCGGCTGCGCCTTCCGAGAAGCGGTCAGGCGCGGGATGCTCGAGGCGCTGCCGCGGCTTGCCCAGCACGGGCATGCCGACCTCGGGCTGGGCCCGAGGCCGCGGAGCGGCCGATGAAAGGACTTGTCGGCCTGGTGGCCCTGTTCGGCCTCGCGGCCGCCGGCGTCGCGCTGCCGCCCGCCCACGAGCAGATCGAAGTCAGCGCCGACGCCTACGGGCCGGACATGTGGTTCTTCCACCGACGCGCACAGGCCTATTCCGCCGGCGCCCCAGGCGCACGCGGCATCATCCCCGCGTCAACAATCGTCGCCGGCGCGCCGGCCGACTATGTGCCGCGTGTCGCGTGGTCGACGCGGATCGACAGCAATGCCGATGGGTCCCGACGCGTCACCACCTATCCCACCGATCCCTTGCCATTTCCCGCGGTCGCGCTGGCCCGGACCCTGTCTTCAAACTCGCGCGGTTATGCCGGCGCCGGCGTGGCTCGGGGCGGCGTGGTCCAAACCCCGAGGGGAACATCGACGATGGTGGTACCGGCGTCGATACCGGACGGCACAGCCGTCATCGTGACCATCCTGGAATAGCCGAGGAGCCTGTCCATGAAGACCTTGAACCAGCCGTTCTGGCCGCGTCTCGCGCACCGGCTCCGCGACGATCGTGGGTCTGCGCTTCTCGACACGATCGTGGCGCTTGGCCTCAGCGCCTTCGTGCTTACCAAGATCTCCGGCTACATCACGATCACCGACATCATCCCCTCGATCACGACGGCACGCGCCGAGCGGGTCGCAAGCTTTACCGCGGCGTCGGAACGCTATGTTGCGACCTATCGCGATGCCATCGACGCCGCCATCGTCGGTGCCGGCGGTGTGTCCCAGGTCGTCACGCCGACGATGATGCAGGCGGCGGGCAGCCTTCCTGCCGGATATAACGACGGGGGCCTTGCGCCGGTCCTGGTGATCCGGCGGGACGCGGTCCTCGGCCAGCTCGACCCGTTCGTCGCGGTGACCGGCCGCCAGTTCGACGACGTCGAGGTTGCGTCGATCGCCAAGGAATTGCGGAAGCGGAATGTCGACGGCGGCGGTATCACGACGGGCTCGCCAACCCGGATCGCCTTTTCATCGTGGCAGAAGAACGTAGCGAATTACGCCGATAGTGGGCTCGCCCTGCCCGTCGGGACAGTGGCGGCATCCCTTCGCCTGCAGGATGGCACGACTTCCAACGCGTTGTCTCGGACCCGCGTCGACAGCCAGCCGGAGCTCAACCGGATGGAAACCGCCCTGGACATGGGCAATCACGACATTACCGGGGCGCGCGCCGTCGTTGCCACTGCCGGCATCACCGCGGGCGGAAACATCGAGACGTCGGGGTACCTGCGATCGACCAGGGTCGTCACTGCCGGAGATAGCTGTTCAGCCACTGAAGACGTCGGCGGCCTAGTTCGAGACAGTAGCGGTAAACCGCTTTATTGCGACTCATTAAGTTCGCAATATCAGCAGGTCGCGGGAGGGGGCGGAACGTTCCCCCATACATGCCATGACGCGTTCCCGTCAGGATTTCTGCAATTTGTAGCCGGCTACTCTGACCCGGCTGTTGCCACCGCTGGCCCCGACGGGTTCTATAGCTCCTGGGGGTTCACGACTTGCACCCCACCAGCTTGCCCCACCGGAGCAGCACAGCGAGCGCCGAAGACCTGCCAGGGTGTGGCAATGATGGGGACGCCAGGAAACTACTATCCAACCTATTCGTCATACCAGTGCACGATATGGTGTGGATAAAGGGTAATCTATCTTGAACACCATCTTTCGCAGGTAATGGTATACATCCAACAACCACTTGGAGGGCAGGTGTCAAAACGGTTGCTGTAGCTGCAACTGCTTGCTTTAAGCTCCGCTTCGCTCGGTTGGCAGGCGATAGGGACGCAGGCGTTACCTAGCACATAGGCCATGCCGCCGGCCTCCACAGTACAGGTCGTCCGGTAGCTGCCCCCTCCTGCGGCTACAGTCTGGAATCTGGAAGTAGCTAAGTCACAATAAAGCGGTTTATTCAATTCCCAAGAGTTCTCAGTTCCACTTGCACCACCGCTCGGCTTGGTACATCCAGCCGCCCGCTTCTGCTACATAGGCCGTCAACATCAATATGCCTCCACCATTCCCATAGTTAGGGTGGATTTCAGTCGACCCTGTCGGGCAGGGGCCTGGGCAAATGCCGCCGGGGCACATACTGCCGAAGTTCTGCTGGTGGAACGAAACCCATATGCGGAAACTGCCTCCGCCCCCTCCGCCCGCTGCAATGAATGTCGATGTTCCACCGTCGCAATAAAGCGGTTTACCGTCGCTCACCGGTAGACGCGAGCGAGCAGTTTCCCTATGAGTTTGACCCTGGGGTAGGCGTGATTCGAGCGGTTCGTTGAGCGACGGCGAGGCGGAAAACGACCAGGCGGATGGCAACCGCGAGGAGGAGCTGCACCGGCTGCTGATGGTCGCGGCTGCCGGCGACAAGGAGATCGCCGAGCGGCTGAAGGCGTATTTGGTGGCCGCCCGCGGCGTTTCGGCCGAGAACACGGTCGTCGCTTGGATTTCCGGCCTGCGGCGCTGGCTCACCTTTGCCGCGGCCCACCAGGCCCCTGCCCTCCCGGGCAAATGGGAAACCGTGGTCGCCTACATCGACCACCTGGCCGAGAACTGCAAATACGCGACGATCGAGATCAGGGTCTGGGCGATCGCCAGGCTGCACCTGGCGGCGCGGCTCCCATCCCCAACGGCGATCGTCGACGTCAGCCTGGCGATGCGCCGCGTGGCCCGCCAGATCGGCACGGCGCAGAAGCATGCGCGAGGGGCCTGGCTACACCATATCTTTGCGATGCATGCCAAGACGGATCAGTCGTTGCGTGGCCTGCGGGACAAGGCGATGACGCTTCTCGCCTACGATCTATCCGCGCGGGAGAGCGAGCTGATGTCGCTCGATGTCGAGGATATCGTCCGGACGACGAACGGCAACGGCATCGCGACCATCCGGCGCAGCAAGACCGACCAGACCGGGCGCGGCGCCAAGGCCTACGTCGCCCTCGACACGATGGATGCCATCGATGCCTGGTGCGATGCCGCCGAGATCACGACCGGCGCGATCTTCCGCTCGGTGAATCGATGGGGCACCGTCGGCCGGCGCCTGAGCCCGCGGGCCCTCGAATACACGGCAAAGCGCCTGGCTCGCCTGGCACGCCTCGCTGAGGGCTATTCGGGCCATAGCTTCAGGGCGGGCGCCGCCCAGGAGATGATCTACTCGGGCCTGACCATCCCTCCGATCATGATCGCGCAACGTCGCGTCGACGAGCGCTCGCTTATCCCCTACCTCGTCGACGGCGAGGTCGAGGAATCGGCGATGGCGCAAATGGCGGCCCTGCAGGGCCGGGCCGGAGGCAGGGGAAAACGCCGGCGGCCGCGCTGACCGCCGCTACCTGCCGAGGGCGCCGCGCTCGTCCTCGGTCGGCGCCTGTCCCGCATCGTCGGATGTTGCGGGCATGCCCACCACCAGTGGATCGGCGACGAACCTGACCCCCCAGCTGACGAGATAGTCCTCGACCGCCGTCAACGAGGACCGCCTGGGATCGCCCGAACCGTTCTCGATGTCCCGCAGGGTCTGGACAGAGACGCCGGCGGCCGCGGCCAGGTCCTGCTGGCTGATGGCCAGCAGCACGCGCGCCGCCCGCACTTGCTGTCCTTTCACGATGCGTCGCCCACGTTCATGGAATCGGTATAAGCAACCGACCCGACCGCTTGCAACGGCTAGCAATCTTGGAAAAATCAAGGGTTTAGCGTAAATGAACCCGATAAGGCGCATAATGGGTTCTAAGGCTGCTATGATACTGATCATGGCCGCGATGGTTCACCCGGAAGTCGAAGCCGTGATCCGTGCACCCTCTCCCGAGGCCGGGCTGGAAGCTGCTGAACGGGCCTGGAGAGCCCTGCCTCCCGAGCGCCAGGCGGAACTCGGCGCCGCGGCGGTCGCGCAGGGCCTGGCGCAACTGGCGCTCGCCGACGGCTACCGGCCGGAAAAGCCCCTGCAGCAGTTGCACGCCGCGGCAACGATCACGATCGAGGACGTTTTGCGCCGGCATAGCCTTCCTGCCCCGTCGACTGCCCGTCAGGCAAGGGATAGGGCCCACCGGAAGCACTGAGCGGGAGAAACGCGGCAGCGCCTTCAGAGGTGGACAAAGTCTCAGTTGCACCATGGGGCTGGGCCCAGCGCCGGCCCGGGGTCGGCCATCAAGGGTCAGGCCGGGATGGCATGGAGCCGGCTTCGGCAAGCGGGGCGCAGCGGGGCGCAGCGGGGCTGCGATGGCGTGGCCAAGGGGTGTTGTATAGGTCCAATAGTAACGTCCCGGCCGCCTTCTTGTTACCGACATACCGGCCGTCGAGGGACGAGCCGCGCTGTTTGAAGAAGACCTTGTCCTCGCCATAGGCGTCGATCGCGTCGAGCACCGACCGAAGGCGTAAGCCGGATCCCTGGTGCCGCTGGCCCCGCCGATCACGATTCCGGAGAGACCGTCGAACCGGACGCCGGCGAGCCGGCCGACGAACGGCTCGGCGGATATCCCTGCGCGACCGGTATGGCCCCAATAGTCCGCGTGCTTGTGCCAGCGGAATCAGTGGAGCGCATGAACTACGGTCACGCCGGGCCAGACGTTCGCCGGCGGCCTGGAGCGCCAGCTCGCCGGCAGGAGCCGCATGGCGACCGTCGAGGCCGCCAGCCGGTTCAGGCGAGCCATCCTCGCCGCGAAGCCTTTCATGAACCGGCGCGGCGCGCCCGAGCCCCAGGTCATGCCCAGCCGCTGTTCGGCGAACGAGGCGGCATAGCAGATGTCGCAACCGGAAAGGGCGCCGGCGACCGCCGCGATCCTGGTGCAGCCGATCCACTGGTTTCCAGAGAAGTCCGTCCACTCCACGTCGGTCATCATCCGCGCGATCGACCGGGGAATGATGTCGCTCCAGCGCTCTCCCGGCAGGCGAGCGGTTGCGGCGGAGGACATCATCGGCCGGGAGCCCCGCCGCCGGCCTCGAGCGGGCTGGCCAGGGCCGCCCTGATCTCCCAGTTGCCGACGTAGGCCGCGGCGAGCTTCCGGTCCCCATGCACGAGAAGGACGTTCTCTGCGTTGCGGTGCTGGGCGCTCGGCGTGAAGTTGGCACTGCCGGTAAGGACCGCCGCCCGGTCGACGACGATGATCTTGTTGTGGGCGATGGCGACCTGGTCGTCGCTCAGCACCGTTACCCCGGCCCTGGCCAGGATCCCGGCGACGCTGAAGGGATCATGCCGGTTCGAGCCGTCGAGGATCACCCGGACCGTGATGCCACGGCGACGGACGGCGGCGAGCGCGCCGGCGATGCGCTTCGAGGTGAAGCTGTAAGCCTGGATCAGGATCTCGAACTCGGCGCGGAGGATCAGGTTCGCGATCAAGTCCTCGCAATCCTCCCGAGGGGTGAAACAGACCTCGTAGGCCGCATTGCGGGAAAACCGACCTGCTTCGGCGCCTGCAGGCCGCGGCAGCGCCACCAGGGCTGCCGCTAGTACCTGCACAGGCTCGGCCGCCGGCTGTTCATCTGGCCATCTCCGCGGGGAGCCGGATTTCCCAGGCGGCGAGCACCGGTGCGCTCCGGCGAGTGCCCCTGGCATCCCTGTTCACGCCCTTCACGACGGCCAGCCAATGGCCCTTCACGCTGACGAGGTAGCGACGATCAACCCGGGCAGCGGTGAGGAAGGCGCCCAGCGTGACCTTGTCGCGGCCGGCGAGGCCGAGATCGCGCAAGGCGCTGTCCGTGACGGCGACCCCCATGGAGACGGCGGCGGCGATCCCTGCCTCGCCGTCCATGCCCGCCCCCTCGCGCCAGCCGAAACGGCTGCAGGTTGCCAGCACGACCTCCATCGGAAGCTCGGCCGCCTGGGCGATCGAATAGGGGACGCAACTGCCGGGAACG
This sequence comes from Rhizorhabdus sp., assembly GCF_018006725.1. GTDB lineage: Bacteria > Pseudomonadota > Alphaproteobacteria > Sphingomonadales > Sphingomonadaceae > Rhizorhabdus. Next base: position 15,691 of record NZ_JAGMXV010000017.1, read on the forward strand.
TCGCGCCCGTCGTCGGGGATCATCGGCCGGTCCCCGTTGTGGGGCTCCTCATGCCGATTCCATTCGTGGTCGCACCTGGTGCAGCGCCGGAACCAGATTGCCGAGTTGCGTCCGTGATGCACCGGCCCCATCGTCTCCTCCCCCCTGCCCTCCCCGCAGACGGGGCACGCGGGCCAATGGCGGGGCTCGTAGGTCGGGTTGTCGCCGATTTCGATGCTGCGGTCGTGACAGCCGAGCGGCGAAAGCACGCCCTGGGTCAGGAGCCAGTCGACGAAGTCGCCTTCCGACAGCGGGCAAAAGTCCTCGCCCGCGGCCTCGGCCACCCTGTGCCGGTGGTCGATGAACCTTTCGATCTGCGGGCCGAGGTCGAGGTCGCGCGGCCCGACGAAGGGACCGGCCGTGATTTGCTCGTATGTCCCCCAACGAAACGAGCAGATGACCCGATCGTCGCCGGCACTTTCGCCCTCGGCGATCGCCGAGCGCAACACGTTGACCGCGTCGACGGCATCGGAATCGGCAATGCGGGCCAGGCGGTGCAATACGTCTTCGACCGCCTCGCGTAGCCGCGCCCGATCGGCGAGGGCAATGGCCAACCTAGCTTCGAGTTCAGCCTCGCGATCCGAGGGTTGCGGCTGTTCTTCCCTCATGACGGCCCCCAACGACAAAGTCTCAGTTCGCTCAGTTCGGCTTGGGTTAATATACGAAAAGTATATGTTCGGATACCTTTTGGCCATAGATCCATCTGACTGTCGGGAAATAATCCCGGGTGGCAGCGACGTTGGCGCGACGTCCGGCGTCATCCCTGGGCATTTTGCGGGCAAAAGGGGCGGATGGATGGATTATGGCGCGGCACGGCTCCATAAGCGATCACGGCAGGACGACACCGTCGGCGGCATGCAGGACCTCAGCCTCACCGTGGTTCCGGCAGGTCGCGACGAGCCGGCCGCCGGCGGCACGGTCGTCGCGAACATCATCAGCGTGCTGTCCCACGAGGTCCGGACGCCGCTGGCCATTGCCGACGGAGCCCTGCAGCTGCTGCAACGCGGCGATCTTCGCGAACCTGACCGCCAGGACAACTACCGCATCATCGGCGAGCAGTTGCGCCGCCTGAACGAAATGCTGGTGAGCCATCTCGACGTGGTCGCCGACCGGCGGGCGGAGATCGTCTGCAGTCCGATCGATCTCCGCCAGCTGGTCCTGCGCTGCGTTGCAGATGTAGCCCAGCTCCATGCCGATCGCGAGTTCCAACTCGGAGCGGACCCAGGTTCCCTCCCCTGCTGCGCCGATCCCGGCCGCCTGTCCGAGGCAGTCCTTAACATCGTGGACAATGCCGCGAAGTATGGCCGGACGGTGGTGGCGGTCGAAGTCCTGAAGCGCGCGGAAACGCTGGTCATCCGCGTCAGCGATGACGGCATTGGCGTGCCCGCCACCGAGATCGCGCGCCTGGGCGAGCCCTATTTCCGGGGCAAGAACACCACACTGATTCGGGGTACCGGGCTCGGCTTTCACCACGCGCTGGCTGTCGTGGCCCGGCACGGCGGCGAGATCGCGCTGGGCTCGCAGGAAGGTATCGGGACGGTGGTCGAGGTGAGGCTGCCAGCCGTGGAAGCCGATGAATCAGTTGAGAATGGAGACCGTGACGATGGGTGACACAGGCAAGCTCGTGCTGCTGGTGGAGGACGAGCCGACATTGGCGGCGCTGCTCAAGAAGGCACTTGTCCGGGGCGGCTTCGATGTGGTGAGCGCCGCGAACGGCCGCGACGCGATCGAGCTTTTCGGGATCAGGCGGCCGGACATCGTGCTGAGCGACGTCCGGCTGCCCGATCTCGACGGCCACGAGTTCCTGAGCGAGATCCGGCTGCAGTTCCCTGAGCTGACCTGGACACCGGTGATCATGATGACGGCATTTCACGATGAGCGCACGCGGGTCCGGGCGCTCGAGCTGCGGGCGGACGGTTTCCTCGAAAAGCCGATCGACCATGTCATCCTGATCGCGACGTTGAAAAACCGCATCGAGCGTGCCGCCGAGCTGAGGAGGACCGCGAGGCTGGCGCTCGAGGCGCGGGGCCCCTTGTCATGAGCGCCACGATAGCCCTGCCCTCCGCCCGGCACCCCGGGAGGGGCATTCTGGCTGCAATCGTCCCCATTCGCGGCATTGTGGCTGCCCCCCCGCCGATGTCGCTCTCAAGGTCGAGGCGTTCGCCTGCTCAATCCGCCTCGAACCAGGTCGGGTGTGACACGACGACAAAGTCTCAAGGGGGGCTCCCAGATATTTCTGGTGCCGTACCAACCGCACCAGCGTCCAAGTCTCAGGCCTGCGTCTCGTCCGCTGCCGAGAGGCGCTCGAAAGGTGCCTGGTGGGTGTCGTATGCAGGCGCAGCAGGCAGGCCTGACGCACATGGTCCGGCAAGGGAAGGCCGCAGCGAAGCCGCGGACGGTACGGCAAAGTCTCAAGTGCCGATGACCTGAGAGTTTGTCGTCCGCATGGGAGGTCTGCGCCTCGCCGCTGGCGGGAGTCGATTTCGCGGACGGATTGAATGGACGGCAAAATCTCAGCCGTCATGCTGGAGCCGTGGCGCCGCAGCTATTTCCGGATTGAACCATGATGTCGCGATATGACGACAAACTCTCAGGCTAAACCAGATGGCGGACCGCCAGATGTAGCAAGTTACAGGAACGTCAAAGTCTCAAGTCGCCTTCAGCGCCGGCCGCTGCCTATTGCAACAACTGTGGTCTGGGCGGCGACTGCCGGCCGCGACGGGTGGAGGACAATTCCGTCGTCATCGATATCAACCTTCGCGTCCGGGTAGACGGCGAGGGCCTTCTTGAGCGGAAACTGGAAGCGCCGCTTGAAATCGAACAGACGATCGTACTCGCTGCCAAACTGTTCGCGTAGTGCGTTGTACGAAATTCGCTCGCTCTTCTTGAGATTGTAGAGTCTGTAGCTGAGCCAAATGTAAACGTCGAGAGCGGACGATGCCTCCGACAGCATCTTGATTGCCCGCTCGGAAATCGGGACCGGATGTTTCTTCAACGCATCGAAGAACGATTCTGTGATTTCGACGGTGTCGTTCCACAGGCGGGGTTGCCCCTGCTCGGCTGGCGGCAGGAGCAGCATTCCCTGAATGATGTTTTCCTGGCGGAAGCCCACGCTGTTTGCCTCACCTGTCCAGCCAATCGTCAGCCTGCAGGCGGACAGCCGGAAGGCCTGTTCCTGCATGGCTTTGTAGTTCGAGCCGCAGATGGGGATTTCGAGGCGCTTCATCCAGTCATACATCGATCCGCCAAGCTCGATGAAGCGGCTATTGGTCTTGATGGCCCTGCTCTGCAGGTACAGCAGGATAAGCCGGGCTTTTGGCCCGTACGGCACGCCGAAATGTCTAGGCTCGCCGCTGATCAGCAGTTTGCCCGGCTCGACCATCAGCGATGCGCGGCCGTTCTTGCGGATCCAAACCGCGGCCTCGTCCTTGAGATTGCGATGCGGGAAGCTTGTCATGCAGAACGCCGAGTGCGAGATACCGAACGAGCTATCCTCGGTCGTGAGCATCTCGGAGGCCAGGTCGATCAGCTTGCGTTCCTCGGCATCGACGGCAATCGCCCTGGCCCTCTCAGTGCCGTAGGCCAGGACGAGCTGGTGGACGTTGCCCGTGCGGCTGTCGTCTTGCATGCCGAGTCTCCCGAGTCGATGCGGCTTCATGGTAGCCGATGCGCGGCAAGTCCTCATGCTGAGAGTTTGTCGCTCGCGCCGTTGTTAAGGGTTAAAAGCGTTATAATTATAGGTCTAACGACCATCTCTCAGTGGATAACCCGCAGATCACGTCAAACTCTCAGCGCTCTAACGACAATCTCTCTGGCCCAGGAACGCCAAAGTCTCAGTACGCAATATTTCGCTAGCGTCAAACTCTCTGGGGATTGTCTTGTGCGGCCGGCCGATCGGCGCGACTCGCGTCAAGGCTTGAGACTTTGGCGTTCGACCCCGGCAAGTTCGCACTGGTTGACAATTTCGTCAAGTGAGTTGAGCATAGTCTCAACTCTCAACACCGACAACGGGGACCGATGATGGACGATAAGGTCATGTCCGGCGTCGAGCTGCGGGAAATCCGCGGATCGAAGGACCAGCAGCAATTCGCTGACCTGCTCAACCGGCAGTTCGATCGCAAATACGACCGCGCGACGATATCGCGCTGGGAAAGTGGGGCAGCTAGAATCCCGCAGATGATTTCCAGCGCCCTGCGCGCCCAGTCCGCAGGCAGCGTTAAAGGCATCCCTGCGGTGTCTGATCGTCCTGGCCTGGTCATGGCCTGTGTCAATCAGAAGGGCGGCGTGGGGAAGACCACGTCGGTCGTCAACATCGCCTACCTGCTGGCGACGAGCGGCCTGCGCGTGCTGGTCGTGGACTGCGATCCTCAGGCGAACGCGTCGATTCATCTCGGGGTCGACGTCAACGAGCGAGAGCGCGCCAAGCTGACCCTCACCCACGCTCTCTTCGGCAGCGGGGCGATGGTCGATTCGATTCTCCACATCGATGCCGGCGCAGGCATGATCGACATCCTTCCGTCCCACATCTCGCTGGCGAATGCCGACGCGGAAATCCTCGCGGAACCCAATGGCACGCTGCTGTTGCGAGAAAAGCTCGGCGAATGCCGGACCGCGTATGACGTGATCCTCCTGGACTGCCCGCCCAACATGGGGCAGCTCACCGTCAGTTCGCTGAATGCGGCGGATCTTGTCCTGATCCCCTCGCAGACTGAGGTTCTTTCGTTCATGGGGCTCACGATGCTCATGGAGACGATCTCCAAGGTCCAGCGCAGGGTCAACCCCAAGCTCAAGGTCCTGGGTATCCTGCCGACATCGCATCAGCCCAGACGGCAGCAGGACAAGAAGATTCTCGAGGAGCTGACCGAGTTGGCGGCTGTCTCGCGCTGCCGCCTTTTCTCTCCGGTGCGCAACTCCGCGGGCTATCCCAAGGGGGCGCTCGCGGGCAAACCCGCGATCCAGCTCGATCCGGACATTGCCGGGATTGAAGCCTATCGGGAAGTGGTGGCGGCCCTGGTCGCCGCCCTGCCCCAGCAGGAAGGTTCAAAGCATGTCGCGTAAGCTGCAGACCGGCAATCTGAGCCTCATGAAGGGAGCGGTTGCCCGTGCCAGTTCCATTTTCGCGGTCGACGAAAGCCGGTCCTACCGCGAGGTGAGAGTGGACCTTCTCGATCCTAATCCTGGGCAGCCGCGAACCTATTTCGACGAGGGCGCTCTCCAAGAGCTGGCCGCAACGGTACGCGGGCTGGGGGTACTGGAGCCGCTCCTGGTCCGTGAGGGCGATGGAGGCCGGTACACGATTATCGCCGGCGAACGGCGGTGGCGGGCCGCCGGGATCGCCGGGCTAGAGCTGGTGCCGGTCATCGTCGTCAGTGACGACCTGGATCCCGCGGAGGTTGCGGTGATCGAGAACCTGCAACGTGAGGATCTGTCCCCGGTCGAGGAGGCGCGGGCGTTGGCAAAGCTCCAGCAGGCGCGGGGGCTCACCCACGAGCAACTTGGGACGATGGTGGGCAAGAGCCAGGGGCATATTACGCGAACGCTCGCCCTTCTCCGGCTTCCTCAGGAGGTCCTCGATGGGATCGAACACAATCGCGATGTTAGCGCGTCCGCACTTCGCGCGATCGCCGACGCGGGTGACGTCGAGCTGCAGCTCAAGATGTGGAGCGCTGCCATCGATGGTTCGACGGTGCGGCAACTCGAGGCGATGAAGGCAGGAAAGACTCCGGGTGGAGCGGCGGGGACCGCGAACCGGTCGGGGGAACTGACTTTCGCGAAACTGATCAACAAATTCGCCAAAGCGTCGGAAAAGGGGCTCACCCTGCTTCGGGAGCGTAAGGCTGGCGGTGCCTCGCTCACGGATCAGGACCGGGCCCGCTTGGTTGCCACGCGCGCCCTTATTGATGATCTCCTCAAATAGCTGGGGCGATCATTTCACGTGAAAAGGGGGCCTACGCGCCCCCTCTTTTTTTGCGGCCCCGATAAGTGGCGGCAAACCGCTTCTCTGCTAGGGAATTTCATGGGGAGAGCACACCCGATCCTCTTCATTTCACGTGAAATGATGCCGCTTTGTCTCCAATGAAGTCGGGGCATGGGGTCAGCTAAGGATCGCGCGATTAGCGTTGTAGAGTGAGGCAAGGACATAAAGCGGCCAGCCCCGCATGCCGCCAAGGAGGGTCTTTAAGGGAGTGTTTGGTGGCCGCACCAAACGGTATTTTTCAGCACATTTTTTGGTTGCCAGACAGAGATACGATAATATCTTTTGAAGTTGGTCATCTCACGTGAAGCGATGGGGCAGGTGTTCAATGGACAACTCGATTCTGCGGGCCTTTGAAGAGGCTATGGAGTTCTTACGTTGGTGCCTAAAAAAAATAATTGCTGGTTGGCAAAGGCTATGCCGTAGGCCTGGATTTGCGCTTCTCCTCTTTCTAGTGACTGTGCTCTTCGGGTGCATCTATTGTGCAGGGTTTAACCCCTTCGGAGCCTTTACTTATGTCCCTGGGCTGATTCGGCTAGATGCAAACCACCTTGGGAAAATGAGTGCCTGGCAATCGATTTGTCAGCTGCTGGTTGGGTGGGTGATCTTCAGCACTGTTATCTCTCTGCGGCGGTTCGAGCCACTTGACAACATGGAGCGGGAACTCGCTGCTGCGATCGCAGCCAAGCCGAATGGCAATGGCAATGGCAATGGCAATGGCAATGGCAATGGGGATGGCGAGCGAAAAATTCGGGACCGGCTACTCCGGGCGCGAGACGGTGTGACGATGGATGTGACTCTTACCGTGGTGCTTTTCGCCTATGCGCTGGGCACCCTCATCAGCATCACGGTCAGGGATGGTGACGAAGATTTTATGACCATCCCGGGGGTGATTCTGATAATCCTTATCGCGCTTTTGCCCTTATTCGCTATGGCAGCGAGCAAGGTCACGTTGGCGATACTCAAAAGACAAATTATCAATTTGCGACCTCACGTGGCCGGTCACTGACCCGGACGCGGTGTAGCAGCGGAACGGGAACTCGCACGGATCATTTCACGTGAAATGCCGTTCTCCGCAGATATATGCGGTCATCCCAGAAACGGATTATATCGGCCCAATGGGTAAGCCCGTCCGCCCCCGGGGCATCGATTACAGCTGAACTGCATCACCGCGCACTTTCGATGTCGGAGCCGGTCGTGAGACCAGGTGGTCTATGCAAGGCGTGGGCTGGGAGAAGGGCGCAGGTCGGGAGCGCTGGACGCATGACGGCGCGAGACCGTAAGCGTTACCGGCAAGGCCGCGCTTCCCACGAAGTGAGGCTCCTCCACATTCGGAACACGTTGGGCGGCCCCGTCGGCGTTGGGCGACGTCGCACAATCGGATAAGGAGACGCAGGTCCTCATAAACGCGGCTGTCCCCCAACTGCTCTACCGGGGCGCTGAGCTCTCCTTCAGTCGCGGTGCCGTATCGCGCATGCCGCAATGGCTGACAAAGTCGCAACTTAACGTGCGACGTCGCACAACATAGCCTGTGCCCGACATGAAGGGCCCCGAGGGGCCCCTCCGTCGCTGCGGTCTTCGCTGAAACAGGTCACATAGTCCGGCAGAAGAAGTTCACGATGTAGCTTCTGGGTCGGGTTTCGTCTCCTCCGATGTCAATGTCCTTCGTTTTCAAACTGCCGTTGTGGATCGCAAGGAACTCCCGATCTCCTGTGCTCGAACTGACTGCTCGGACCCAGTCGGTACCACTGTAGTGCATCAGGACGGGGATAGTCTGAACGTTTCGTTCAAGCTCAGTCCCGAGATCACTTGCGGTTGCGCCTCGAAGATAGCGTCCCGCCATGGCAGGAAGCCGTGGAGTCCCCGTGCTCGCCATCAAGCTTCCGCCCGCGGCGTCACCGTTGCACAATTGCCAGCCTGGGCCGTGCAGATCGGTGAACTGCCGGGCGGTCATTACCGAAGCGACGATGTCGCCCGCCCGGTACACTTGCGCGAGGCGGGCTTCCAGCTCCCCGACTTGGGCGGTGAGCCGGCGCAGCTCATCCTCGCGGGAGCGGACCTTGATGGTATCCAAGCCGCCGGCGTCGCTCGTTAGAGTCACGGCCATCGACAGCTCAGGCGACTTCCGGCAGGTTATCGTCACGGTCTGCAGGCTCGTCGTCAGCGGGGTCGCAACGTTGATCGCTGGCCGGCATTCAAGAAACGGGTCCTTGGGACTGCTGAAGGCCATGTCGGAAATTGTCCATGTTGCGTTGCCTTGGGTGCGTCGTTGGACCCGGATCACGAAGTAGTCCGAGGCGTCGTTGACAAATTCGAGGAACGCGAACACGCCTTCTTTCTTGCCTGCGGCTATAACCTCCGCGCACTTGACGATCGTTGCCATCGCGCCGATCGATGTCTGTTTCACAAACAGATCCTGGCTCTCTCGCAGCGCTGCAAGCTCGTTGCTCAAGGAAAACTCGTCGCGTGCAACAAGCGACTTGAGCCACGTGAGCCGCTCGAGGAAGCTGCCTTGGTGAAGGATCTCCGGCTGGAGATTTCGTGCCAGGATTTCGCAGACTTCCTGCTGCGCACTGGCTGGGCGGGCCGCGCCCGCCGCGAAGCAAACAAGAAGCATCGGTAATACCGCAAAGCGCTTGCGCATTACAAATCCCCCCATTTGATTGCTGTAGGATGCCAAAACGGCATTCGGATTCTATCTCAGTTACGCGACGTGAATTTGTGCAACGGGCAGGTCGATGATTCGAGGTCGGTTTCGTGCGACGTCGCACATCGCGCCACTGATCGCCGGCAATCTGGGAGCACGGGGGCAAACCCGCTCGATCAGGTGGCCTGGACGAGTCTGTCCCCGAGCAGGCGCTCCACACGGTAAATCGGAAACCCGCGCGGGCTGTTGGGCCTAGCCATGCCCTCGTCCACGAGCAGCTCGATCCACAGATTGGCATTGCGGCGGGTCATGCCTACTTCGCTTTCGAGCGTGTTGCCGGCGAAGACCTGGCGCTTGAGGATGAGGTCGACGATCGCGGCCGCATCCGCGCTCCGGCGGCGGGCCAGCAGCCGCTCGGTCCAGCGTCGGCGGAGGCCGCGGATCAACTGCAGCCGATGGAGCTCGGCGACAGCCGATCGTTCCAGTGCCGAGAATACCTGGCGGGTCCAGACGGGCAGGGCCCTCTGCCCCACGGTGCGGCCGAGCCGGCGCCTTTCCGCTGGGTCCGCTTCCAGCCGCGCGGCCTGGCGCCAGTCGACCAGGTCCATGCCGGTCGTCAGCGCCGAGCTCACGAACAGCGGCGCATGCCGGCTGCCGAGGATGCGCGCGGCGCCGAGCGGGAGCAGCAGCCGCGCCAGTCGCTCCCGCACCGGCCGGCCGTCTTCCGTCCATGTGAGGTGCTCGTCGGCTATGGCCCGGGACGGCGGATCGTAGTCGTCCCGGCTACGCTCGATCCGCGCGATGCGCTCGGCATTCAGCTCGGTGAAGGCGCCGGTGCGCTCGATCTGCAGCAGCCAGTCGGCCAGGCCGCGGATATCGCCGGGCCGAGGCTGGGAGGGCAGGGTGGCCAGCCAAGAGGCGACTTCGAGCTGTTGCGGCGGCGACAGCCGCACGACCGTTGGCTGGTCCCAGCTGGCATCGGCCGCGACCGCCAGGCGCAGCAGACGTGCGACCCACTCGACATCCCTGCTGGCGATCGGCGAGGACGCGGCGAGGCAGGCCTGCTCCAGGCCCAGCGCAGCGCTCACCGCCCGTGTCACCGGCTTGGCGGCGCGATCGTAGCGCGCGAGAGCCAGCAACGCCGGGCTCACCACCGGCCCGTCGAGGCTCGCGGACGCGGCCGCTTCGCGCCGGCAGAGGTCGGCGAGGTAGCAGGAAGCCAGGCCGCCGGAGGTCGCGGTGTCTCCGATCGCCTCGTCCTCGAGGATCTGGTCGCGCCGCGCCAGCGCGTCGACCAGCCGGCCCAACTCGACAGGCTCGATATCTTGAGGCAGAATAGTTGCGATTTCCGGATCGAGTTCCAGCCGCCCGAAGGCGGGCTCGTCATCGTCATCCCCATAGGGGTCGTCCGGCAGGTTGTCGGTTTCAGCTAAAAACTTCAATCAATGAAACCATAGGAAAATCAGCCTGTTAGACAGATTATTCGGTCGATTTTTCACTAATAAACTTCAATTTTTCAGCTAAAGACTTCAAGAAATTTGATGGTAAAATGGCGCATCGGAGCTACCGAAGGCGGCATCCATGGCGCACAAGCCTGGTGTTCGCGTCGTCGCTCTTGCCGACGATGCTCGGGTTCGGGCGCAGCATACCGCCCGTGTTCTGGAAGAAGTCCTGGAGGGGACGGGTGCCCGAGCGCCGCTGATCCAGCGAGCCGCGGCAGCTCTGGGCATCAGCACGCGCCAAGTTTATACGCTGCTCGGCCGCTACAAGGCGGGCAGGATGGCGTCTGCGCTGGTTCGAAAGACCTCTGCCCGAGGGCAGCGGCTGGATCCGAAGGTTGAAGGCATCATCGAGGCGACCCTGCGTCAGAGATGGTTGACGCAGGAAAGTGGCAAGCTGGCAGCAAGTGGCAAGCTGGCAGCGGTGGTTGCTGAGATTCGCGCTTGCGCGGAAGAGGCAGGCTGTCGTCCGCCAGCCTATAACTCGATCACGAAGCGTATCTCCGTGGTCTTCAGCAGCATGGAAATAGCGAAGCATCGCGGGGGTGAAGCAGCGGTGCGGCGCCTGATCCCGCGACCTGGATATATCACCGCGCCCCGACCGCTTGCGGTGGTCCAAGCCGACCATACTCCCAGCGATATCAATTTCATTCAGGTCGTCGACGGCGGCGCTCGCTATATCGGCCGCGCGTACTTGACGGTGGCTACCGACGTGTACTCACACGCTGTCCTCGGTTTTTGTCTCACCCTCGAGCGGCCCAGCCGGCTCTCGGTCGCGCTGTGCCTGGCCCACGCACTTTGCCGGAAGGATGATTGGCTCGAGGCCCGGGGGATGGCGGCGAAAGACTGGCCGATGTTTGGCCGCCCCAAAGTGCTGCTGGTCGATATGGGAGCGGAATTCAGATCGGCGCTATTCAAACAGGCCTGCGAGGACTTCGGCATCAAGGTCCGGCTGCGAAACCGGGGGAATGTCCACACCGGTGGAATCATCGAGCGTTTGCTAGGCATCCTGAATGGCATACTCGGCGGGCTCTATGGGCGGACCGGTAATTCGGTCGCCGACCGAGGCGACTATCCCGCCTCGACCCAGGCATGCCTGACGTTCGAAGAACTCGAACGATGCGTAGCGCTGGCGATCCTGCACCATAACCACCGCTGCCCGGCAAAGACCCTGATGGTGCCCCAGGCGACCTGGCTCGAAGCGATCGGCAATGCGTCACGGCACAACGACGATCCAACTCGCGTCTTGCTGCATTTCTTGCCGAACGAACGACGCTCGCTGACGCCGCAGGGCGTGAGTATCAATGCGATAGATTACTACGGGGATGTCCTCAGGCCCCTCGTGCCAGACCGCGACCGGCTGGGCAAGCTCGACTTCCGGTATGATCCGAGAGATATCAGCCGAGTCTACCTACATCACCCGCACACGAAGGAGTTCGTTCCCGTCGGTCGCCGCGATGGCTCAGTGGAAAAGATCACTCTCTGGGAATATGCGCTGCACCGCCGCGATCGCCGGTTGCGATCAGGAACGACTGAACAAGACAAGGTCCGGTTCCAACGCCAGATTTGGGCGATCAGCGATTCCGCGCATGCGCGTAACATCGCGGCAAAAAAAATAGAGGTTCGCAATAAGGTTCGCGCTCAACATGCTGCTGCCGCGGCGAAGCCCTACCAAGCCATGGAGTCAGAAACGCCGGCCGCGCTGCCGTCACCGCGGCCCAGCAAGAAGCGGCTTCCCATGGAGGAATGGTGAAATGTCTTTCACCGAGCACCTCTCCGATCAGGCGATCGAGTATCTCAATCGATCGATCGAGGAACGCGTCTACTTCATCCGCTCACCCCGTTGGGTGGGCTATCAAGCCGCAATAAAAACACATGCTGAACTCGAAGAGCTGATCAGACGGCCTCCGTCGCTACGAATGGCGGGACTGATGCTGGTCGGTCCCTATGCGAATGGTAAGACCATGCTGATCGAGCGCTTCGCCATTCAGCATATCCGGAGCAACGAAGCGACGCGCGCGCCACAGAAAGTGTGGATCGTGCAAACCCGCGAGGGCGCCGGCCTCGCTCATTTCTACGGCAGCATCATCACCGCATTTCGGGCCCCCTCAGCGCCAATCGGCATCCAGGCGCCGGCGAGCGTCGCAAGGCGTGCCGAACAGGTTCACCGGCTCCTGACCCATCTTGAGCCGAGGATCCTGATCTTCGACGAATTCCACAACGCATTGCGCGGTCGACGACAGGACGTGGAGAGCATCTTCGCGTATCTCCGCCGGCTGGGCCGGGAATATGATATCTCGTCAGTGCTGGTCGGAGAGGTCCAGATCTACGACTACGTCAACAGCACCTCGGAGATGGCGAGCCGCATCCCGCTTTGTTCGGTTCCCCGCTGGATGTTCAACGAAGAGTACCTCCAGCTGCTCAATAGCCTTGAGTCGGCGCTCCCCCTGGCCGAGCCTTCCGACATCTCGGATGAACCGTTGGCGTCCCGAATTTTTAGGCTCTCGGAAGGCTTGATCGGCGAGACCGTATCGATCCTCGGAATGGCGGCAATCCGGGCGATCAGATCGGGCAAAGAGCGTATTACGCCGGCTCTCCTCGATGAGTTGTCGTACATACTGCTGACGGCACGGCGCACGGCCGCGGTGCGCGACCTGCTGGTCTGACGTGGAAAATCGCGACCGCTTTGCAATTGAGGTCCTGGAACAGGGATATGAGGACGTTGTCGACAGCGATTGGCCAGTTCGCTTCAAGCTGCAACCCGACGAGTTGCTGTCGAGCTGGTTGCATGCGGTAACGCTGGCAAATGGCATCTCGCTACTCCAGTTCGGGCGGTTCTTGGGATTGAACGGCGCCCCCCGTCTGAGAACGCTCGACTACGACTGTCCGGATTGGATGTGGCATCTACTGGTCGGCGAGATGAGGTTGCCAGAGCACCTAGCAGCAGCATTGCTAGTCGACGAACGGCTTGAAACCCTTTTGCTGCAAGAGCCTCGCGCGCCGCAACACGGTGGAATTACCTGGCTGCAGTACTGCCCGGCATGTTGGTCGGAGGACACCCGCCCCTACTTCCGGCGGCACTGGCGGCTGGCGACGCTGCTGCATTGCCGACAGCATTACAAAGCCCTCAAGGATCAATGCCCCCGCTGCCGCTTCGGCATCGGGTTTCCCCAAGGCGACGTCCTGCATGAAATCCACCTTTGCCGCCGGTGCGGTTACGATCTATCCCGGGCGCGACCGAGCCTGCTCGATCGGCTTGCCGAGCGATCCAGCCGCGCGATCGATGATCTTCTCCTGTATGAACTGAATGGCGAGATCATCGAAAGAACACGGCTGCGCGAGCAACTGCTGTACTTGCCGACCAGCGTTTTTGGCTATGGCTCCGGACACCTGACGAGGTTGAGCGTACAGGGCCGCAGTGTTCTTTATCGGGAAATCATGTTCAGCCTGAATCAGTACCTACCGACATCGGCGGACGAGCCCGCGCGAGAATGGCGGCGCTTTCTGCTCGATAACGCTGGTCGCGCCGGCAAGATGATCGAGATGGTCGATCCCGAAGACGAAAGGCCGCGACCGGCCCGACAGCGTCAGCTGCTTACGCAGCCGTTCACCAAGAAATTCGTCCACATCGAGATCAACACCAGTATGTACGATTTGCTGAAGAGCTACGGGGACTTTTTAGTACGGCGCGGCGGCCCTTTTCCTAGCCGAACTTGAACCCTCTCCGCGGCACTATGGGTGGATGAGCTGATCGCCGTGGTTCACCACGAGCGACACGGGGAAACTTCCTATGGCGAGCGGGGATAATGGCAAATTTTGTGGTTGAGGTTCTCGAGTCCGGCTACGAAAGTGTCTTGCCCTACGGCTGGCCGATCAAGGTTAGTCCCCGGTCCTACGAATTGCTGTCGAGCTGGCTGCATGCGGTTGCCCTCGCGAATGGTATATCTCTGCCGCAGCTCGGCAAAGCGCTCGGCGTGCGGAATTTTCCAGCTCTCAGGCAAGTCGATCATGCTTGCCCCGATTGGTTGATCCACTCCCTCTCCCATCAGACCGGGCGTACGCCGCAAGCATTGTACAGCTTGATGATGCAAGACTGGCTTACGCCGCTGGCGCTCAACGTTCCACATGACGGAAATCAACGGGAGCCAGGCTGGCTCCAGTTTTGCCCCGCTTGCTGGCGCGAGGATGAACGTCCGTATTTCCGGCGAAGCTGGCGCCTCGCAACTCTCCTTCATTGCGGCATCCACCACACTGCGCTGCGGGACAATTGCCCGCTGTGCATGGCACCTGTCGGTATTCCGGAAGGAGAGGAGATCCACCCGGTCCATCTCTGCCGGCAATGCGGCTGGAATCTGAGGTCTGCGCCGGTCGATCGGCTTGGCTTGCCGGCGAGCCGGCTCAGTCACTCGATCAAGGCGCTGGTCGATTTCAATGCGACCGTCGTTGAAACGAGCTCGTGGCAAGGCAGGAGCAGCTGCATGCTGGACTCTGTCAGGTTGCGGGAGCAGCTGTTGCAACTTCCCGGACGAGCGGTGCGGTTGACGACCATGAGCTGGGACGCTCGCCGCGCACTTTACCATCGCCGTGGCACGGGCCGACGCCCTGCCGTGACACTACCGATGAGCGCGCCGCCTTTGCCATGGCAGCTGCATCTTCGCCATCTGCTCGAGAGCCATGGACGAACATCGGATAGCGACGATTCCTGGCCACGTCCGAAAGCACCAGTGCGCCGTAAGGCCAAGCCCAGCGGCCCTAGCAACATCTACGACCTGCTCAAGGCCTATAGGGAATTCGTAATGGGTCAGAAAGATTTGGAAACCTGATCAGTTGTCGTCGTCCTCGTCGTCGACGCCGGCATGATCGGGGTCGTCGTCCGGCGGTAGGAGATCGGCAAGCACGTCCTCGTTGGAAAGCAGGCCGGCATCGCGTAGACGCTCGATGTCAGGAAGATCATGCAGGGTTTCGAGGCCGTAGACCGTCAGGAATCGGTCGGTCGTGACGAAGGTATAGGGGGCACCAGGCGATGGACTGCGGGGGCCTGGGCCAATCAGATCGAGGGCGCGCAGCCGGGCGAAGACTTCCCGGGGAATGTCCTTACCGAGGATCCGGCCCACTTCCGCCCGGGTAACCGGCTGATGATAGGCCACGGTGATGAGCGCCAACCCGTCAAGCTCGGGAAGCTCGGCCGCTTGCCGCACTATCGCCGCGGCCGCGATCACATCGGCGAAGGCGGGCCGGGTCCGGTACTGCCAGGCTCCGCCGGCGACGGGCACGATATCGAACGGCCGAGGCTGCAGCTCAGCCCGGATGTCGTCGATCAGCAGGTCGAGATTGCAGCCGTCGCCCACGAGCCCTGTCAGGATCTGCCGGGGGACCGGTTCGCCGGCGGCGAAAATAACGACTTCGACCCGTCCCATCCATTCGCGCCAGCGCAGCTCGGCAGGAAGGTGCGCGAGATCTCGATCGAGGGCCGGGCGACCTACGGCCGGTTTTTTCATGGCAGTCATAACCCATAGAGGCGGAAGGTCGGACGCCCGGTCAGCTCGCGAACGAGACCCAGGCCGACAAGACGGTCGAACAGCCGGCGCCGGCTGCGGGCCGTCATCGTCAGCATGGGGGCTGCCGGAGCGACGGCATCCCGCTCCAGCACGGCGGCGAGCAACGGTTCGGCCCCCTTGGCCCGCAGACGGGGAACGGCGGCCGTAAGCCGGCTGGCCCGGGCCGCGAGGTCCTGGGCCTGGGCAAGGCCCTCCAGGGCCGCCGCCGCGACGCCGGCAAGCACCTCGCGGCGCCACGTGTCGCGTTCCTGACGAACCAGGCGGCCAACACCGCCCCGCGGTCGCTGGAGCGCGCAGGCGAACAGCGGCACGGTGACAGGCCAACCCGACCGACGGGCCAGCACGATATCGGCGAGCCAAAGAGCAAAAGGCTCGGCCTCAGCCGGCAGCGCGGCGAATCGAGCGGTCAGTTCGACCGCCGCAACCATCCCGACCCGGTCACCGGTCGCCAGCTCTCGCGCGATAGAGACCAGATCCTCCGCGGTGGATGGGCTGAGGCCGAGCAATCGCCGCCCTGCAGAGACTTTGTCGTCATCGAGCTCGGGCGATCGCCGCGCCGCCTCGCGCCAGAAACCGTAGAGCCGGCCGGCCGGGCCCGGGTTTTCGCCCGTCGGCGTCATATGCACGGCATCACGGATATCCGGCTCGCCCTCGCGCCGGCCGGCGGCCGCGCAACAGCAGACGGCAGCGCGCAGCGCCTGGCGATCGAGCCAGACGCCGCGCCCCGGCAGATCGGCGCCTGCCGCGCCATGAAGCAGCGCCAGGGCTGCTCCGGCGACGCATGCGGCATCGAGTTCGTGATCGCCGGCGCCGGAGCTACGGAGCCAGGGCGGGGGATGCGGCAAATCCATCAGCAACGACTTCAAGAAGGAAGGCGGCTCGAATCGTAGCAAGTCGAGGGCGCTTTGAGGTGAAAAATATACGACAAACCGCCCTGCGATTTCCTAGCTGAACATGTCCGATAAGTTTCAATTATCGGACATGATTTCCGCAGCCTATTCGGATAGGCTGAAAAGGCCGAAAACAGCCCCGGAACCCTCTCGGTGACCGACGAGACCCTCCCCGCCCTGGCGGCGACACCGACAGAGCTCTCCCATCTGGAGACCCTCGCCGAGAAGGCCCGCGAGTTCGCCCGTCGAGCACAATCGGCCAACACCCGGCGCGCGTACGGGGCTGACTGGCGCCATTTCTCCGCCTGGTGTGCTTCCAAGGGGCTGTCGGCCCTGCCGCCGTCGCCGCCGACGATCGGCCTCTACCTCACGGCTTGCGCCACGGGTCGCGCCGGCGAACAGATATCCGTAGGCACCCTGGAGCGCCGCCTAGCCGGGCTGAGCTGGCACTACACCCAGCGCGGCCTCGTGATCGATCGGCGAGACCCGCATATCGCCCAGGTCCTTGCCGGCATCCGCCGCACCTACGCGCGCCCGTCCGTCGGCAAGGAGCCGGTGCTGGCGGAAGACGTCATCCGTATGGCTGAGATTGACGGCCGCGATCTGCGTGGTCTGCGCGATCGCAGCATCTTGCTGCTGGGATACGCCGGCGGTCTTCGCCGCAGCGAGATCGTCGGACTGGATGTCGGCCGCGGCGAGACTGAAGAAGGCGTCGGCTGGTTGGCCCTCCTGGAGGAGGGGATGCTCCTCACCATCAAGGGCAAGGGGGAGCGCTGGCGCGAGGTCGAGATCGGCCGCGGCTCGAGCGAGTTGAGCTGCCCTGTTCGCGCGCTGGAGACCTGGCTGCATCTTGGCCGGATTGCCCATGGGCCGGTGTTCCGGCGCATCTCGCAGGACGGCATGCGTGCCTTGCCCGACCGCCTGAGCGGGCGTCACGTCGCTCGCCTGGTAAAGCGCACGGCGCTCGCCGCCGGCATCCGTGGCGACGCGTCGGAGGGCGAGCGATCAGCCATGTTTGCCGGTCATTCGCTTCGCGCTGGCTTTGCGTCATCAGATATTGACGAACGTTATGCCCAGAAACAGATGGGGCATGCGTCGGCGGAGATGACGCGGCGCTATCAGCGCCGCCGCGGCCGGTTCAGAGTAAATATGACAAAAGCCGCCGGCCTTTAGATTGCCGCCGAACGAGACGGGTGCCGCATAATAAAAAGCCGCGCGGCCGGCAAAAGGGGGGCGAAGGATGAAATCCCAGATTAGGCATCTGGTCGCAGAAGCACTTTATCCGACCAAGTCTTACGAGTTGCCCGCAGCGTGCGAGAGGTACGGCTTGGCGCCCGGGAACGACCAGGAGGCATTTGCAAGCAAGAAAACCTATGTCCTGTCGCGCCTGAAAAATCTTTCCGACGAGCAGGTGCTCGTGATCGCCGAGCGGGTCCTGGCGGATCACCGGTCCGACAAGCTGCAGGCTGCCGTCGCACAACTCAGGAACGAGGGCGGCCTTGTGACCGACTTGACGCGACTGCACCTGATGAAAGCCCTGGAACCTTTCTCGCTATCAGGCGACCTCGAGCTGGTGGAGATGATGCGTTCCCACTGGCCGGGCATAGAAAGGCCTATCGATTTCGGTGAATCGCTTGCGGAAAAAATCTGGCGGCACGCTGTTGACCATGATGACTGGAGCAATCGCGATACCCTGGATGCCGTAGGATTTCGGAACTGCTCCCAAGCTACGATTTTTGCCTTTTTGGCTGACGTGGTTGACCCGAAACGCCGAAACCAGAATGAGCAAGATGCCATTATCCAAGCCCTGAACCCGATCCTGGAGCGCGATGGGTTTCACTTGGTAGTGACACGACAGGTGTCCGGATATCCATCATACGGTGTTCAGTCGATGCCGACCGGAACACCTCCGGCCGACCCTGATATTTCAAAAGCGCTGAAGTCCTTCGATGAGGGTGGCGTCCACGCTGCTTGGGAAAAAGCGCTGGCGCGCCGGCGGAACGATCCGGACGGCGCGATCACCGCGGCAAAATCGCTACTGGAATCCGTCTGCAAGCACATCATCGAAGAGGGGGGTGGGACGTACGGGTCGAGGGATGACCTACCGAAACTCTATGCCAAGGCCGCGGAATCGCTGAGACTGGCTCCGAACCAGCATTCGGAAGCCGTTTTCAAGACGATCCTCGGCGGCTGCCAGGCTGTGGTCGGGGGTCTGGCGGCCGTTCGAAACCAACTTGGAGATTCCCACGGCCAGGGAAAGAAGCCAGTGAGGCCCTTGGCACGACATGCTGAACTTGCGGTCAATTTAGCGGGGTCGATTTCAATGTTTCTCGTATCGACGTGGTCAGCCCGAACGGCCGGTAAAAACTGATTCTATGACACCGAATGTGCGGCCAGAGGGGGCATGAAGAAAAACGGCAGCAGTCGCAGCAATGCACTGGATGACAAGGCGGTGGCGGCGCGCTTCGACGCGCAAGGTGGCCAATGTTTCTATTGCCAGAAACCGTTGCTTCGGCAGGCAGCCGGCAAAGGTCACCCCAAGGGTGACGGGCGCTTCTATACGAAGGAGCACGTCTTTCCGATTGCGCGAGGCGGCCGGAAGGATTGGTCCAACAAGGTTTTCGCCTGCTCGCCCTGCAATACCGAGAAGGCTCATCGTGCTCCCACCTATGACGAGGTGGCGCGGCTGCGCGAGTTGAACCGCGCGGCACCTCCGGCACCGCGGTTGCTGGCGCCGGCAACGGATCTGGCCCTGATTGATCAGGAAATGGGTGCCTTGCTGGCGCGGCTTCTGGCGACCGCAGGGGCCACAGTCCGGGACGAAGCAGGTGCCCAAAGCGACCATGAAGCCGACGACCCGCGACAAGAGTTCGAAGCTGAAACGCCGTCGCGACCCGGATCAAGTAGCAATCCGTTGAGGGGAATGGGTCGGCTGGTCAATCTGTTGGCTACTATCCGTCTCAGCGCAAGCTGGCTCGCACAAGCGCGAGGCATGCTTGTTGCGATAAGCGATAAGTTCTCGTCGCCAGCGCTGGACAAGACGCTTGCCGCCGACACCCTGCGTCGCCTCATTTATCTCGAAATTATCGGATCAAACCAGCTGCTCGCCAGGCTTTGGGACACTACAAGAGGAACCGCATCGCTGCCAGAGCTGCATCGGACAATGGGCAATACCGAGGTCCAGCGCGAACTGCATATATTCACCGAATTCATGGGGGGTGCGACCGAGGCTGAACAGACCAAGGTAGATGCAGCGCTGCTACGAAAACGCATCGTCGCACTGGGGGCGTCTGAGTCCTGCAAGGCAATCACAAAGTTCCGAAACGAGCGTCTGGCACATTGGCAATTCGATCCGCGACCCAAGCCAGAACAGCGAGCCCCGTATGTCGAGGACTTCATGCACTTGAGCCTCGAAACCCTAACCCTGATCGACGATGCGGACACGCTGGTCAATCGCTACGCCGGAAGAACATCGCTTGCCGCCAGTGAGAGTGCCACCGAAGCCGCATGCCAGCTGCTGTTCGCGGGACTTCACGGCGAAAGCGAAACGGAGCGGCTAGCACTTTTTGAAAAGCACCCCAGCTTGCGCGCGACAGTCGTGCCAGCCGCCGACTATCGCCCGGGCCTGCTGCATGTCCTGAACCTCGGACGCGCCCGTAGCTGATGAATGCCGTCGCTGCCTATACGATTGCCGCCCGCCAGATCAGGCGCAACGCCGGGCTACCCCGGTCTCCCTGCTGAACCCCGAAATCATCGGCCGAGCTCAGAAAACCTCACCGGCTCGCTCGGTGGCGTCGCCTGGGCTAGCGCCCGGCGCCACCAGCCGACGTCGTGCCAGCGGCCGTGCTTGAAGCCGACCTCACGGTAGACGCCCGGGCGCCTCGAACCCGACTGCCTCGTGCAGCGCGACGCTGGCATCGTTGGGCAGGGCGATGCCGGCATAGGCCGAATGGAAACCCTGCCGGGTCAGGATCTCGAGCAGGGCGCCGTAGAGCGCCCGGCCGACGCCGCCGCGGCGAGCGCCCTCGGTGACATAGGCCGTCACGTCGACCGACCAGCGATAGGCGGCACGCGCCCGATGGGGGCTGGCGTAGACATAGCCAAGCAGGTGGTCGCCATCCTCGGCGACCAAGTAGGGGTAGACGGCCAGGGTGTCCTGGATCCGGCGCGCCATCTCCGCGACGATCGGCG
This sequence comes from Rhizorhabdus sp., assembly GCF_018006725.1. Classification (GTDB taxonomy): domain Bacteria; phylum Pseudomonadota; class Alphaproteobacteria; order Sphingomonadales; family Sphingomonadaceae; genus Rhizorhabdus. The sequence continues at coordinate 36,489 of NZ_JAGMXV010000017.1, forward strand.
GTTCATCCTCGAAGGAAATCGCCGTCTCGCGCACGATCGGCGCATAGATGGTCTGGATCGCCGCGGCATCGGCCGTTTCGGCCACGCGAATCTTCAACGTCTCGTCCTCGCCTGACTGTCTTCAGGCGAATTCTCCGCCAGGCCGGGCTGCGGGGGCAACGGGCATCGCGGATTGCCGATGCCGGCTGCCTCCGGCCCGGGCGCAGGTTACTTCGCGAGGTACTCGTCCAGGATCTTGGCGTCCGGGGACTTGAGAGTCATGCCGCCCGGGCCGGCCGCGATCCGGGTCACGAGCTGGCTGGGCTCGACGCCCTTCTCGAAGTTTTGAAGCTCCTTGGAGTCGCTGCGGAAGACCCAGAGCCGGCCGTCGACGACCTTGGTGGTGAAGCCCGGCTTGTCGTAGGCCGACGATTTCGTATCGGTCGCGCAGGCCGAGGTGCCGACCAGAAGCGAGACAGCAAGCAGGGTGGCGGCTAGCAGACGCATGTTCCCCTCATTATCGTGTTGCGTGGGTGGCGAGGTGTCGGCCCCTAGCGGGGCGTGCGCTCGTACCAAGCTCTGCTGGCGTTGACGATGCGCACGACCGACAGCATGACCGGCACCTCGATCAGCACGCCGACGACGGTGGCGAGCGCGGCACCGGAATTGAACCCGAACAGGCTGATCGCCGCGGCGACCGCCAGCTCGAAGAAGTTGGAGGCGCCGATCAGGGCCGAGGGCCCGGCGACGCAGTGGGGCACGCCGAAATAGCGGTTCAGCAGATAGGCGAGGCCCGAGTTGAAATAGACCTGGATCAGGATCGGCACGGCCAGCAGCAGGATCACGCCGGGCTGGGCGATGATCTGCTCGCCCTGGAAACCGAACAGCAGGACCAGGGTCAGCAGCAGCGCGCCGAGCGACAGCGGCCCGAGGCGGGCAAGCAGCCGGTCGAGGGCGGCATGGCCGCCGGCGGCGATCAGCCCGCGGCGCCAGGCTTGCGCGACCGCGACGGGGATGACGATGTAGAGCGCGACCGACAGGAGCAGCGTCGACCAGGGCACGGTGATCGCCGACAGGCCGAGCAGCAGGCCGACGATCGGGGCGAAGGCCACCACCATGATGGCGTCGTTGACGGCCACCTGGCTCAGGGTGAAATGCGGCTCGCCGTCGCACAGGTTCGACCAGACGAAGACCATCGCGGTGCAGGGCGCCGCGGCCAGCAGGATCAGCCCGGCGATGTAGCTGTCGATCTGCGCCTCGGGCAGCAGCGGCCGGAACAGCCAGCCGATGAACAGCCAGCCGAGCAACGCCATCGAGAACGGCTTGACCGCCCAGTTGATGAACAGCGTCACCCCGATGCCGCGCCACTGGCCGGCGACATGCCCCAGCGCCGTGAAATCGATCTTCAGCAGCATCGGCACGATCATCAGCCAGATCAGCACCGCCACCGGCAGGTTGACCTGGGCCACCTCAAGCCGGCCGACCGCCTGGAACGCGGCCGGAAACCAATGGCCCAGCGCGATGCCGGCGACGATGCACAGGCCAACCCAGATCGTCAGATAGCGTTCGAAAACGCCGAGGCCAGGGCGCGCCGGGGTGCCGATCGTGTCGGCCGCGCCGCTCATGTCGGTGCCGTGGTCTTGCCGATGGCGTCGAGCTCGTGCTGCAGCGACATGCCGTCGAGCGCTTCGAGGCGCAGATTGACGAACAGCCGCAGGCGGGCCTGCATGGCCGAGAAGGCATCCTTGAAGGCCTTCCGGCGCACCTCGTCGGGGCCTTCGACCGCGGCCGGATCCGGAATGCCCCAATGCGCCGTGACCGGCTTGCCTGGCCAGACCGGGCAGACCTCGCCGGCGGCGGAGTCGCAGACGGTGAAGATAAAGTCGATCGGCGGCGCCCCCGCCTTGGCGAATTCGTCCCAGCTCTTGCTGCGCAGGCCGGCCGTCGGCAGGTGCAGGCCATCCAACAGTTCGAGCGCGAGCGGATGGACCTGCCCCTTGGGGTAGCTGCCCGCGCTGTAGCCGGTGAACCGGTCGCCGCCCATGCTGTTCAGCAGGCTCTCGGCCAGGATCGACCGGGCGGAGTTGCCGGTGCAGAGGAAGAGGACGTTGTAGTGGTTGCTCACGATCGGCCTCGGGCGCGTTTGGTGGCGACGGGTTCGGCGACCGCCGGCACGGGACAACAGACCGGCGCGGCCGTGGTGGGATTGCCGCAGCAATTGGCCGTCAGATATCCGACCAGCGCGTTCATGGCTGTAATATCCGCGGCGTAGATCAGTTGCCGGCTCTGGCGGCGCTGCGTCACCAGCCCGGCATGGCGCAGTTGCGCCAGGTGGAAGGACAGCGACGACGCCGGCAGCTCGAGCGCCGCGGCGATCGTGCCAGCCGATTCCCCGGCGGGGCCGCGTTCGACCAGAAGGCGATAGACCGCGAGGCGGTTTTCCTGGGCGAGAGCGGCAAGCGCTGCGATGACCTGTTTCGTTTCCATATTTCAATAATCACAGAAATGATGGATCATGCATAGCCGCGTGTCCGAGGGCTGTCAAAAGACAGTTCCGTGACAGCGGGCATGACCGGGGTAGGAAACGGAGCGGGCGATGCAGAAACCCGCAGCCCGACCAGGGCCAGGCTTGACCCGTCGCGCCATGATGGCCGCCGGGGTGGTGGCCTGCGCGCTATCCATCGCCCGGCAGAGGCCGGCGGCCGCCGCCGGCGGGCTGAGCTTCGGCCTGACCCCGGTCTTCCTCGATTCCGACATCCAGCTCCTGGCGAACCTCGAGGCCTATCTCGAGCGGGCCACCGGCGGGCCGGTCGCGCTGGTCAAGCGGCGCACCTACCAGGAGATCACCGCGCTGCTGCTGACCGGCCAGCTCGACGCCGCCTGGATTTGCGGTTTTCCCTTCGTCCAGCACGCCGACCGCCTGGCCCTGGTCGGGGTGCCGCTGTTCCGCGGCCGGCCGCTCTACCAGTCCTACGTCATCGTGCGGGAGGGCGCGCCCGCCCGTGACTTTGCCGACCTGCGCGGCGGCATCCATGCGTTCTCGGACCCGGAAAGCAACTCCGGGTTTCTCGTCACCCGCTGCCTGCTGGCCGATCTCGGCGCGACGCCCGACAGTTTCTTCAGCCGGGTGTTCTTCACCTACGGCCATCGCAACGTAATCCGCGCCGTGGCCGCGGGCCTGGCCCAGAGCGGGTCGGTCGACGGCTATGTCTGGGAGGTGATGAAGGAGACCGAGCCGGGCCTCGTCGGTGCCACCCGGGTGCTGCGCCGCTCGGAATGGCTGGGCTTCCCGCCCGTCGCCTGCCTGCGCTCGGCCGCTGGCCAGCCGGGTGTCTCGGCGCTCGCCGCGGCGCTGCAGGGCATGGCCGGTGACCCGCTCGGCCGCACGGTGCTGGCGGAACTGCGCCTGGACGGCTTCAGCGCGGCCGAGCCGGCGCTGTTTGACGGCATCGCCGCCAAATATGCCCAGGTGCGGGAGAGCCTGTGATGCCCGGGCGGCTCAGGGGCGGCATCGCGGCCTGGCCCCTGGCGGTCAAAGTCCCGCTCAGCGTCGTGCTGATCGTGGTCGCCGCGGCCATGGGGCTGTCGCAGGCGGTGCTGTCCCGCCTGTCGACCGAGCAGGAAAACCATCTGCAGAGCCTGGCCGGCGCCTTCCTCGACGGCCTGTCGACGGCGACGATGCCGGCGGTGATCCGGCGCGACGTCTGGGAAGTGTTCGACGGGCTGGATCGGGCGCGGGGCCAGTATTCCGGCCTGCGCGCCCTCTACACCGTCGTCACCACGCCCGACGGCCAGATCCTTGCCTCGTCCGACCCCGATCGCTTCCCCACCCAGACGGCGATGCCGTCCGCCCTGGAGAACCGGTTCGTGCCGGGCAGCCTGACCATCGACGAGCGTGCCGGCCGGGCCTGGGCCGCGCGCGACCTACGCGAAGGCGGCATCCTGATCGGCCGGTTGTTCGCCGAGATCGACATCACCGACCTGCTGGCGGTGCGGCGCGAGGTCGCCCTGACGCTGCTACTGGTCAACGCCGCGCTGACGGTCGCCTTCGGCGCGGTCGGCTACCTGCTGGTCGGCCGCATGGTTCATCCCCTTGGCATCCTGGCGCGCCATCTGCGCCGGGCCAGGGACGGCGAGGTGGTCGCCATCGCCGAACCGGAATTCAGGCGGGTCGGGGCCGAGTTCAGCGACGCCTTCCTCCAGTTCAACGACCTGGTCCGGGCGCTGGAGGAACGCAAGAACCTGGCGGCGCGGCTGGCCGATGAGGAGAAGCTGGCGCTGCTGGGCAAGCTCGCCTCCGGTATGGCCCACGAGGTGAACAACCCGTTGGGCGGCATGCTGAACGCGATCGACACGCTGCAGGCCCATGGCCATGACCCGGAGATCCGTCGGCGGTCGCTCGATTTCCTGCATCGCGGGCTGGCGGGCATCCGCAACGTCGTGCGCGCCACGCTCGTCAGCTACAAGGGCGGCGGCGATCCCTCCCGGCTGACCGGCGGCGACCTGGAGGATCTGCCCTTCCTGATTCAGCACGAAGCCGAGGCCCGGCGGCTGCGCATCGCCTGGCAGAGCAGCCTGCCGGACAGCGTCGAGGCCGAAGGCGGCACCATCCGCCAGATCCTGCTCAACCTTCTGCTCAATGCCTGCGCCGCATCGCCGACCGGCGGCCTGGTCAGGCTGACCGCGCGGCTGGACGACCAGGATGCCCTGGTGTTCGTCATTGCCGACGAAGGGCCGGGCCTGCCGGCCCCGATGGCCGACATTCTCACCGGCCAGCCCGCCGAGACCCCGCCCAAGGGGACCAGCGGCCTCGGCCTGTGGACCACCGCCCGCCTCGTCGCGCGGCTGGACGGCAGCATCACCCTCGGACGCCACGAGCATGGATCGCAGGTCATCGTCGCGATCCCGCTCCAGCCACGGAGACCGGTCGATCATGCAGCCTAGCAACCTTCCGATCGGAATCGTCGAGGACGACGCGATCATCGGCGGCACACTGGCCCATCGCCTGGAGATCGAGGGCTATCGCCCGG
>NZ_JAGMXV010000450.1 GCF_018006725.1 Rhizorhabdus sp.
GCGTGACCCTGCGCCGCATACCTCGGCCATGCGCGACAGCCCAAGATTGGTCGCTTCGGCAATCAGAGTGGCGAGGAAGGCCTGCTCATCGCCAGGCGGCAACCCGGTCGAGACGTGCCCGAAGTGCTGGGTGAAGCCGGTCCATCGTTCGACCTGCGACAGCACGTCGGTGATACGCGTGGCAGGCAGCATACCGTAGCAGGCAAGCGTCAGATGCCGTCCTTCGTCGTGCCCGGCATCATCGTCCTTCAGTTCCTTGGGGAAGCGCAATCGCTCGCCAGCGAACAGGGCAGCATCACGTCCGGCCAGATTCTGGGCGACGTCGCACAAGGCTTTGTCGAGTTGCGCGGCGCGCTGATCGAGCCATGCGTGTGGATCACCGAGCGAGAACACCGGTTGCAGCGCTGCGCCACTTGATGGCGCGAGCAGCACCTCCAGCGACCTGTGCAGCCGTGACCTCGGCACCCAGATATCACCCGATGCCAGTGCATTGGCGAGCGCCCCGTAGGTGGCCATCTCCCAATGCGTCCGGTCGATCTTGCCGGCGACCACGACATGGCGGTGCCAGCGCCGCTCGACATGACCGAGCGGAACGTCGGCAGGGAGCGGCTTGCGCCAGTCGCCATCAAGATCCGACAGGACCGTCATCGCATTGCGCAACGCCGCGGTGCCGGCCCGGCCGTGGAAATCGAGCGTTTGCAGGAATAGAGGTCCTATTCGTTTGAAGGTCCGGTATTCGGCTGCGATCTCGCTCAACACATCGTCCCTGTGAGGTGCCGCGGTACGACGGATGATCGCGGCATCGGCATCGAGCATGTCGAGAGGCACGATATCCCTGAGGGCCGCGCCGATATCTTCACCGGTGCGTGCTACCCGGCTAACTGTTTCCAGCACGGTGGCGATGCGCATCAGTCGGTCACGGCCTTCGCGTCCCGAAATCGCGATTCCCTGTTCCAGGCGTTTGCGGGCACGAAGGTGAGCGCGTCCCATCAAGGCGCCGAACATGGCGATCGCCGCGTCGGTAAGCGTGGCTTCCATCTCGCGCAGCGTAGCAAGCAGGATGACCCGCCTGCGGGAGGCGCGCATCTGTTGGAAGGCCTGGGCGGTATAGCGCACGCCTTCGCGGGCGAACTGCGTCATGCGTGGCTCGTGCAGGGGATCGACCGGAACACAGGAAATTCCGGTCCTGCGGATCAGAGCGACCTTCTCAAGGATTTCGGCGAGCGAGGCTGACGCGACGCGGGGCTGTGGTTCGCGCAGCCACGACAAGCGGCTCTGTCGATCATGCACCTTCTCATCGACCAGCGTATCGAGGCGCTGACGCATATCCGCATCGAGTTTATCATGGATTGCAGCGACCAGATCGGTTTCCACCCGCAGCATCGCCTCGGCCGCCATCCGCTCGACTACGCTGATGCCGGGGATAACGATGCGCCGCGTGCGCAGCTCGTCGAGCAGTCGATCGAGCAGAATACGCCCGTCCACGATGGGCATGGCTTCGATTTCCAGCCAGGTCATCATGATACCGCGCGCTGGCCGGCTCAGATCGGTGAAGCCGAAGCGCGCCTTGATGGCGGCAAGCTGATCGTAGCGGGTCGGCGCTCGCCGCGCGAAGTCGGCGATGGCGCCTGCATCCACCCCGACCTGCTCGGCGATATGGTCGAGCATGATCGCAGGCAACAGCTCGCCTGCGCGCAGATGCCGCCCCGGAAAGCGGAGGCAACAGAGTTGCAGGGCGTAGCTCAACCGGGTTGCCGGAGTGCGCGCGGTGCCGATTGCAGCAAGGTCCTCGGCATCGAGGCCATAGTGTCGCACCACCGCCGCCTCGCTGTCGGGCAAAGCAAGCAATGCGGCGCGCTGCCGCTGGGTCATCGGAATACGTGCGGGCATGTTTCATCCTTCAAAAACCTCTTGCCTTTTGCCCGCTTAATGAAAGAGGATTGTGAAAGGCCCAAGGCTGCGGAAATTGGTGCATCCTGTTTCCACCTCCGGATACGGCCGTTTGTGAAAGAAGCTGGATGACGCGCGAATCCTATCTGATCGGCTATGCCCGCGTGTCGAAGGGCGACGACCAGTCGAACGCCACGCAGCGGCGCGCGCTCGACGCGCTCGGCTGCAAACGTGTATTCGAGGAGACCGCTAGCGGCGGGCGATGGGACCGACCCAAGCTCCTGGAGATGATCGGGCAGTTGCGCGAGGGAGATGTCGTCGTCGTCTGGAAGCTCGACCGGCTGTCGCGCAGCCTGAAGGACATGCTGCACATCATGGAGCGGATCGAGCTCGCGGGAGCGGGCTTTCGTTCGTTGACCGAAGCGATCGACACCACCACCGCGGCAGGGCGGATGATGATGCAAATGGTGGGAAGCTTCGCCGAGTTCGAGCGGGCCATGATCCGCGAACGCACCAGCGCCGGCCTTGCCCAGGCACGTGCCGAAGGGCGGATCGGCGGACGACGGCGCAAGCTCGGCGACAAGCAGCGTCGCGAAATCGCCGAATCCGTCACCTCCGGTCGCAAGTCCGGTGCCGAGATGGCACGGTTGTACGGCGTCAGCGAACCCACGGTCTCGCGCATCGTCGCCGCGCACCGCCAGCAATTCAGTCAGCAGCAGAGGGAACAGGCATGAAGCGTGGTCACGATCTGTCCGGCGTCATGAAGTTCGCCACCTCGCCGGCCTGGGGCGAGCATCT
>NZ_JAGMXV010000451.1 GCF_018006725.1 Rhizorhabdus sp.
CACGTAATCGGGGACCTGGCCGCCATAGCCCGTCCAGCTGGCGGTCTGGCTGAAACCGGGGCCGAGCCGCTCACCACCCTGGCCCGCGACCAGTTGGGGGCCGTCCAGGTCGGTCATTTCGCGAATGTCGGGTTTCGATGCGCCGCCCATGGCCAGGCCCGCAAGGGTGGCGATGGCCATTCCGAAAAACACATGCCGCAGATCGCGCATCTCGACTCCCTCGCTGCCAACTATAGCGCGCGAAGGAGCATCTGGTTCAGCGAAGATAAGCCTGTGCCAAATCGAGGCGGGGCCAGGACGCCGGTCGGCGTCCCGCGACCGGCGCTCGCCCGATAGGATATGTCCGCGTCCCGAAGTTTCATCCCCCGGGGTGTGTGCGGCGGGCGCGGCTGGCCCCGCTCTTGCGCGGGCCTCAGGTGGACCTGCGTTCTCTACGCCGGTCCGTCTGAAGGAGACGATCATGACCCTTGAAGCCCTTGAGGCAGAGACCCCGGACCGGTTCTTCGATCACTGGGCGCCCATGCTGCTGCTCCATGCGGCCAATACCGTGGCCCTGGTGCTGCTGGTGCTGTTCTGGCCGGCCTTCGCTCTTCTGGACCGCCTGCCGGCGGCCAAGCCGAGAGCCGCCTAGGCGTTCTCCCGCGCCCGCGACGTGGCCCTCTCGATGAGATCGGCGATGCGTGGGATCAGCTGGTGCGGCAGGTCGTGGCCCATGCCGGGGATGGTGTGCAGCTCCGCCCCGGCAATGGAGGCCGCGGTATCCCGGCCGCCCTCAACCGGAACCAGGGGATCGGCCTCGCCGTGGATCACGACGGTGGGCGCGGTGATCTTGGCCAGCAGCGGACGGCGGTCACCACAGGCGACGACGGCGGCCATCTGGCGCGCGCGGCCGACCGGATAATAGGCGCGCCGCGCGTCGGCGCGGAGCCGCTCGATCTGAATTTCGTCGGGCGTCGGGTAGTCGGGGCTGCCGATCACCTTCGAACTCTCCAAACCGCTCCACACATGCTTGTCCATATCCACAGCCGGATCGATCCCCGGCTTGGTCAGCGCCGCCATGGCCTCGGGCTTGGCGGGCGGCAGGGCGGGATTGCCGGTGGTGGACATGATCGAGACCAGGGACAGGGTCCTCTCCGGATGGTTGGCCGCCACCAGCTGGGCGATCATGCCGCCCATGGACGCCCCGACGATGTGGGCGCGCTCAACCCCCAGGACCTCAAGCAGGCCGACGCTGTCGCGGGCCATGTCGTCGAGGTGATAGGGGACGTCCGGCTTCTGGCCGCTCATCAGGGCGGTGTAGATGGCGGTCATGTCCGGCTCGCCGTGTTCCTCGAACCGGTGCGACAGGCCGACGTCACGGTTGTCGTGGACGATGACCCGGTAGCCCCGATTGGTGAGCTCCCGGATGAACTGCGGCGACCAGCGGGTCATCTGGGCCCCGAAGCCCATGATCAGCAGCATCGCCTCACCCTTTTCGGGTCCGTAGACCGCGTATTCCAGGGGGATGCCGTTGGCGATGATCTGGGGCATGGGGCCCTCCCGAGGGTCGGAGTGATTGATGATCACTCTGCTTGCGAAGGTCCGGGTCCGCAAGGCCACCGAGAGATGCAACTCTTTGCCGCACGACCGGGCAAAGAGTTTAGCTTTCCCGGCGACTCAAAGGAGAGTCAAAGAGCGTTGATCGGCGTCTTGAGGACGCCTTCCGTCGCTGCCCGGACCCCGGCGAGAAGCGACCTGGAGAAGACACCATGCGATCGCCTGCCGACATGGACATCGTCCAGATCGACATCAGCACCAAGTGCCACCTGAAGTGTTCCAACTGCACCCGGCTGATCCCGCACCAGACCCAGCGGGCGGACATGGAGCTGGAGACCTTCGAGCGCGCCGTGCAGAGCATGGAGGGCTGGAACGGCCCCAACAAGCTGATCGGGATCATCGCAGGCGAGCCGACCCTGCACGCCAATTTCGAGCAGATCTCGCTGCGCTTCGCCGAGCTATGGGGCGGGGACAACACCAACAACGGCAAGTTCCCGATCAAGGACTTCAACGACTTCGCCAATCAGCGGCTGTTCGACCGTTCGAACGGCCGCGGCCTGTGGACCAGTCTCGGGGCGGGGTTCTACCGCAACTACGAGACCATCATGTCGGTCTATAGCCACTTCAACACCAACACCCACGAGTCCGCGGGCCAGCACCAGGCGCTGTTGATCACGCGGGCCGACTACATCGCCGCGACCGGGATCTCCGAGCTGCAGTGGGAGCAGAACCGCGACAACTGCTGGGTCCAGAAGCTCTGGTCGGCGACCATCAACGACAAGGGCGCCTATTTCTGCGAGGTCGCCGGGGCCATCGACCGGCTGTACTTCAACGGCAAGCACGCCTGGCCCGTCGAGCACGGCTGGTGGCAGCGCCAGCCCGGCGACTTCGGCGACCAGATCGAGCTCTGCAACTACTGTGCGCTCGCTCAGCCGGGCCCGTCGCAGCTCGATATCCTTGAGCGCGACATCATCAGCCCGCAGCATCGCGACATCCTGCGCAAGCTGGGCAGCCCGGCAATCAAGAAGCACAACTACGAGATATTCGACGGCGAACTGCACAAGCAGAAGCGCGAGGTCGAGAGCCGCGACAACTATGTCGGCGACGGCGGGCAGGGGCGCCGGGTCGGCATCGGCC
>NZ_JAGMXV010000452.1 GCF_018006725.1 Rhizorhabdus sp.
AGGAGATGGAGCCGTGAAGAAGTCGAGGTACACGGAGGAGCAGATTGCTTTCGCGTTGAAGCAGGCGGAGACGGACACGCCGGTAGCCGAAGTTCTTCGCCAGATGGGCGTCAGCGAGCAGACCTATTACCGGAGGAAGAAGCTGCACGGGGTGTAGGTGAGTTGCGGCGCCTGAAGCAGCTCGACGACGAGAATCGCAAGCTGAAGCAGCTCGTGGCCCATCTCAGCCTCGACAAGCATATCCTGCAGGGCGTTCTGTCAAAAAGCTCTGACGCCTAGACGGCAGCGCGAGCTCATCGCGCACGTTCAGGCGACACACGCCACGAGCGAGCGACGGAGTTGCGTGCCGCTCGGCGTCGACCTTTCGTCGATCCGGTATCGCTCGATCCGCGCGGATCACGCGCCGCTGCGGTTGCGCATCCGTGATCTGGCGGCGACGCGGGTCAGATAGGATACTTCCGCATCTACATCCTGCTTCGCAGGGAGGCTGGTTGGTCAACCACAAGCGCGTCTACCGGCTTTACCGGGAAGATGGATTGAGCCTTCGGCTCAAGCGTCCTCGTCGCAGCGTCAGTGCCGCCAATCGCGAGCGGCAGCCGGCCGCCTCGGCGGCGAACGAGCTGTGGTCGATGGACTTCGTCTCGGATGCGTTGTTCGACGGCCGGCGGCTTCGGGCGCCGAATATCGTCGACGCATACACTCGCGAAACGCTTGCGATCGACGTCGACCACGGCATCAAGGGCGATCAGGTGATCGAGATGGAGCGCGTCGCTTCGCTCCTCGGGGCGCCGAAGGCGATCAGGGTCGACCATGGCCCCGAGTTCGTCTCAAAGGCGCTCGACAAATGGGCGTACGAGACTGGCGTCACTCTCACTTCAGCAGGCCCGGCAAGCCGACCGAGAATGCCTTCGTCGAGTCATTCAATGGTCGCTTGCGCGACGAGTGCGTCAACACGAACTGGTTCCTGTCGCTGGCCGGCGCCAGAGCCAAGATCGAGGCCGGCCGGACGGACTACAACGAGAGCCGGCGGTAGTGTCTCAATTTGAAATTCGACGGGATTGACTTCCTGTCGCCAGCCGTCACGCACTCCTATATGCTTAGCGCAAAGCATGGAGGCTCGGGCGTTGAAGAACGTTTATGAGAGGATCGTCGAAAAGAACGAGAAGGCGATCAGGCTCAAGAGAGCGTTTTTGCACGACATTCGCGCAGGGGCGGTCGAGCCGGGACCGGAGGTTGCGAAAGAGGACGCTATCCGTGGGTTGCTAGAAGACATCGCCACTCACGAGGAACTGATTACTCTGATGCGAGGACGTTATGCCTAAAGGCCCCAAAGGGGAGAAGCGCCCCGCCGACGTGATCGGCAACGCTGTCCACATCATGCGCATCGCGACAGGCGAGGTCGGGGACACCCCCGACGAGAGGGCATCGGGCGCCGCCGCTGAGCTTGGCGCGCGGGGCGGCAAAGCGCGGGCGGAGAAGATGTCACCGGAGCGGCGTGCAGAGATCGCAAAGGCCGCCGCCGCCAAACGCTGGCAGAAAGGGGCTAGTTAGCCCCTTCTGCTGAACATCGAAACGACGTTTCCTGCATCTTTTAGCTCCGACTTGAAGGTCGGCTCCGCCCGCGATTGGCTTTGTCCCGAGAGCAGTCCGGCAGGAAGATCAGCGAGTTCTTCAAGGTCAGATGCCGGGAACGGCAAGGCCGACAAGATCTCGGATGCGGACTGGACGCCTTCGGAAATCAACATTTCGAAACTACGCCGGATCAGGTGGGGTGTTTCCTTCTCTATCTTGCTGTCTAGCGGCTCGTTGCCTTTCCATCCGCGCCGGTTGTAGTTGATCCACATCCGCCTAGCAGCGTCCTCGTCGATAATATCGACAGCTTGGCATCGCATGATCATCGCGCCGACGGACGCGCCCCAACGCTCCTTCAACGCAAGAAACCCATCGAGGGAAGGCGCGTAAAGCTCTTCCAAGAACTCCCGCTCTGGCAGCAACAGGCTCGATGCCAGCCGGTCGGCCTGCCGTTCGACCGCATTATAAAATGCCCTATCGTTCAGCCGACGAGCTGGCACGCTCTTATGGAGAACGATGTGAGCCAGTTCATGCAATGCATCGAACCTCTGACGGACGGCGCTGGCCTTGTCGCGACCAAGAACAACGAACGGTATGCCGAACCCATCCGACCACTGCGAAAAGGCGTCCAGCTTCTCAACGCCAACGTGGATGCGAGAGACCAAGATACCGTTTGTTTCCAGTCTCTCAATCACGTCTGGCATGGGACCGGGACGTATATCCCAATGCGACCGTATCGCTTTGGCGAACGCCTCGATGTCGTCCTGACCGATCGTCTCAATGTTGCTGATGTCGAAGCTCGGCACATCGAGCCGCGGAAGATCAAAATAACTTCCGATATAGTCGATGACCTCTTTCAGCCATTCGAGGCGCACGGCAGCGCGATCCCGAGACAGGGGCGGCGCCGACAACTTGCCGCGCCAGAAAACGGGCGCCTCGTCGATGACCCGCATCGGCCTCATGAAGTATGCGCGCGGCATCTTCAGCGTTGATGCCAGCGTGTGCAGCACGTCGAGCTTTGGCGTCTGATGACCGTTCTCATACTTTGAGATCGATTGGACGCTCACACCGATCATG
>NZ_JAGMXV010000453.1 GCF_018006725.1 Rhizorhabdus sp.
TGGGCGTGTAGCTCAGTGGTAGAGCACTGTGTTGACATCGCAGGGGTCGCAAGTTCAATCCTTGCCACGCCCACCATAAACCCCGTCAATCCTCTGGATTGGCGGGGTTTTTGTTTTCGGTTGCAGATCTGCTGGCACTGCCCTTTGGGGAAGCGCCGCATCCGTTACGACCTTTCTCACGTTCCTTCGATGCACTTCCCCCTCCCGAAGTGTTCAAGAAGGATGCAGACGATGAAAATCACGTCAGAAAAGCTTTTCCGCGCGATTGCCGGCGCGGCGCTCATGGCTTCGGCCGCCATTCCATTCGCTGCCGCACAGGCCGCCGATCATCATGGCGCCCATCAGGGCACCGTCGTCGACGGCGCTGTCGCTTCGCCTGACCACACGACGCTGGTCGCGGCGGTGAAGGCGGCGGGTCTGGTCGAGACGCTGTCGGGCACCGGCCCCTTCACGGTGTTCGCGCCGACCAACGCCGCCTTCGCCAAGCTGCCCGCCGGCACGGTCGACACGCTGCTGAAGCCCGAGAACAAGGCGACGCTGACGTCGATCCTCACTTATCATGTCGTGCCCGGCAAGCTGATGGCGGCCGACATCGCCGCCAATGCCGCTGCGCATGGCGGCAAGGCGATGCTCAAGACCGTTCAGGGCGAGACGCTGACCGGCTGGAAGGATTCCGCCGGCGGGTGGTGGCTGACCGACGCCAAGGGCGGCAAGGTGAAGATCACTGCGGCGGATATGGCGAAGTCGAATGGCGTCATCCACGTCATCGACGGCGTGCTGATGCCCTGAGGCAGACCAGGCGCGGGGAGCGCGTTCGCGCGTTCCCCGTTCCGACGTCAGCCGGTCCGATAATAGGCCGCGCGAAAACCATCGGCAAAGGCCTTGAGGCGCCCCTCCACAATCGCCGCGCGCAGGTCCGCCATCAGGGCCTGATAGAAGCTCAGATTATGCTCGGTCATGAGCATCGCGCCGAGGATTTCCCCCGCGCGGATCAGGTGGTGGATATAGGCCCTGCTGTACTGACCGCAGACGGGACAGCCGCAGGCGGGATCGAGCGGCCCCTGATCCTCGGCGAAGCGCGCATTGCGCAGATTGATCGGCCCCTCGCGCGTGAACGCCTGGCCGTTGCGGCCGGACCGCGTCGGCAGCACGCAATCGAACATGTCGATACCGCGCTCGACAGCACCGACGATGTCGTCGGGCTTGCCCACCCCCATCAGATAGCGAGGCTTCGCCTCGTCAAGTTGCCCGGGCGCGAAATCGAGCGTGGCGAACATCGCCTCCTGCCCCTCGCCCACCGCCAGCCCGCCCACCGCATAGCCATCGAAGCCGATGTCGAGCAGCGCGTCGGCCGACAGCTTGCGCAGACGTTCGTCGAGCGCGCCCTGCTGGATGCCAAACACCGCCGCGCGATCCGCATGCTCGCCCCCGGCGTCAAAAGCGGCGCGGGAACGACGCGCCCAGCGCATCGACCGGAGCATCGCCTCTTCCTGCTCCTTTGCCGTGGTGGTGGTCGGCACAAGCTCGTCGAACGCCATGATGATGTCGGAATCGAGCAGGCGCTGAATCTCGATCGAGCGCTCGGGCGACAGCATGTGCGACGAGCCGTCGAGATGGCTCTTGAATGACACGCCCTCCTCGCTACACTTGGTCAGGGCCGACAGGCTCATCACCTGATAGCCGCCGCTGTCGGTAAGAATTGGCCGCTCCCAGCGCATGAACTCATGCAGGCCCCCCAGCCGTGCGACGCGCTCGGCGCCAGGGCGCAGCATCAGATGATAGGTGTTTCCGAGGATGATGTCCGCACCGGTCGCGCGGACGTCGGTGGGCTTCATCGCCTTCACCGTGGCGGCGGTGCCCACCGGCATGAAGGCAGGCGTGCGGATCTCGCCGCGCTTCATGCGGATGCTGCCCGTGCGGGCTTTGCCATCGACAGCCTGTATGGCGAATTCGAAACGCGGATTTTCCATGGGCGGCCCATAAGCCCGGCGGCCCCGCCTGCCAAGGCTTGCGCCGGTTGGGCTGGTCGGGCAGGTCGTTACGTCATGGATCTCGCCCTCGACACCTACGCCATCCTCACCATGGTCGCCTTCGTGGCAGGCTTCATCGATGCGATCGCAGGCGGCGGTGGTCTCCTCACCATTCCCGCCATGCTCTGGGCCGGCATCCCGCCGATCGCGGCGCTCGCGACGAACAAGCTGCAGAGCAGTTTCGGATCGGGCACTGCCTGCTGGAATTTCAGCCGCAAGGGAATGATCGACTGGCGCACCTACGCGCCGACGGTCGCGGTCATCGCCGCCCTGTCCGCGCTAGGCTCGATTGTCGTCCAGGCCGTTGGTAACGAGGCGCTCACCCTGATCGTGCCCGTGCTGCTGCTGGCGGTGGCCGCCTACATCGTGCTGTCGCCACGCATGCACGACGAAGATGCTCATCAGAGACTTGGCGTAAAGGCCTATATGCCCGTCGGCGGCGCTATCGGTTTCTATGACGGTTTCTTCGGCCCGGGCACCGGCAGCGTCTTCGTCTTCCTGTTCGTCCGCTTGCTGGGTTTCGATTTCCTGCATGCCTCGGCCAGTGCCAAGCTGCTCAACACCGCGACCAATGCGGCTGCGCTGCTGCTGTTTGCGATGAAGGGCCATGTCT
>NZ_JAGMXV010000454.1 GCF_018006725.1 Rhizorhabdus sp.
CATCATACTCGATGGAGCGCAGGAAGGCGTCGCGCTTCATGAAGCGCGACGCCTTCCTGCGCTCCATCGAGTATGATGTGCGGTTCAAGCGTCTCGGCCTTACCATTCCGCCGGGCGAGAATTTCACGGGTATCGCGCGCAGCCTGTATGAACAGATCGTAGCGGCGCGCCCCGACGCGATGGTACATGGCTTTTCGCTGGAGCAGGACTTCGACCGCATCCTGTGGCTCTGGCCCGACGCCCGCTTCATCCACCTCGTCCGCGATGGCCGCGACGTTGCGGTGGGCAATGTGCGCGCCCACCGCGCCGGCAATCTTTGGCACGGCATCGCCGATTGGGCCGAGTCCGAGGCGCTATGGGACCGGATGTCACACAAGCTGCCTGCAGATCGGCAATTTGCCCTGCGCTTCGAAATGCTGGCCAACGAACCCGATTATGAACTGCAGCGGCTCTGTGTTTTCCTGGGCTTGCCGACGGTTCCGGCCATGCTCCAGCAGGCGCCGATCCTGATGCAGGAGGCGCAGGGGTTGTGGCGCAAGGCGGAGACGAAGGAGATCTCCGCCGCCGAGCATCGCGCGGCGCGATGGCTTTTGCAGAACAGCTATTTTCTGAGCGGGACGGTCCGGCCGCCGTCGATCATCCGCCGCATCCGGTTGAATCTCAGCAACTGGGTCGCCGTCGCCAATCATCGTCGCCGGCTCCTGGGAACCGGCCTGTGGCTGAAAAGCAAGATCGTCGGCAGGATCGGAACGCGCAAGGCGAAGGCCAGGATCAGACGCCGGCAGTTCGACATCGCCAGCCGCCAGCCCGATTGAGGCGTCCACCACGCCGGATGCGGCGTGGTGGACGAAAACATCAGGCGTCGGGCGCCTTCGCGACGGCCACCAGCGCCGGTCGCAGCAACCGATCCTTGATCATGTACCCGCCCTGCATTTCCTGGACGACCGTGCCTGGCTCGGCGTCGGCCGAGGGAATTTCCAGCATGGCCTGGTGCCGGTTGGGATCGAGCTTCTCGCCGACCGCCTCGATCTTGGTGATGCCATTGCGCTGGAACACATTGTCCAGTTCCTTGGCGGTCATGTCGATGCCGGTCAGTAGCGACTTCACCCGCTCATCCTCGCGCAGGTCGGCGGGAATGGCGGCAAGGGCACGCGCCAGATTGTCGGCAACCGACAGCATGTCCCGGGCGAAGCCGGTTGCCGCATAAGCGGACGCATCGGCCTTTTCCTTTTCGAGACGGCGGCGCACATTCTGGGTCTCGGCCTGCGCGTACAGCACGTCGTTGCGGAGCTTCTCCAGCTCATCCTGCAGCTTCGCGAGCGGATTTTCGGTCGGGGCCTCGGCCTGCTCCGTCACCGCCGGATTTTCCACCTCGTTCGCGTCGATCTCTTCTGCGCTCATGCTTTCTTCCGGTTGTCTTGCGGGCGATCTCCGCCCTCGTTCCGTGCGCTGATATAGTGAAAGACAGCCGCGCGACCAGTGCCCAGCATGATTTTCATGCCCCTTCCCCTTCGACCGGTGACACGCAAAGCGCTTCCCCCTCGCCTGTTCAGGCTCTAGGGGCGCAGTCCATGTCCATTCTCGATTCCCATCGGGAGGCACTGTCCCTCTTGGCGCGCCGGTCGCGCACCCGTCGCCTGATCCCGCGCGGCGGCCTCGATTTCGCTTCCAACGATTATCTGGGCCTGTCCGGTGCGCCCGAGCTGCGTGAGGCGGTCGCCGCAGCGCTGGCCCGGGGAGTGGCGATCGGTGCAGGCGGGTCGCGCCTGCTGCGCGGCAACGATCCCGAGCATGAGGCTCTGGAGGAAGACGCCGCGCGCTTCTTCGGCAGCGAGGCCAGCCTGTTCTTCTCGTCGGGCTTCGCCGCGAACAGCGCGATCTTCTCGACCCTGCCCGCCGGCCGCGACCTGATCGTCCACGACGCGCTGATCCACGCCAGCGCGCATGAAGGCATGCGCCTCGGCCGGGCGGCAACGGTGGAGGCCGGCCATAATGACGTCGGCTCCTTCGCCGATCGCATCGCCCGGTGGCGCGCGGCGGGCAATGTCGGCCGCGTCTGGATCGCGGTCGAGAGCGTCTACAGCATGGACGGAGACGTCGCCCCGCTGGCCGACCTTGCCGCGCTGGCCGATCGCGAGGACGCCTTTCTGGTCATAGACGAGGCCCATGGCACGGGTGTCTTCGGGCGCGACGGACGCGGCCTCGCCGACGGGCTGGACGGGCGCGAAAACGTCGTCACGCTGCGCACCTGCGGGAAGGCGCTGGGCTGCGAAGGCGCGCTGGTCTGCGCTCCGCACGTCCTTACCGACCTGTTGGTGAACAAGGCGCGGGGCTTCATCTTTTCGACGGCGCCCTCCCCCCTCGCCGCCGCAGCGGTCCGGGCCAGCCTTCACATGCTTCAGACGCAGCCAGACCGGCGGCAGAGGCTGCACGATCTGATCGCTTTCGCGCGGACGCGACTGCCCGTCCGGGACAGCCAGATCGTGCCCTACATCATCGGCGAGGACGCCCGCACGATGGCGATCGCCGGCGCGCTCCAGCAGCGGGGCTTCGACGTTCGCGGCATCCGGCCGCCGACCGTCGCCAAGGGCACGTCGCGGCTGCGCATCTCGCTCACGCTCAATGTCGACGAGGACGC
>NZ_JAGMXV010000180.1 GCF_018006725.1 Rhizorhabdus sp.
GGTGCCGCCGTCCGCTTCCTCAACGACGTGCTGCTGTCGGCACCTTCGATCCTGATCGGTCTGTTCGTCTATGAGATCATGGTCCGCCCCTTCCAGGGCTTCTCGGCCATTGCGGGCGCCGTCGCTCTCGCGATCATCGCGATGCCGATCGTGACCCGGACGACCGAGGACATATTGAGCCTGCAGCCGAGCGCGCTGCGCGAGGCGGGCATGGCGCTCGGCGCGAGCCGTGCCTTCGTCATCCGCAAGGTGGTATGGAAGTCGGCCCGCGCGGGCCTGATCACCGGCGCGCTGCTCGGCTTTGCCCGCATCAGCGGCGAGACCGCCCCGCTGCTGTTCACCGCGCTCGGCAACCAGTTCTTCTCGGTCGATCCCACCCAACCCATGGCCAGCCTGCCCACGACCATCTTCCAGTTCGCCCTGTCCGCTTATGAGGACTGGCAGCGGCTGGCCTGGGTCGGGGCGCTGCTGATCGCTGTCGCCGTATTGTCCATCAACATCATCGGGCGCGTCGTCGCCCGGGAGGCCCGCCGCTAATGACCGACCTTCCTTCGCATCTGTCCGAAGAGGTCCATCTGGCCTTCCCGCCGAGCGACCGGCTCGCGATCGAAGCGCGCAAGCTGGACTTCTTCTACGGCAAGACTCAGGCGCTGTTCGGCGTCGACCTGCCGGTCGAGCGCAACAAGATCACCGCCCTGATCGGTCCGTCGGGCTGCGGCAAGTCGACCCTGCTGCGCGCGCTCAACCGCATCTACGATCTTTACCCGCGCCAGCATGCGGTCGGTCGCATTCTGCTCGATGGCCATGACGTGCTCGCCGACCGCAAGAGCCTGCAGCGTCTGCGCGAGCGAGAGGGTACGATCGACGAGGCGACCATGGTCCGCTCGCCGGTCGACGTCGCGGGCCTGCGCGCGCGCGTCGGCATGGTGTTTCAGAAGCCGACGCCCTTCCCGATGTCGATCTACGACAATGTCGCCTTCGGCGTGCGCCTCTACCAGCGCAAGAGCCGCGCCGAGATGGACGTGATCGTGGAGAAGTCGCTGCGCCGTGCGGCGCTGTGGGACGAGGTCAAGGACAAGCTCCACAGCTCGGGGCTCGGCCTGTCGGGTGGCCAGCAGCAGCGCCTCTGCGTGGCGCGCGGCATCGCGGTGGAGCCGGACGTTCTCCTGCTCGACGAGCCGGCCTCGGCGCTCGACCCGGTATCGACCGCAAAGCTGGAAGAGACGCTGATCGAACTGCGCGAGGACTTCACCATCGTCATCGTGACGCACAACCTGCAGCAGGCCGCGCGCATCTCTAACTATACCGGCTTCATGTATCTGGGCCGGATGATGGAGTTCCAGCCGACCGAGGAACTGTTCGCCAATCCGCGCGGCCAGCGGACGCGAGATTACGTCACGGGCCGTTTCGGCTGATCCAATCGGTGCGACGCGCCGTTCAGTCCGGCTGAGCCGGTACCCGCAGTTCGCAGCGCGTTCCCTGGTCGATCGTCGAACCCGCGCTGATCTCCAGCGTCGCGTGCAATGAGCGGGCGAGCAACTGCATCAGGCTCGCCCAGCTGCCATGGCCTTTCTCCGACGGGGCATCCGCCCGTCCGACGCCATTGTCCTCGATCGTCACCACCAGCCCGTCGCCCTCGCGCCGGACCCAAAGCGCGATGTCCCCGAGACCGCCGGGAAAGGCATGCTTGGTGGCGTTGGTGATCGCCTCGTTGACGATCAGCGCGATGGCCACGGCTGTCTTTGCGGCCACCTGCATGGGCTCGGCGTCCAGGCTGAGCGTGATGCCGGGGGGCAGCATGGCTTCCCGGATCCGGTCGCAGACGTCGCGAAGATGGTCGTGCAGAAGCACGGTGGTCAGGTCGGCGCTGCTGAGGGCCAGGTTGGAGTAGACCGACGCGAGCGACTGCAGCCTTCCTGCGGCGGCGCGCAGTTCGTCCTGCACGTCGGGATCGGCATGCGACATGGCGCGCGAAATCAGCAGCGAGGCCGCGATCTGGAAATTGTTGCGCGTCCGATGGTCCACTTCGCGCAGGGCGAGCGACAGAAATTCGACATGACGACGCTCCTCCTCGCGCAGGCGCAGCGCCGTCGAACGAAAGGCGGAAATTACAGCCACCGCGAGGAAGAGAGAGAATGCGGCAACGAAGAGGCCGATGGCCTGCGTCGCGCTGATTTCGAAGGATCGCGCCGGGGGAATGACGAAATACCAGATGAGGATAAGGCAGGCCGTTGCCGTGATCATCCCCGCGCGCGCGCCGGCGACCAAGCTCGCCAAAATGATGAAAGGGAAGACGAAGGCGAAAGGCGCCACGCCCGGCGCAAAGATGTCGACCACCAGTCGCCCGGCTGTGGCCAGACCGATGGCCGCCGCCGCGATCAGCAGGTCGGCGCCCAAATCCGGCTTGCGCCCGGCGAGCCGGAGCGAGAGATCGACGACGACGTTCACGGACCCCTCCCTGCGCTGACGCCCATCAGTTGATGCTGTATCGTTCCATATCTGTAACGCCGACCGTCAGAGCGGGATAGCGCTAAATAGAGCGCGCTCACCGGGCCGGGGGAAGGTCCACCGCAGCGAGATCCCTCGCGATCTTCCGGCGCGTTGCCAGCGAATAGCCGAGCCGATCGAGATAGGAACGGGGGGCGGAAGCCACAGCCCCGTCAAGCCGTTCGAGCTGTTTCCAGGCCGCATATGCCTTTGCCCGGTCACCCAACATGCCATAGCCGGCGGCCGCCATGATGTAGAAGCCGCGCGGCCGTCCGATGACCGGCGGCGCCATCAGGGACAGTGCTTCTCCCGCCAGAGCGCGATCGTCGCAGATGACGGCGAGCATCAGCAATGGAACATGATAGCGGCCCGACGGATCGTCACCGACGGCGATCGCGCGGCGGATCACGGCTTCGGCGTCGGGATCCCGGCAATCGGCCAGATAGGTCCCGACATCGGCGAGCAGGTTCGGTTCATAGGGCTGCAGGGCAATGGCGCGCTGCGCAAAACTGGACGATTGCGAGCAGGAGCCGCGCGCCAGCGCGATGCGGGCCTGGGTGGCATTGGTCCAGCCATTATAGGGGTCGAGCGCACGCGCCAGTTGCGCATGGCGGCGTGCGGCCAGGAGATATCCGGCCTTCGCCTGCGCGTCGACGCCGGGATCCGACATCTTCTCCATGGCCAGTTGCGCGGCCGCCGCCTGCAACGAGGCATCGTCGGGGGTTCGCGCCAGGCTGCGGTCGATGCAGGTCTCGACGTGCAGCCGGTCCTCGGGCAGGCGCTGCTTGCGATAGCGATGATAGAGCAGGAGGCAGCTATAGCCGATCGCTTGCCGCCCGGAGCTGCGTTGAAGCTCGTGGATGGCGATCAGACCGTCCACTTTGCCGATGGTCGCTATGACCGTTGCCAGGCGTTGGTCTAGTGCGGCCGCGTCGTTGCGCTCGGTTGGGGGAAGTGTGACATCGCCGGACCAGATGAGCTTGTCGGGAGACAATTGAGTCAGGCGGAGGAACAGGCGAGGGGACGGACCGTCGATCAGATCCGCTCCGAGCCGATAGCGGGCCGGGGGCGAATTTTTCGGCGGCGTTTGCGATGCGCGCGACAAGGTCAGCGGACGAAGGTCGAACGCCAGACTGCGGCCGAGGCCATTGATCAGGACAGTGCGAATACGCGCACCCAGCGGGCTCTGTCGCGCCATGGTCGTGCCCGCGACTTCCAGGACCGGGCGCTCATTGGTGGCGCGAGGATCGTCCAGCGGCAACAATATGGCGGCAGCTGTGCCGAGGCCGGCGACGAGTACCAGAATCAGCAGCAGCGAAAGTCCGAAGGACAGCTTCGACGAAACCGCCGACGGTCGATGTTCGGTTTGGGTGGGGGGTAGCGGTTCCGGTGGCTCTTCTGCGCTGGTCGCCGGACGTTCGAGCAAGACCTTGTACCGCCCGCTTGGTATGCTCAGGCGGATATCGTCCGGGCCGCTCGACGTCCTGTAGTGGTTGTCGAGCATCTTGCGCAGACGCCCGACCTGAACCCGGGGGTAGCTGTCCGCGCGCGCATCATAGTCGGGTGCGCGGCCGAGACCGTCGACCGCCACCGAATAGGCCTTCAGCTGGTCGCCCCTCCCTGCGACGGTCTCCTCAACCAGGAAGCAGAGCAAGCGTTTCATGATCGGTGCGCGCGAGAAGTCGGGCGACGTCAGCACCGAACGGAGTTCGGCACGGATCAATTCGGCATCGGCACCCGCTTCGGCAGAAGCGCCATCGCTCGCGCCATTGGTGTCGTCGTCCGACGCTCCGGTTTCGATCGCGCTCATCGGGCGTAACGATAAACGCTTGGAAACCGGGAGTCATGAACATTATCGCGCGCCGATGTAACGGTAACAGAGACGCAGAGAAACTGCCGCCGTGCACGGCAATGCGCTGCTGTCGGTTAGCAGCCTGGCTGCGTGCCCGACGGCGTCAAGTCTTCGTGCACGCCGGCGCAGTCCTGCGGCTTCGGATCCTACCCCCAACGGGATCCTGGCCGTCGGCGCTTCGGCATGATTGGCCGACCGTCTATTTGGCCCCCACCGATGGACGGTCGGCCTTATCGTTTCAGCCTGTCGGCAGATCGCCACGCAGGGTTTTCCATTCCGCGTTGATCTCTCGGGCGGCCACCGCTAAGGCCCCGACATTCGCAAGGACCCGGTGCAATTCCGGGTGGCTATTCCGGCCGCCGATCCGCCGGACAACAGATCGCGCCGCCTCGAGACATCGGCCTGCGCCTTGTTGTTGGACATTCATGACATCCTTTCTTTCGCATCGCGCCCAATGGTGGGCCGATCTCCCGTCGGCGCGTGCCGACATTCTGGCCGGCATCGTCGTGGCGCTCGCGCTGATTCCCGAAGCGATCGGCTTCTCCCTGATCGCGGGCGTCGATCCGCAGGTCGGACTCTACGCATCGGTGGTCATAGCGATCGTCATCGCATTTACCGGAGGACGACCCGGCATGATCTCGGCAGCCACCGCTGCGGTGGCAGTGCTCGTAGGGCCACTCGTCAGGCAACATGGCGTGGAATATCTGTTCGCGGCGACCTTGTTGATGGGCGTCATTCAGATTGCTGCCGGGTTCGCGCGGCTACACCTGCTGATGCAGTTCGTCTCGCGTTCGGTGATCACCGGCTTCGTCAATGCGCTGGCGATCCTGATCTTTGCCGCGCAGCTGCCGCAACTGATCGGCGTCGGCTGGCAGACCTATGCGATGGTGGCCGGCGGCCTCGCGATCATCTACCTCTTTCCCCGGCTTACGAAGACGGTCCCGTCTCCGCTGGTCGCGATCCTCATACTCGCGGCGCTCAGCATCGGTCTCGACCTGCCGGTCAACACCGTCGGCGACATGGGGTCGCTGCCCCAGGGGCTGCCCCTCTTCGCTCTGCCCCAGGTTCCGCTGACGTGGGAAACGCTGCGCATCATCCTGCCCTATGCGGTGACGATGGCCGCCGTCGGCCTGCTCGAATCGCTGCTCACGGCGCAGATCGTCGACGACATGACGGAGAGCGACAGCGACAAGCGCCGGGAGTGCGGCGGCCAGGGGCTCGCCAATATGGCCGCATCCCTGTTCGGGGGCATGGGTGGTTGCGCGATGATCGGCCAGTCTGTGATCAATGTCGCTTCGGGCGGGCGGCGGCGTCTGTCGACCCTCACGGCCGGACTCTTCCTTCTGTTCCTGCTGGCGGTGCTCGGACCGCTCGCCGGCCGGATTCCGATGCCCGCCCTCGTCGCAGTCATGATCATGGTGTCGATCGGAACCTTCAGCTGGTCATCGATCGCCAATCTGCGTCGCCATCCGCCGACATCGTCCTTCGTGATGGTTGCGACGGTCGTCGTGGTGGTCTGGACGAAAGATCTTTCCCTTGGGGTGCTGGCAGGCGTGATCCTGTCGGGCATCTTCTTCGCCGCGAAAGTGCAGCGCATGTTCTCGGTCGAGCGGAGTGTGTCGCCTGAGGACGGCGGCATAGTCTACCAGGTTTCGGGCCAGATCTTCTTTGCGTCGGTCGAGCGCTTCACGCGCGCCTTTCAGACCGAACCTGCGGGCAGCCGGGTGCTTATCGACGTGTCGATGGCGCATTTCTGGGACATCTCGGCCGTCGGCGCGCTCGACAAGATCGTGCTCCGGCTACGGCGCGAGCGTAACGTCGTCGATATAGTGGGCTACAACCGGGCGAGTGCCGACATCGTCGACCGCTACGCCCTCCACGACAAGATCGGCTTTCAGAGCGGCCTGATCCCGCACTGAGCGCAGTCAGTCGAACGGGCTCGGCGGATCGGTGAAGTAATCCGGCTCTTCCTCCACGGTTTCGACTGTGGGTCGCGGGGGCGGGAGGACGGGCGCCGATCCGTCGAGCGACAGGCGGACGAAGGCGGTGGTGCCGGCAATGCCCTGGAAGATGGCGGGCACGCCTCCGTCCTGCTTCAGCAGGCGCGCGATCAGGGGAGCCCGTTCCGCCGGAACATAGCCAAGGGGCACGTCGCGCGCCGACAGGATGAGGACCGCGTTCGGATCGACCGGATTGCCGGGTTCGGCAACCAGTCTGACCGGTTCGCCGGGCTGACAGGTGGCGAGTTCGAAGCGGCGCGATATCTTGCCATGCAGTCGTGCGTCCCGGTTCGGGAAGTCGACCCCCTTGACCGGGATAGTGATTTGCCGCGCCATCGAGCGTCCTGCCTTTCTCTATCGGCGGCGCGGGGAGGCCTGCCTGTCGAAGCCATGGCTTCCCGGTCGCTCTGACGCAATGCTCCGCAAGGGCTGACGAGTTGAGCAGAGGCTTCGCCCGATGTAGAGAGGGGCATGATCGACCACGACCAATCTGCGGATACTCCGATCGGCGCCGTCATTCTTGCGGTTGCCGCTGTCGTGGTGCCGCTCGTCCTGTTGTTTTGGCTGATGAGCCTGTACGGCTGAGCGGGCGGGATAGGCTGCCCTGCGGGTATCTGGCCGTCTCGCGATAGTGCTGGCGGGGAGACGCGGAACAAATCTTCGGTCGGGCGGTTTTGGGACTTCGTGACCAAATCCGGTCTTGCATGTCTTTGGGGGGACAATGCGCATTATACGATCAACGGGTAACGCCGTCCGTCACCGTCGGTCCTGAACGGGTGCAGGACATTAAACGGCCGGCCGCGGCTTCGACGGAACCCGCAGGCGCGCTGCGCGATGCCCGCGATGACGAGGCCGACCGGCTGGCGCCCTATGCGGTCGATGGACTGTTCGACGATCCCGAGCTTCAGGGCATAACACGCTTCGCTGCGCGCCTGTGCGAATGTCCGATCGCGGTCGTGAGCCTGGTCGAAGAGGAGCGGCAGCGTTTCGTCGCGCGGACCGGCCTGGCCGCGTTGGAGACACCCCGCAGCCTGTCCTTCAGCGCCCATGCCATGATGGGTCACGGCATGATGGAGGTTCCCGACGCGCGGGAGGATCCGCGCTTTCGCGACAATGCGCTGGTAACCGGGGCTCCGCATATCCGCTTCTATGCGGGCGCGCCG
Organism: Rhizorhabdus sp.; assembly: GCF_018006725.1. Lineage (GTDB taxonomy): Bacteria > Pseudomonadota > Alphaproteobacteria > Sphingomonadales > Sphingomonadaceae > Rhizorhabdus. The sequence goes on from NZ_JAGMXV010000180.1 coordinate 7,503, forward strand.
CTGCGCTCTTCGCAGGGCACCCCGCTGGGATCGCTGTGCGTCATTTCGTCCGAGCCGCGGGCAGGGTTGACCGATCTGCAGCGCGAGGGGCTCGAAGTGCTTGCCCGCGCGGTCATGCGTTTTCTGGAGGACCGCCGCGAGAAGCTTGCGCGGCATGTCTGGGAGATGGCGGCCGAAGCCGATCTGGCTGCCAGCGAAGAGCGATTTCGCGTGCTGGCAGACGCCATGCCGCAGATGGTGTGGTCGACCCGTCCCGACGGCTATCATGATTATTACAATGCCCGCTGGTACGAATTTACGGGCGCGTCACGGGGAGAGACCGTCGGCAATGGCTGGAACGGGCAATTCCACCCCGACGATCAGGACCGTGCCTGGACCGTCTGGCGCCACTCGCTGGACACGGGTGAGCCTTATGAGATCGAATATCGCCTCCGCCGCTTCGACGGCGAATATCGCTGGACGCTGGGGCGGGCGCTTCCGTTGCGGGACGAGCAGGGAACAATCCGGCGCTGGTTCGGGACCTGCACGGACATTCACGACCAGCGGATGTTGCGTGAGCAGCAGGACTTGCTCTCGCGCGAGCTCGGCCATCGCATCAAGAACATCTTCACGGTCGTCGCTTCGCTATTACGCCTGTCGAGCCGCAACGATCCAGGGTTGAAACATTATGCGGTCCGTCTCAGCGAGCAGATCGCTGCGCTGGGCCGCGCCTACGACTATGTCCGGCCGCAGGACGGGACCTCGGCTTTCACCCTGCAGGGCATGCTGCGCGAGCTTTTCGCCGCCTATAATTTCGACGGTCTGGAACGGGTCCGGGTAACCGGCGAGGACGTCATCCTGTCGGAAAAATATATGACGCCGCTCGCGCTGACCTTTCACGAGCTGGCCACCAACGCGGTCAAATATGGTGCGTTGGCGAGTCCGGGCGGAACAGTCGAACTGTCGATCGAGCGGCTCGGCGATCAGTTGCATCTGGGCTGGGTCGAGCATGGCGGGGAGGTACAGAAGGCGACCGGCCATCAGGGCTTCGGTTCGGAACTGATCCGTGCGAGCATCGAGCGCCAGCTGCGTGGCACCTTAACGCGCGAATGGCTGCCGACAGGGCTGAAAGCGACTGCGACGGTTCCGTTTGTGGATTGAGCGCATGATGGCTGTATGAACCCCGGCGAAGAGTTTCCGTTACGGGAATGCAGATAATCTAATATGTGCGCTGGCGCACGTTGCATCCCCGTCTGTGGCAATTGCGTATTTATGAACGCGCTCACAGTCTCCAAGACGATTGCACCATGTGACGGTTGCTTCGCTTGATTTTGTGACAGGCGATTTCTCCGTGATCGGGGGATGGCTCATGCGTGTTATCATTCTCGAACCCGACTATTTTCAGGCGCTCTATTTGACGGAAACTATCGAGCGTGTCGGCGGCGTCGTGATCGGGCCTTACAGCCACGCAGCCGATATTCCCTCCTCCATGATGTCGGCAGCCGATGCAGCGTTGCTCAACATCGACCAGCCCGCCGAACTCGACCAGATTATCGACCTCGCGCTTCTGCTGCTGTGCGAGGGATGCGAGGTTCGGCTGACCACGGGCTATCCCGATCAGCATCTTCCGACGGCGATTGCCCATGTCGTCACCATGACGAAGCCGGTGACGCGGGAGCAGATCATCGCCTTCCTGTCGGAAAGACAGCGGCGACAGTCGGCGTCCAGCAACTTGCATGTGGAGGGCGCACACACCCTTGCTGCCACCCTGTCGGCGATCCGCAGCGAGCGCGACTGAACGCTCCCGGCAGGGTAGGG
>NZ_JAGMXV010000181.1 GCF_018006725.1 Rhizorhabdus sp.
AGACAGGGCTTGATCGAGATCAGCGCCGAGGTGATCGGCTGGACGCAAGCGCAAGGCATGCGGGCCGGACTGCTGACGCTGTTCTGCACCCATAGTTCGGCGTCGCTGCTGATACAGGAAAATGCTGCGCCCGAGGCGCGTGCCGACATCGAGCGCTACTTTGCGCGGATCGCTCCCGAAGATCCGGCCGCTTACGCCCATGACGACGAAGGGCCGGACGACATGCCGGCCCACCTGCGGGCAGCGCTGACCCAGGTGCATCTGTCCATTCCCCTGATCAATGGGCGGTTGGCGCTGGGCCGCTGGCAGGGGATATATTTGTTCGAACATCGGCGGCACCCGCAGCGGCGGACGCTGATCCTGCACATGGTCGGGGAATGATGCGACCGCGTAGCGCAGGTGTGCTGCCCTATCGCCGGGCCGGCCAGCGGATCGAGATCTTGCTCGTGCTGCCGGGCGGCCCTTATTGGCGAAGCCGGGGCCCGGGCGCATGGCAGATCGCCAAGGGTGCCATAGAAAAAGGTGAAACCCCCGAAGTCGCAGCCCGTCGCGAGGCTCAGGAAGAGCTTGGCGTCGAGGTTCCCGAGCGTCTTCTGCCGCTGGGTTCGGTCCGTCAGAAAGCGGGCAAGGAGGTCGAGGGGTTCGCGGTCGAAATGGATATCGACCCGGCGCACATCCACAGCAATCTGTTCGAGCTCGAATGGCCGCGTCGGAGCGGGCGTCTGCAAAGCTTTCCGGAGGTGGCCGAAGGGCGTTGGTTTTCGCCAGACGAAGCGATGGAGCAGATGCTGGAAAGCCAGCGCCCATTCATCGCGCGATTGCTGGAGATGCTGAGCGGATCGTCGCGCTGATCGGCCTTTATCATGGTTAACGCGATCTTAGGGTTCGCGCGCGATACCGGCTTCATATTCCGCCGGAAGGATTTGCATGAAGATCGCCGTGACCGCGCCGGAGATTGCCGGCCTGCTCGACCGGGTTCCGCCGACTGTCTCCATCCTGTCGCTCGACTGTTTCGACACGCTGTTATGGCGCAACTGTCAGGCGCCGTCGGACGTCTTTGCCGACCTTCCGATCGAGGGGGGGGCGATCGAACAGCGTGTGATCGCCGAGCGCGAGGCGCGCAAGGCCGAGGTCTATCGATCAGGGCGACGCGAGATTTCGATCGAGGCGATTCACGCCCGGCTGCTCCCGAAAGCGAGCGCGGAGGAAATCGCGCGGTCGGTCGAGACCGAGTTCGAGGCCGAAGTGCGGCATTGCTACCCGTTCGCACCAGTCGTCGCGCTGATGCGGTCCGCCAAGGAACGCGGCCTGAAGGTCGTGCTTGTCAGCGATACCTATTTCAATGGCGAGCAGTTGCGGTCGCTGGTCGAGGCGGCGGCCGGGCCGGGTGTGGCGGCACTGATCGACACAGTGTTCACCTCGTCCGATCATGGGCTTAGCAAGGCGGAGGGACTGTTTCAGCCGGTGCTCGATGCCCTCGCGGTGCGTCCGCAGGCGATATTCCATCTCGGCGACAATCTGATCGCGGATCAGGAGGCGCCTTCCGCGCTCGGGATCAACAGCGCGCATTTCGAGCAGTTCGACAAGGACAGCGAAACGCGTTTGCGGCTGGAGGCCATGGCAGCTGTCATGCTGGCCCCAGCGACCCGCCAGACCGAGCCGGCGATGCAGCCGCACCGGCCGCTGCTGTCTTTGCGCAGCGAGCAGGATCCGGCTTTCGTCCTGGGGCATGATGTGATCGGCCCGCTGTTTCATGGCTTCGCCCAGTGGGTTAGCGAGGAGGCCCGGCTGCTGTCGGAGCGCTATGGTCGTCCGGCGAAGATGATGTTCCTGATGCGCGACGGCTTCCTGCCTATGAAGCTGTTCGAGACGTTGGGAACGGAGCAGGCTTTCGGTGATCTTTCGATCAGCCGGCTCACTGCAGGACGAGGCAGCCTGATGGACCAGCAAGCCGTCGAAGCGCTGATCGAGCGGGAGGCGGGCAAGCAGCGGCTCGACGTCATCGGCGGCATGTTGATGCTCGAACCGCATGAGGCCCGGAAGATCGCGGGGCCGTCGGGCGAGGTTTCCGCTTTCGAACGCAACGTATGCCAGTCGGAAGCGGCGCAGAAGGTGGTTCGGCGATCGGCGCGCTATGCCGACCGGCTGATTGCCCATGTTCGCCGCCAGGGTGTCGACGAGGGCGATCTCCTGATGCTGGTCGACCTGGGCTATCACGGCACGGTCCAGGACCGCATCGTGCCGCTGCTGAAGGCGCGGATGAATGTCGATGTGGCAGGTCGCTACATGCTGCTGCGCGAGAACGAGCCTAGCGGGCTGGACAAGAAGGGCTGGTTCGACAAGCGGCATTATGGTCGCGAGGCGCTGTCTGCGCTGGGGTCCTCGATCGCGGTGATCGAGCAGATCTGTACCCAGACCAAGGGTTCGGTCGTCGACTATCATGCCAATGGCAAGCCGATCCACGAAAAGCCCGGCGAGAAGGGCGCGCAGAGCGAGACGCGCGATCGCATCCAGGCGGGCGCGATCGCCTTCGGTCTGGCGGCGACCGCGCTGGGCGCGACTGCCGCGTCCGACGATGCCGACTGCCGGCGTAAAGCTGCGGCGGCAAGTCTTGCGCGCCTGATGTATTTTCCGCAGCACAACGAGGTCGTGACCATCGGCGACTTCACGCACGATGCCAATCTCGGTTCGTCCAGCCACATGAAGATGCTGGACAAGGCGCGGTCTGTGCGGGGTCTGCGCCGTCGCGGACTGCATTATCTGCAGACGACGGCCCGTATGTTCCTGCCGGGCGAACTGCAGGAGCAGGGGCTGGCGATGAATCTGGCGCTGTTCGGGATCGTGCGCGGCGCGCTCGACGTGCGCGAGAGCGACTTCCTCGCCGGAGGCATCAAGCTGCCGGTGATCCTGGCGAATGCCCGCGAGGATTGTATGGTCGATATCGACGCCTATCCCACTCATGACGGCTATTACCGTATGATCGTCCCGGCCCGACAGGACCTGACCGTCGCGGTGCTGATCGGGACCGCCTATGAGGCGGTGCAGATCGAGGATGTGTGTTTCCAGCCGATCGAGTTGCCTAGTGCCGAGGCGGGGCGGAGCGAGCGTCCGGACATCGAAGCGCCTTATGTGCAGGAGGGGCTGGAGCCGGTGGTCGACGATCTCTTCCGCTGCACGCCATCGGCGGCTCTGTTGATTCCGCCGCTGCCGGTCGTCGCGCAGGGGGATTACAAGCTCTGCATCGCCTTCAGGCCGGTCGTGCGTCGGGCGGATGCGCAGGCCGAGCGCAAGGCCGCCTGACATCTATGTTCTTATTTTGTTCTTGACTTTGTCGATTCACTCCTTTATGCACAAAAACACGGTGGTAGAGCATCTCGTTTACACCGAGAGGGTCGGCGGTTCGAGCCCGTCACCGCCCACCATCCAGCGCAGCGCGCTGATTTGAGGCTCTGCAACCCCCCAGCTTCGTTTGCTACGGTCGGTTAGCAAGCTAAGCGTGTAAGGGGTTAAGGTGATGAAGTCGCTGGTAAGATCGCTGCTGCGCAGCCCCCGCCTGTCTGCGGTCAATGAGTTCCGACAGATCCGCGACTGGAAGAAGCGTCATTTCCTTGGAAACAGCCCCCAGTTTGTCAAGGAGGAGGTCTTCGCGGCCTATGGTATATCGGGAGCGCCGTGGGTTGAGACCGGTACGCACATGGGAATCACGACCGAGTTTCTCGCCAAGCGATATCCCTTTGTTCACACGATCGAGCCTGCAGCGGTTTTTTATGAGGCTGCGCGGGCGAAGTTCGCTGGGCAAAATGTGAATGTCATTCTCGGCACGAGCGAGACCGTGTTTCCCGAGCTCCTGCCCATGCTTCACGGCGATATAAATTTCTGGCTCGACGGCCACTATTCGGCCGGGTTGACATTCAAGGGCAGCAAAGAATGTCCGGTGGAGGACGAGCTTGCAGCAATCTCGCGCAATCTCGCCAACTTTTCGAAAGTCTGCATCCTGATCGACGATATTCGCTGCTTCCTGCCGGATGCGGCCGGATATGCCGATTATCCCTCTCTCGACTCGCTCGTTGATTGGGCGCGCGCGCATGGGTTCCGCTGGCGTGTCGAGCACGACATCTTGATCCTGCGAAACGGCTGAGCGAGTAGCAATTCGCTATGGCCACCACCCGCGCCGACCAACTGCTCGTGGATCGCGGTCTCGTCGAGAGCCGGTCGCGGGCGCAGGCTATGATTCTGGCGGGGCTGGTCTTTTCGGGGGAGCGCAAGATCGAGAAGGCGGGGCAGGCGATGAAGCCCGATGCGCCGCTGGAGGTGCGGGGGCGCGATCATCCCTGGGTGTCGCGCGGCGGGATCAAGCTGGCGCACGGGCTTTCCCATTTCGGCTGGTCGCCAGAGGGCGCGGTCGCCATCGATGTCGGGTCGTCGACGGGCGGCTTTACCGACGTGCTGCTGACGGGCGGTGCGTCGCGCGTCTATGCGGTCGATTCCGGGACCAACCAGCTGGCGTGGAAGCTGCGGTCCGATCCGCGCGTGGTGGTGCTGGAGCAGACCAACGCCCGGCATCTCACCACCGACCATATTCCCGAGCCGATCGACATCGTCGTATGCGATGCGAGCTTCATTTCGCTCGCCAAGGTCCTGCCGGCAGCCTTGTCCTTCGTCCGGCCCGGCGGTCGGCTGGTGGCGCTGATCAAGCCCCAGTTCGAGGCCGGCCGGGAAGAAGTGGGCAAGGGCGGGGTGATCAGGGATAGCGCCGTGCATGAGCGCGTTTGTGCCGAGGTCCGGGCGTGGGTAGAGGCGCAGGGCTGGGACGTGGAAGGGATCGAGCGGAGCCCGATCACCGGTCCCGAAGGCAATGTGGAATTTCTGATCGGCGCGACCCGTGCCGGCGAGGAGCAGAGTGATGGGTGAGATCGCATCGGCCGGCCAGTTGCGAATGTCGTGGCTACGCTGGGCACTGGTGACGGTGCCGGCGATCGTCCTGCTTGGCTCGATTTCCGGCCGGGCATCGCGCGCTGGCATGGGCAATCCGTGGTACGACATGCTGGAAAAGCCGGCGCTGATGCCGCCTGGCTGGGCGTTCGGCCTCGCCTGGACGATCCTTTACGTGCTGATGGGCATAGCCTTTTCGCTGATCCTCAATGCGCGCGGTGCGAAGGGGCGGGGCGTCGCGATCACGCTGTTCCTGATCCAGCTGGCGCTCAACCTGGCCTGGTCGCCGGTGTTCTTCGCCATGCACCGGATCATGCTGGCCTTCGGGCTGATCCTGTTCATCTTCCTGTGGGCGTCCGCCGCGACCTGGCTTTTCTGGCGGATTCGGCCGGTCGCGGGAATGCTGATGCTGCCCTATCTTGCCTGGCTGATCTTCGCAGGGACGCTCAATTGGCAGATCCATGAGCTCAACCCGAGCGGCGGCGCCCTTGTTTCGAATGGCGGTACCACCCAGATAGTCATAGAGTGACGCTGCCCTGCGCGGCTTGACGAGGAATTGATCATGCAGTCTGAAAACCGCCTCTTCGACGATTTCGTCAAGCTGATGAACGGTGCGGCGGGTACGCTGGCCGGCGTCGGCCGCGAAGCCGAGTCCGCCTTCAAGGAGCGCACGCGCGAATGGATCGCGGGCATGGACTTCGTAAGCCGCGAGGAATTCGAAGCGGTGAAGGCGATGGCCGCCGCCGCCCGCGACGAAGCCGAAGAGCTCAAGGCCCGGATCGCGGCACTGGAAGCAGCGGCCGGTACGGCGAAGGCCTGACAGCTATCCACAGCTTTATGGCCCTTGCGGGTTGAATTGCACGGCATTCCGAGCCACGGAGTGACCCTCTGGCGGGCAACGGAGTATAGCCCCTGATGGACGTCGATGATTTCGAGTCCGCGCGAGACGCAAGCGCGCCGATCGATATGCTCGAACATTATTTCTCTGCGCGCGGATGGGATTATCAGCGCGCGGGTGACGAAGAAATCGTCGCGCAGTTCCAGGGGAGCTGGGCGCAGTACGAGCTGCGCGCCGTGTGGCGCGAGGAAGACCGCGTCCTGCAGTTCCTCGTCTTGCCCGATATTCGCGTCACCGCCGACAAGCGCGGCGCGATGTACGAGACGATGGGGCTGATCAACGAGCAGCTGTGGCTCGGCCATTTCGAGATGTGGACGAGCTCGTCGATGGTGCTGTTCCGCCATGCCGCGTTGCTCGACAGCCAGTCGGGCGACGCCACGCTGGGCCTCGACCAGGCGGAGACGCTGATCGAAGCGGGCATCGACGAGTGCGAGCGCTTCTATCCGGTTTTCCAGTTCGTGCTGTGGAGCGACAAGACGCCGCAGGAAGCGATCGCCGCAGCGATGATCGATACGCAGGGCGAGGCCTGACGCCATGGCGGGGGGCAAGAGCCTGTGGCTCGTCGGCGCCGGCAATATGGGCGGCGCGATGCTGCGCGGCTGGCTGGCGGCGGGGTTCGACGGGAAGATCACGGTGATCGATCCCTTCGTCGCGGACGTGCCCGAAGGCGTCGACCTGCTCCGTGCGCTGCCGACCGATGGCGGCGGACCGGACATTCTCGTGCTGGCGGTCAAGCCGCAGCAACTCGATGCCGTCACGCCGAGCTTCGCGAGCGGGCAGCGTTCGCCTCGCCTGCTGCTGTCGATCCTGGCGGGCGTGGAGACGCGCACGCTGACCGACGGCTTTGGCGCGACATCGACCGTGCGCGCCATGCCGAACCTTCCGGTCTCTATCGGTGAAGGGGTTACCGCGCTTTACTCGGCCGACGCACCGCAGGATGTGCGCGACGAAGCGGCTGCGCTCGTGGCGCCGCTCGGACTGGTCGAATGGATCGATGACGAGGCGCTGTTCGACGCCGTCACCGCTTTGTCGGGTTGCGGGCCCGGCTTCCTGTTCCGCTTCATCGAGGCGATGGCACAGGCGGGCGAGGCGCTCGGCCTGCCGGCGGATCAGGCGCTCCGGCTTGCCACGGCCACGGTGAAGGGATCGGGGCTGCTCGCAGCTGCGTCCGAGGAGGGGCCCGACGTGCTGGCCGACCGCGTCGCCAGCCCCGGCGGCAGCACGCGCGAAGGGCTCAACGTCCTCGATGCCGATGACCGGCTGAAGACGCTTCTCCGCGACACGCTGGCGGCATCGGCCCGCCGCAACGCCGAACTGGCGGCGGCGGCGCGCAAGGCCTGACGTCAGGCCCAGCCGAGCGGTTTCTCTCGCACGGCGGCGACGAAATTGGCGCAGTCGAGCCGGCAGCCCAGCATTTCTCCCAGGTCCGCGAGATCGGGATCGAAGGTCCGGGCGAGGGCGAGGCGGGTTTCAGCTGAAAGCACGGGACGGGCCGGCATTTGCCAGCGACGCTTGATCCGATCGCGCACAGATTGCGGGATCAGCGTCCGGCGGATCGCGGCGAGGAGCGGCTGATCGAGAATCCGGTCGCGCAGGGGAGCGTCGCGCAGGCGCAGGCCCGATGCGTTGCGGGAGGCGAGATCGACTTGCCAGGATACCGGCCCGTCAAGCCCGATGAAGGCGGCCGCCCGTTCCAGTTCTTCCTGCGGATGCGCGGCCAGCCGCTCCGCGAATAGCGGCAGGATCGACTGCTTGCCGAAGGCGGCAACCCAGGGGCGCAACTGCATGGCGTAGCGGCCATAATCGACGAGTTCGGGACGGCGCGGGATCGCCTGCTCGATCGGTTCCGCCACGCCATTCTCCAGCCAGAGATGGCTATAGTGCGAGATTAGCCGCTCGATCGGATGGCGCATCAGGTAGATCAGGCGCGGCTCGATGAGCGTTTGCCGGGCGCGCGATACGGCCAGCGGCAGATCGGGCAGCTTGGTATAATGGGTACTCGCCTCGCCCCGGATCGCGCCGGCGGGGGCCGACGCGAAGAGGCCGAGATACCAGTCGATCCCCCGCTGCCACTGGTCGTCGTCGCTGAAGAAATTGGGCTCCTTCGGCGTCGCCATGAAAATGCCCGGCTGGGCTGCGAGCTGCGCATGGAGCGTGCTCGTCGCCGCCTTCATCGCACCGATGATCAGGAAATGGGGAAGGCCGGCGTCGGTCAAGCCGTCATCCTGCGCGGTCGATACATCAGGCCGTCCGGCCCGTAATAATGGGTCAGGAAGTCGAGCCAGAGCTGCGGCGGATCATGGCGCGGCCGCCCGCGCACGGCGGCGATCAGGCAGCCGAGCGGGTGGGCGACCAGCCACAGCAGATTGGCGAGATGGGTCCTGGCCACGCCATGGCGGCGCAGGAAGAAGCGCGCGCGCGAGGCGAACCAGTAGCGCGGGCGACGCTTCGGTCGGGCTTCGGTGAAACCGGTCGCCTGTCCGCCGAGATGGACGATCGCGCTGTCGGGGACATGCCAGGCCTCGAAGCCGGCATCGGCGGCGCGCGCGCAGAAATCGGTCTCTTCGAAATAGAGGAAATAGCCGCTGTCGAAGAGGCCGACCGCGTGGAACACCGCGTCGCGGATCATCAGGTTGGACCCGGACAGCCACTCCGCCCGGAACGGTTCATCGGACAGCGGCAGCGCCACGTCGAAGCCGGACATGCGCTTTCGCAGCGGGCCGAAGTCGAGTTCGCACAGGAACTCGCTGGCAGGGCTGTGAAAGCGGAAGGCGCTGTGGCGGATGGACCCGTCCGGGCGGAGGCAACGCCCGCCCGCGATCCCCGCGCGCGGATGGCTGTCGAGGAAGCCGACCAGCGTCGTCAGCGCACCGGGTTGCGCGATCGTGTCGGGATTCACCAGCCATGTGAGACGCGGGAGGGCGCCGTCGGTGGCGCGCTCCCTGTAGTCCAGCAATCCGGCATTGTTGCCCGCAGCGAAGCCCCCATTGTCGGGCAATGCGAGCAGCCGGCAGCAGTCTCCGGCGCCCAGCCCCGCAAGACCAGCCGCCAGTTGCCCGGCAGATCCGTCGCCCGAGCCATTGTCGACGACGCAGATCTCCGCATCGCCCCGCGCGCGAACCTCGGGCAGCAGCGCCTCGACCGCCTGCAGCGTCAGCGCAGCGGTGCGATAGTTGACGATGAGCACCAGGATCGGCGCGACCGGCATGGCTCGATAGCCCCCTAGGCCCGCGTCGCTCGACATGAGCGGCGACTGCCGAACAGATGCCCGGCAATCCCCGTCATGACAATTGCCCGATCGGACTCAGCCGAAGACGCGCGCGAAGATCGTGTCGACGTGCTTGAAATGATAATCGAGGTCGAACTTCTCCTCGAGCTCCTGCGGCGACAGCGCGGCGGTCACCTGCTCGTCGGCCTTGAGCAATTCGAGAAGCGACAGGGCGCCGTCCGATTCCCACACCTTCATCG
>NZ_JAGMXV010000455.1 GCF_018006725.1 Rhizorhabdus sp.
AGGGGCGTGACCGGGTGCCAGCCGTGGTACCTGAGCCGGTCGACAAGAGGCCGCGTCGGCGAGAAGTACGACGAAGACGCCGATGGAACCGGCGTGTAGTATTCGGCCCGAATGAACCGCCCACGATCCTCGGCGAACTTGCGGACACGACCGAAATCGATATCGATGTCGAGCGCCTTCGCCGTTCCGTAAATGGTTATGCCGTCGACAATGATGCCGATCCGTTCAGATTCGTCGAAATACATATCCGTCCCCTTACTTTCTAAGGCTCGCACTCTCTGTCCGCCAAGCCTCGATGCGAGCCATGGCAGCCTCGCGAAGTGCGCGCATCTTCTCGAACTCACCCGCGGCAACGGCCTCTTCCTCGGCGGAGTCGAGCCATCGCTGTGATGCCTTGACGCCAGCCTTTTTGCCGTCGACCGTCTTCTCTTCGCTGGCGAGATACAGAAGCGCCTCGGTGTGTTTCAGGAGATGCCCGGATCGCACGAGACGTGCCCGAGCCTCGCCGATCTCTCTGGCATTGCTGGCCAGCCAACGAAGGGCGTCACCAACCTCGTCATCCGTCACAAGGCGATTGCGCCCCGTGTGCTCAGCTTGTTCGGCTGGAGCCATTTGCTTGATGCCAGCCTTGGCGCGCTCAGAGATGGTGGCCATGGCCGCTACTCTGCCGCTTGCTTGCGATAACGTGCCGTCAAGTCCGCGATCGTTGCGTCGACTTCGGCCAGGAACGCCACGACGGCCGATGTCATCTCGACAATAAGCGCGCTATCTCGAGCTACCCGCCGCGTGTGCAGTGCCATGTCCTCCGGCATTCGCGGATCGTAGGAGACGAAATCACAGTAGGAGCGCCCCGTGCATGCCATCTGCCACTGCATCTGCTTCACGTAGTCGGGGTCGATCTCTTCCCCGCGAAGCGTGCGGATATGGGTTGCCGAGTTCGGGCATTTGATCTCGATCAGGCCATCGTCCCCGACAAGGCTATCCGGCGAAGCTGCCGCCATCTCGATTGTGGGATGAATGACGAGACCAACCCGGACGGGATCGACGTCGTGCATGAAGGCGTAATAGGTCCGCGCCTTGGCCTCGGTCTCGTTGCCCCATTCCATAGGCTTGCTCGAAAAGCTCGGCGCCACCTGCCCGCTCAGACGTTCGGCCACGAGTTCGCCCAGATAGGTTGCTCGGCTGGCGCTGACGCCGCTCTTGGTCTTGCGCATGATATCGGCAACGCGGGATGCTGTGACCCGACCGCATCGCGCGGCATGCCACTCAGGAGATCCCTGTTCGCAGTCTATGATTCTCATGGCGGTCCTCAGTAGGAGATCACAATGTTCGGGATGCCGTGCTGCGCGATCAGCGTGATGACGCGCTTCGCCGTGGCCTCGTCCAGTCCGTTACGCATGAAGGCATCGAGGGCGTTCTTGTTGATCCTGGCGCGGTGCGCCTTGTCCGCCTCCCGAGCGGCTTGTGCAGCGGCTTCCTCGGCGGCCTTGCGTTCGATCTCGCGGAGCGCGTTCGCGTGCGCTTCCGCAGCCTTGCGTTCCGCCTGCTCGGCTTGCTGTTTCAATTGCAACTCGCGGGCCTCAGAGGCTTCCCGCTCTTTTCTCACTGCGTCCTCTGCGGCCTTCTTTGCGGCTTCCGCATGAGCCGCCGCCGCCTTGTTGGCTTGGGCCGCTGCTTCCGCAGCAATATCAGCCTCGCGCTCAATGCGAAGCCGTTCGGCTTCTGCCGCACGTAGGCGCAACAGTTCGGCGTGCTCGGCCTCTCGTGTCTCTCGTGCCGTCAGAGCCTTGCGCAGTGAGGCCAGCGCCCGGTCTTTCAGAATGGCCGCCTCGGTTTCGTATTCGTCCCAATCCGAGTCCACGGTGCGCGCTTCGACGGCGGCAATCGTCAAGCGAAGTTCAGCCGAGTCCAAGTCGCCATTCTCATCGGCGCGAACCCGTAGCCACTCCATGGCGGCCTTGTGCTTGTTGACGCGCTCTTCCTCCGCCGTCTCCCAGGCCGTCAGGGGCTCGCGCACCTCATCGCGCCACTCGTCCAGCGTCTCGCGAATGCGGCGCCGCGTGGCGTCAATCTTGTTCGGGATCTTCTTCTGTTCGGCGACGAGGTCTTTGCCGATGCCGTCAATGTGCGTCTTGGTCTGCGTGACCTTGTAGGCCATGGACGCGATCTGCTTGCGCCCCGTGGCCGACAGGACGGTGATCGGGCGTTGCTTGAAGGCGTCGATCTGCGATCGGATGCGCGCCAGGAGTGGATCAATCGCGCCGTCCTTGGTGAACACGATCAGCGCGTTCGCGGGCTCGATCGTCACGAGTTCATTGGATGGGGCTTCGACCGTGATGGAGTCGTTCATCGGGAACCTCCCTGTATCTTGGATCTCTTGGCGAGCAGCATTCGCTTGGCTGCCTCGAACGAACTGGACGGCATGTCGGACAGACTTTCGAGATTGCCGACCGCGAGAAATTTGACGATGTCGGTTTTGGTCTCGGAGATCAGAACAGAGAGTTCTTCGGCCTGATCCGGAGAGATCAATCCGCCCGACGTGTCGCCACCCCGTTTGCCGTCGTCATCCTCGTTGCGCGCGACAATGTTCAGCAGGGCAAAGGCCGTGTAGCGC
>NZ_JAGMXV010000182.1 GCF_018006725.1 Rhizorhabdus sp.
GCGTGATGGAGAGGGACACACCAGCCGAGCTGCATCCGCACATGCGGGCCATGCTCGAACGCCGCGCGGCACTGAACCTGCCGGGCTTTGCCGAAGGCAGCGTCGAGGATGCGCGCCGCAGCTTTGCGCAATCGCAGGCAGCGCTCCCGAAGGATCGCGGCGCGAAGGTCGCCCAGATCGAGGATATCGAGTTCGCGGGGGTGGCGGCTCGTCGCTATGTGCCGCTGGCGTCGCGCGGGCCCGGCGTGATCCTCTATTTCCATGGCGGCGGCTGGGTGTTCGGTACGCTCGACGGCTTCGACCCCGTGTGCCGCCAGCTTGCGGCGGCGAGCGGGCTGGAGGTCATCAGCGTCGACTATCGGCTTGCGCCCGAACACCCCTATCCCGCGCCGCTCGATGATGGCTGGGCGGTTCTCTCGGCACTGGCCGGGACCGGGCGGCCGATCATCGTCGCTGGAGACAGCGCAGGTGGCAATATCGCGGCTGCACTGACGCTCCGTGCGCGCAAGCGCGGTGGGCCGGCCATAGCGATGCAACTGCTTTTCTATCCCGTCCTGTCGCCGGATTTCGACCGGCCCTCCTATCGCCTCTACGGGGCAGGCGGGCATTTCATAACGCGTGCCGACATGGCGTGGTTCTGGGATCATCACGTCCCGGCCGAGCGTCGGGCCGAAACGGAAGCTGCGCCCTTGGCGACAGAGAGTTTCGCGGGGCTGCCCGAGGCGATCATCGTCCTCGGCCAATGCGACCCGCTTCACGATGAAGGCCGCGCTTACGCCGAAGCGCTCGGTCAGGCGGGCGTCCGAGTCCGCCTGCGCACCCACGACGGCATGGCCCACGGCTTCGCGACTCTCATCGACCTGCTGCCGGCGGCCAATGCGGAGATCGACAGAGTGGGGGATTTGGTCGGGCGGGGGCTCGAGGCTGGGTGGGGTGAGCCAGCTGCGCAGGTCTAACTTGCCGATTTTGCATGGCAGCCGTGCCGGTTTCAGAATTGTTCTGATCGCAAGCTGCCGTAGAACCGGCCTAAATCATAAATCCGAGGGGATGCAGAATGTTGAGGCAAATCGCGGCGCGCGATCTCTTTCGTGCGGGTGTAGCCGTCGGGGCGCTGCTCGTTGCGGCGGCCCCGGCTCATGCGCAAAATGCGGGTGACACCGCTGAACAGCTGACGGCGGGTCAGATCGAGGATATCATCGTCACCGCGCGGCGCGTTTCGGAAAGCGCACAGAAGACCCCGCTTTCGGTCAGCGCGATCTCCTCGCAGCAGTTGCAGACGCTCAACATCGTCCGGATCGAGGGCCTGACCCAGCTGGCGCCCAGCCTGCGCGTCACCCAGGCGAGCGGCAGCGGCAACGCGCCCGCAATCTACATCCGCGGCATCGGCACGCTGTCGACCGCGCTCTATGTCGAGCCGGCGGTCGGGGTCTATGTCGACGGCGTTTATACCCCGCGCCCGAGCGGCAACACCTTCGACCTGCCCGACATTGCCAGCGTCGAGGTGCTGCGCGGGCCGCAGGGCACGCTGTTCGGCCGCAACACGACGGGCGGCGCGATCGTCCTCAATACGCGCAATCCCACCGAGGAAGCGGGGCTGAAGGCCGACTTCTCCTATGGTTCACGCAACGAGATCGTCGCCTCGGCGATTGCCCAGCTGGGCCGCATCGGCAGCTCGCCCTTTGCGGTGAAGCTGTCGGCCCAGACGCACAGCCGTGACGGCTGGGTCGAGGCGCCGGGCTATTCGAAGGCCAAGTGGGGCGGCGCGCTCGACAGCTATGGCTTCGGCGGCGCGATCCGGGGCGAGATGGGCGCGCTGACGATGGATTTGCGCGGTCGCTATAACAAGATCATCTCCTACACCGGCTGGGAGGCGCTCGCGGCTTCGACCGTCGGCCGCGCCTATTTCGGCAATGCGGGGCAGAATTTCGGCCCGGCCTATCCGATCGGCGTCGGCCCGCGCGACTTCTCGGTCCGCGATCCGCGCACCGACGGCAAGTCGGCGGTCGAGACCTATGGCGGCGCCTTCACGCTCGATTACGACGTCAGCGACGCGCTTTCGATCAAGTCGATCACCGGCTATCAGCGCATCGACCAGAATCTGCGCGGCAATATCGGTGGCGGATCGACGCGCGGCATCGTCGCCAATCCGGTGGTGCCCGGCCAGAATCTCGAACCGGTCACCGCGCATGTGACCCCGAACAATCCGGGCGATCAGAAGCAGTTCACCCAGGAGCTGCAGTTCCTCGGCACGCTCGGCGACTTCAACTATCTGGTCGGCTTCTATTATTATGACGAGAAGGTCGACGAGACGATCACCACGATCCTGAACTCGCCGATCTCGCCGACCGTCGCGGTCCGGCTCAACCGGTCGACCAGCTACTCGATCGATTCCAAATCCTATGCGGGCTTCGCGCAGGTCGGGTGGAAGCCCGCCTTTGCCGATGGCCGGCTCGAGATCGTCGGCGGTCTTCGCTACACCGAGGACAAGAAGACGCTGAACTCTACCTCGGTCCAGACGACCACCACCACGACGACTCTGGCACAGTCGCGCAAGGACAAGTGGGACAATGTCGGCTGGCTGGGTTCGGCCAGCTATCAGATCACGCCGCAGGTCATGGTCTATGGCCGTGCTTCGTCGGCCTATCGCTCGGGCGGCTACAACGCCCCCACCGTCGGCGCGCTGCCCTTCGATCCCGAAACGGCGATCAGCTATGAAGCCGGCCTCAAGAGCGACCTGTTCGACCGTCGCCTGCGCCTCAACCTGTCGGCCTTTCAGACCGACTATGACGATCTGCAGGTCAACGGCTACAACATCCAGACCAACACCAATCAGCTGACCAACGCCGGCAAGGCGCAATATCGCGGCTTCGAGGTCGAGGCGGTGGTGGCGCTCGGCGATTTCCGCTTCGACGGCAATCTCGGCCATGTCCGCCCGAAATATAAGCGCTATATCCTCGCCGTCGCGGGCGTGCCGACCAATGTCGCGTCGCAGGCCGAGTTCGCCAATGTGCCGCACTGGACCTACCATGTCGGCGGCCAGTATAAGTTCGATGCGGGCGATGCCGGCACCTTCACGATCCGCGGCGACTATGACGGCAAGAGCAATTCGCCGACCTATACGCTGATCGCCCAGGCCCCGAACACGGCGCAGGTGCCGCTCTATGGCAAGGAATCCAACTACAGCGCCCGGATCATCTGGGAGTTCATGGCCGCCGATCGCAAGATGCGGGCGCAGGTCTTCGGCGAAAATCTGTCGAACAACCGGTTCATCACCTTTGCGTCGGACTTCGGTGCGATCATGGCCGGCACCTATAGTCGCCCGCGCTATTTCGGTGCCGCACTCGGCATCGAACTCTGATCCCCAGGGCGAGGAGCGGCGCGCGATGGAAGGGGTGAACGCTTCATCGGGCGTCGCTCCGGCGTCGCTGGCGGATATGAGCCGGCTCGACGGAAAGACCGCGCTGGTGACGGGCGGGGCGTCCGGCATCGGTCATGGCGTCGCCATGCATCTGGCGGAGGCGGGCGCGAGCGTCGTCCTTCTTGATCGGAACGCCGATGCTATCGCGACGGCCGTTGCGACGATCGACGGTGCACGGTCGGTTGCGGCCGACGTGACCGACTGGCAGGGGGTCGAAGGAGCCCTCGCGGCGTCTCTCGGCGAAAAGCCGATCGATATCCTGATCAATGCGGCGGGCCTCTTCCCCTCGGGCGGAATCCTCGATCTCGAGGAAGCCCATTGGGACATGCTGCTCGACGTCAATCTTAAGGGCGTCGCGCGGCTGTCACAGCTGGCGGCACGGCGGATGCAGGCGTCGGGCAAGGGCGGAGCGATCGTCAGCATCGGATCGGTGCAGGCGCTCCATTCGACCGCTGGTAAGGCGGCTTATGCGTCGTCCAAGGCGGGGCTCGAGGCGCTGACGCGCGTCATGGCGATCGAGCTGGCGTCGTTCGGGATTCGGGTCAACGCCATCGCGGCCGGCCCGGTGCTGACCCCTGCGGCCAAGGCGCAGATCGCAGCGCTGCCGGCGGGCGCCCTGAATGTTCGGCCGCTCACCAAGGGGCTGATGCGGCCCGGCGAAGTTGATGAAATCGCCCGCGTGGTTCATCTTCTGGCCAGCCCTGCCGCATCCTTCGTGACTGGGGCTGTCTGGACGGTCGACGGCGGTCTGACGCTGGGCTGACGCTTCCGGCAAAGCCGAACCGCTTGCCGTCCCGATCGCCAATGATGCAGGCTCGGCAATGGAGGAATGCTCCAACGGGAAGTCTCGCCCGATGCGGCGATGCTATCGTCTGAAAACAGAGGATGAGGAGGGATGCCATGGCCGCGGTCGGGGGCATAGTGAGTGATACGCCGGCAACGGCGCCTGCGACCGAATTGCCGGCGTGGCGGCGCGCGCTGGTCATCTTCATCCTGCTGACGGGCGGCATCAAGTCCGCCCTCGCCTTCACCACCGTCGTTCCCGCACTCCAATTGATCGCCAAGGAGTTTGGCGGGCAGGGTGACGACGTGCTGAGCGCGCAGTTCGTCGTGACACTGGCGCCCGTCGGGATGGCGCTGTCGGGCCTGCTCGCAGGCCTCGTCGTCTCGAACCGCAACCTGCGCAACACGATGTTCCTGTCGCTCGGCATCTGTACCGTGGCCGGGCTCATGCAGCTGGTGGTCCAGGATTATTATCTGCTGCTTGCCAGCCGCTTCGTCCTGGGGTTCAGCGCCGTCGTCGCGGATGTCGCGATGACGAGCATCCTCGCCGCACAATTTGCGGGAGCCCTGCGGTCGAAACTGATCGGCTATCGCCAGGCGATTTCCTCGATCGGCACGGTGTCGACGATGCTGCTCGGCGGCTGGCTCGCGCAACATTATGGCTGGCGCGCGCCCGGCATCATGTTCCTTCTTCCCGGCTTCATGCTGCTGCTCGCCTTCATCGCCTTCGATCGTCCGATCCACCTCGAGCGCGCGCCGAAGGGCGGGGAGAGCTTCTCTGTCTGGCAGCTGTGGCCGCTGCTCCTGCTGTCGCTGGTGATGTCGATCGGCCACACCATGCCGTCTTTCCAGATGCCCTTCCTGTTGCGCGATAATGGCATCACCAGCGCGGTGCTGGTGTCGCGTGTGCCGGCACTCAGCTCGGCGGTGTCGATCATCGCGGCCTTTGGCTTTGGCTTCGTCTATGCGCGTCTCGGCGCCTGGACGCTGGTCGCGGCGGCGATCCTGATGGGTACGGGCTTCATCGGCGCAGGACTTGTTCCGACCTATGAGCTGATCCTGCTCTGCGTCGTGATCGAAGGAATCGGTGCCGGCTGGACAATGCCCTTCTTCCTCAACCGTTTTCTCGACAAGGTCAGCCCGTCGCAGCGCAGCTCGGCGATCGGTCTGGTACAGTCCTCCCTGTTCCTCGGGCACTTCCTAAACCCGATCCTGACCGCCCCGATCCGCCTCAACCTGGGGATTCATGCGACCTTCGTGGCGGTGGGCGCCGCTCTCATCCTTGTCGCGGCCTTCATCGGCGCATGGACGCTCGCATTCCGGGGAAGCAGGCGCGGAATCTAGCTCGCTGCGATGCCGATACGCGAAGGGCGGATGCGGTTGACTCAGATCAATTTTTTCTATCTTATAAAAGATAGCTAATACAGGAGATGAATCGATGCCTTTGGGTAGCAGCAGGCTGATTTCGGCGGACAGTCACTTCAATGAACCGGGCGACCTGTTCACGAAGCGCGTGGCCGCGAAATTCAAGGACCGCGCGCCTCGCATGGAGAGTTTTCCGGAAGGTGACGGCTGGATTTTCGAGGGTCTCGATGGTCCGCGCAATTTCGGCTGGAACGCCTGCGCCGGCCTGCCGCCCGAGGACATGAAGGCGTGGATGCGCTTCGAGGATATGCGCAAGGGCGGCTGGGATCCGGCCGAGCGCGTCAAGGAGCAGGACCGCGACGGCGTCACCGCCGAAGTCATGTATCCGACCCCCTCGATCCAGGCGGCGATTGCGCTCGTCGAGGACGAGGAATTCCACCTCGCTCTTGTCCGCGCCTATAATGACTGGGTCTCCGAATATGTGGCCTACGACCCGAGCCGCTTCTGCGGTCTGGTCTACATCCCCAACCGTGGCGGCGTGAAGGTCGCGGTCGAGGAAATGGACCGCGTGCTGGGTCGTCCCGGCATGCGCGCGGTGATGTCGCAGGCCTATCCGACCGGCACCACCGTCATGACCGACGAGCATGATTATCTGTGGGCCGCGATCCACGAGCGCGACGTCTGCTTCAACATCCATGTCGCGCTGGGCATCTACAAGCCGTCGCCGCACAAGGCGAAGCTGCCGGGCTATGGCCGTTTCTTCGATGCGCCGAACCGCTGCATCGAGTTCATTTTCAACGGCGTGTTCGATCGCTTCCCGAACCTGAAGGTCGCCTTTGCGGAAGTCGACTTCGGCTGGGTGCCCTATGTGAAGGAGCAGATCGACAATAATTATCAGCGGCTCGAAAAGGTCAGCAATTTCGGTCTGAAGCGCCTGCCGTCCGAATATATCGATGAGCATTTCTACTTCGGCTACATGACCGACAGTTTCGGGCTCGACAATCTCAGCTACATGAATCCGGAGCGGGTTCTGTGGTCGACCGACTATCCGCACATCAGCGCCGACTATCCTTATAGCTGGCGCACGATCCAGGCCTCGATGGCCGGCGTGCCGGGGCCGACCAAGGCTGCGATCCTGCACGGCAATGCCGAGAAGCTCTACAAGTTTCCGGCGGCGGAAAAGGTAGAGACCCGCCCGAAGCTGGCGGCTGCCTGACACAGGCGGTGACCGGGTTGGCAGTGCGCCATGGCGACTGTCGACCCGGCTCCCGTTCTTTCCTGTCGTTTCCGCCGAGCGTGGCAAGTGGCATCGCACCACAGAGTGCGAGCGGAGCGCTGGCGGAGGAGGCGGATCGGGCCGGTTGACGGCCCACATCATGGCAATGATACCTAATTTACAGTCGACGAGGGGTAGGAGGGATTGCTGTGAAGCCGCTTGAGGTCGCCCGCAGCGGGCGCGCCGATCCGGAGGCTGCTGCGCGGTATCGCGCCGCTGGCTTGTGGGGCGATCTGACCCTGTCGCGCCGGGTCGCCGAGCTGGCGGAGGCCAAGCCCGACGCCGACGCCTATGTCACGCCCGAGGGGCGCTTCAGCTGGCTCCAGTACCACCAGGCAGGCAACCGCATCGCAGCCGAAATCCTGGCACGCGGCCTGCCGCCCGGATCGCGCGTCGCCGTCATCCTGCCCGATGGCCCGGCCGTCCACGCCGCGCTGCTCGGAGTCGAACGGGCCGGCATGGTGGCGGTCGGCATCGGCGCCCGTGCGGGCATCGCGGAGATTGCCCACCTTCTCAAGCGGACCGGTGCGGGCCTCCTGATTGCGCATGACCGGATGCGCGACCAGTCGATCGCTGAACTCGTCGCGGCGGCGCGCGGGCAGGGTGCGCCTCTGTCGCAATGGCTGGCGGTCCCGGACCTGATCGCCCATCCCGAATGGATCGGCTCTGCCCCCGTCGACAACACCGACTTCCCCGAGAGTGACCCCGACGCCCTGTTCCTGATCAACTCGACCTCGGGCACGACCGGTATGCCCAAATGCGTGATGCACACGCAGAATCGCTGGTTCTATTTCCACAAGCTCGCTGCAGAGGCCGGGCGCTTCGGCGAGGACGAGGTGTTCATGGGCGCGGTGCCGGCGCCCTTCGGCTTCGGTCTCTGGACCGCGCATTTTTCGCCCACCGCGCTGGGCGTGCCGACCGTGGTGCTTCCGCGCTTCGATGCCGGCCTGGCCCTCGACCTGATTGAGCGCGAGCGGGTGACCGTGCTGTGCTGCGTGTCGACCCAGTTCATCATGCTGCTCAACGAACAGGCCGAGCGTCCGCGCGATCTGTCGTCGCTGCGATCGATGTTCACCGGGGGCGAAGCGGTGCCCTACAAGCGCGCCGCCGAGTTCGAGGAGGTGACCGGCGCGGCGGTCCTGCAATTCTACGGCTCGAACGAGACAGGGGCGCTGAGCCGCACCACCGCAAGCGACAGCCGCGAGCATCGGCTGAAGACCGCCGGCCGCATCATCGACGAGATGGAGGTCCGTCTGTTCGATCCCGCCACGGGCGCAGAAGTCGAAGGCAGCGGGCAGCCCGCCTGCCGGGGACCAGCCACCTGTCTCGGCTACTGGGACGATGACGAGGCGAACGCCAAGCTGTTCACAGCGGACGGCTGGATGCTGATGGGCGACATCGTCGACGTCGATGCGGATGGCTATTTGCGTGTCGTCGGTCGGACGTCCGAGTTCATCATCCGCGGCGGCAAGAATCTGTCCGCGCCCGCGATCGAAGCCGAGGTCGCGACCCATCCCGCCGTGGCGCTGGTTGCAGCCGTCCCGGCGCCCGATCCCGTCTTCGGAGAACGAGTCTGCGTCTATGTGGTCCCCAGGGCCGGGCAGGAACTGACGCTCGACCAACTGACAACGCATCTCGCCGAGCGCGGCGTGTCGCGCGAATGGTTTCCCGAATATCTGGTGCTGATGGACGAACTGCCGCGCTCCTCGGGCGGCAAGGTCGCCAAGGGGGCGCTGACCGACGATGCGAAGAAGCGCTGGGCGGTGCCGGCATGAGCTACGAGAATCTGACGCTTACCTATGAAGGCCGCACCGCGCTTCTGACGCTGTCGCGCGCCGAGAAGCTCAACCCGCTCGACTGGTCGACGGTCAAGGAATTGAAGCGCGCCGTCGCCGAGATCGAGGCCCGCGAGGGCGTTGACTTCGTCCTGCTGACCGGCGCCGGCCGCAGCTTCTCGGCCGGCGGCGATCTCGACGGCTATATCCGCCTCTATCGCGAGCCTGCCGAGTTTCAGGCTTTTCTCGACGATTTCTACGACATGCTCGTCGGCATCGAGAAGGCGCGCGCGATCTGGATCGCGGCAGTCAACGGCGTCTGTGTCGCAGGCGGGATCGAACTGCTGCTGGCCTGTGACATGGCGATTGCCGGGGCCAGCGCGCGCATCGGTGACGGCCATCTCAACTTCGGCCAGCTGCCGGGCGCGGGCGGTTCGCAGCGCCTGCCGCGTGCGATCGGCCTGCTGCGCGCCAAGCATCTGATGCTCACCGGCGAACTGCTCGACGCTCCGACCTCGATGGCCTGGGGTCTCGTGACGAAAGTTGCGGCCGATGCCGAGCTGATCGCCGAGGCCAAGCAGTGGATTGCGGGCATGGAGACAAAGAGCCCGGTCGGTCTGGCGGGCGCCAAGCGGCTCGCGAACATGACGCTCGATAC
>NZ_JAGMXV010000183.1 GCF_018006725.1 Rhizorhabdus sp.
TCCCACACCTTCATCGCGTTGCGCTGGACGATGCGATAGGCGTCCTCGCGGCTGATCCCGGCCTGGGTGAGCGCGAGGAGGACGCGCTGCGAATGGACGAGGCCGCCCATGCGGTCGAGATTCTTCTGCATCCGCGCCGGATAGACCAGCAGCTTGTCGATCACGCCGGTAAGGCGCGCGAGGGCGAAGTCGAGCGTCACCGTCGCGTCGGGGCCGATCATCCGCTCGACCGAGCTGTGGCTGATGTCGCGCTCATGCCACAGGGCGACATTTTCCAGCGCGGGCGTCACATAGCCGCGGACGAGGCGGGCGAGGCCGGTCAGATTCTCGGTCAGCACCGGGTTGCGCTTGTGCGGCATCGCCGAAGAGCCCTTCTGCCCCGGCGAGAAATATTCCTCGGCTTCCAGCACTTCGGTCCGCTGGAGATGGCGCACCTCGGTCGCGAGCCGTTCGACCGACGAGGCGATCACGCCCAGCGTCGCGAAATACATGGCATGGCGATCGCGCGGGATGACCTGGGTCGAGACCGGCTCGACGGTCAGGCCCATCTTCTCGGCGACATAGGCTTCGACGCGCGGGTCGATATTGGCGAAGGTGCCGACCGCGCCCGAAATGGCGCAGGTCGCGACATCGGCGCGCGCGGCGATCAGGCGCTCGCGGTTGCGCGCGAATTCGGCATAGGCCTGGGCAAGCTTGAGGCCGAAGGTGACCGGCTCGGCATGGATGCCGTGGCTGCGGCCGATCGTCGGGGTCATCTTGTGCTCGATCGCGCGGCGCTTGAGCACTTCGAGCAGCTTGTCGAGATCGGCGATCAGGATGTCGGATGCGCGGGCCAGCTGGACCGCGAGGCAGGTGTCGAGCACGTCGGACGAGGTCATGCCCTGGTGCATGAAGCGCGCCGGCTCGCCGACATGTTCGGCGACGCTGGTCAGGAAGGCGATGACGTCATGCTTCACCTCGGCCTCGATCTCGTCGATGCGGGCGACGTCGAAGCTGCCCTTCTCCCAGATCGCCCTGGCGGCGTCCTTCGGCACTACGCCCAGATCGGCGAGCGCGTCGGTGGCGTGGGCCTCGATCTCGAACCAGATCTGGAAGCGGGTTTCCGGTTCCCAGATCTTCACCATCTCTGGGCGGGAATAGCGCGGGATCATAGCCTGTCCTTGTTCGAGTGCCGATATGCGGGCGCGCCTAGCAGAGGGCGCCGCAAGCGGCAATCGCGCGCCCGCCAATTCACATCAGGCCGCGGCTTCTCAGACTGGTCTGGCCCTTGGTGCCCACCACGATATGATCATGGATGCTGATCCCAAGCGGCCGGGCCGCCGCGACCAGTTCCTGGGTCAGGGCGATGTCCTGGCGGCTGGGCTCGGGATCGCCCGACGGATGGTTGTGGACGATGATCAGCGCTGCCGAGCCAAGCTCCAGCGCGCGGCGTATTATCTCGCGCACATGCACGGCGGCCTGATCGACCGAACCCTCGGACACGAGTTCGTCGCGGATGAGGACGTTCTTGGTGTTGAGGTGCAGGACGCGCACCCGCTCGACCATGCGGTGCGCCATGTCGGCATGAAGATAATTGGCCAATGCCTGCCAGTCGGACAGGATCGGGCGATCCTTCACCTCACTGCGCAGCAGGCGCAGCGCTGCGGCCTCGGCGATCTTGATGCCCGCGATAGCCGCGTCGCTGACATCGGCACGGCGGAGCGATTCGGCGTCGGCGGACAGCAGTGGGCCGAGTCCCCCGAACTCGTCGAGCAATTTCCGCGCGGCGGGCTTGGTGTCCACGCGCGGGATCGTCAGCGCCAGCAGATATTCGACGAGTTCATGGTCGAGCAGCGCATCGGGCCCACCCTCGATCAGCCGCTTGCGCAGCCGCGCGCGGTGGCCGCTCGCATCGGTGGCGGGATCGGTCGTGGGTCGGTCCATTCTCGGCAGGCTAGCGCAAATCTCCGCCGCCGCCAGCCCGTGCCGTGCGATCGGTGTCAGACCATCCCCAGACGATGGAAGTCATGGATGTGGATCAGTCCGACGGGGCGGTCGGGATCGACATGGTCCATGACGAACAAGGCGGTGATCTTGTTGTTCGTCAGGATCGACAGCGCATCCTCGGCATAGGTGCCGTCGGGCACCGTCTTGGGACCGCGCGTCATCACGTCGGCAGCGCGGCTGGTGAACAGGCGGTCCACATTGCGTCGCAGATCGCCATCGGTGATCGTGCCCACGAGGCGGCCATCGGCATCGACGACGCCGGCGATTCCCAGGCTCTTCTCGGTCATCACGACGATGGCGTCGCGCATCGGCGTTGCCGCTGTGACCAGAGGCAACTTATCCCCGCCATGCATGATCTCGTTCACCGGCAGCAGGCGCAGCCCGATCGAGCCGCCTGGATGGAGCCGTTCGAGCTGCTCGCGGGTGATGCCGCGCTGTTCCATCACCGCGACCGCGAGCGCGTCGCCGAGCGCGAGCATCAGGGTGGTCGAGGTGGTCGGGGAGATGTTGACCGGGCAACTCTCCCGGACCGGCGGCAGGATGATGGGGACAGTGGCGCCTTGGGCGAGCGGCGAGTGCTGCTGCGCGCTGATCGCGACGATCGGGCAGCCGATATCGCGCGCATAGTCGGTGATCGGTCGAAGCTCCGGCGTTGCTCCGGAATTGGAGAGCGCGATCAACAGATCGCCGGCCAATAGCATGCCGAGATCGCCATGTGCCGCCTCGCCGGGATGGATGAAGATGGCGGGCGTGCCGGTCGAGGCGAAGGTTGCCGCCATCTTGCGCGAGATGTGGCCCGACTTGCCCATGCCACTGACGACGACCCTGCCTCGCGTGGCGAGGATCAGCGACACGGCATCGGCAAAGGATTTGTCGAGCGCATCGCGGAGCTGGAGCAGCGAGCGCGCCTCCAGATCGAGCACGTCGCGGCCAGTGGCCAAGATCGCCGCTGTTTCGGTGATCGCCTGCGGCGCAGCCGGCGCCTCGCCGGGCAAACATGCCATGGGCGTCAGGGCTTGATCGCGAACCAGGTCGGATAGCGCGAGTTCCAGCTATCCTCCTGGCAGTCGATCACATGCAGTTCCAGACCCTGTTCGGCGCAGAAAGCATTTACGGCCTCCACGACCAGCGGCCATTCCGGGGAATAGTCGTCGCCGGAAAAGACACCGCCGGGCTTCAGCTTCGGGAACCAGTCGCGGAAAGTGGCTCCATTGAGCTGCCCGTCATGGGCATAGCCATCGACATAGATGAAATCGAGCGAGTCGTCCGGGAAGAGCGGAAGCGCCTCGTCGAACCGCATCTTCAGGACCGAGTTCCGTTCCCGATAGGGATCGAGCCGCATCACCGCTTCGCGATACTGGTCGATCCCATGGCCCCGGTCGCCCGCCCACATGTCGATACTGTAGAGATGCGCGATGTGGGGAAAGCGCAGCAACCGCTCCGAAAATTCGCCTGCCGCGACCCCGAGCTCGACGCCGACGCTGTTTTCCGCGAAGAGCGACGCGACATCGTCACGACGTTCGAAGCCCGCTGTAAGCGACTGAATGGCACGGCTGAACTGTGGCGTATAATGCGCCGACCAGCGGATGGGGCCGGCCGCGCAGGTCTGCGACCGATATTCCTGACCCTTGATGTAGAAGGTAAGCGCGATCGTGTTGCGATCTCGTTCTTCAGCGCCCAGACGATCGACGCTGTGCCAGCTCTCCTCGGTACGGACGAAGGCGTAACCGCTGTTGGGCAGAAAGGCATTTTGCTTCAGGCGCTCGAATTCCTCGCCCGCCCGGCGATGAAAGACGGTGCCGAGGTGGGCCTGGCTCTCATCCTGCGGCAGATAGAATTGGAGTGTCGCTACCTTGGTGGCCGCGTCAGGATGAATGCCGATGCGGTAGCCGGGCTTGTCGCGATAGAGGATCGGGATGGCCACCAAATCGGGAATCTCGCCGTTGAAGCGATCGGCCAGCGTTCGGCCGAACCTGGCCGTGATCGCGGCGGCGATGCGCGGCGATGTGAACACCTCGATCATCGCCTCCCAAAAAGGCTGGTCCTCATCGGGAAACCGCCACAGCGTCTCATGCGTGAGGTCGAGCAGCAGGCGGGTCACCTGGCCGTATTCGTCGATGGCATCGGGATGCTCGATCGGGTTCAGTGTGCCGTCGTCGGGCAGTCGCGCGAGCAGTTCGCGATAGACCGAGGCGGGCAGCAGATCCTGCATGTAGATGTTGCCGCACGGCTCGTCGTCGAGACGGGCGGAGGCGATGTGCGCGACGATCCCGTCGATGATCTGATCGGTGGTTACCAGCTCATCATCGGGTGCAGCCGGTGCGGGCGATGTGGCGGGCAAGGCGCGAAGCCGGTAGGCTTCTGGGTCTCGGTGAAAGAGGAAGTTGAGCACGTCCCGCGTTTCGGGCGTGGCAAAGGCGGCGTTCTGTCGCTTGTGGACGAAACGAAGACCAGCGCTCTCCAATATCTCGGCAACGGCGGAAACCTGGCGCTCGTCGCTGTCAATCAGTTCGATCGAGACCGAACGCACGCGTGGGTCGGCCAGGGTCCGGCGCGCGCCTTCGACGATCGCGAGTTCGATCCCGTCGACATCGATCTTGATGTGGGTCGGAACCTCTACGCCGAAGTCGGCTACAAAGCTGTCGATGTCATAGCCGATCATGCCTTGGCGAAAAGCGGGATTGAAGGCATTGCCCCGGAAATCGAGCGCAGCTCCGAAGTTGCTCATCGATGTTCCGACATCGAGGCTGGCGAGGTTCATCTCGCTGACCGACTTGCCGCTAGCGAAGGCCAGGCACAGGGGAGTGACGAGATGCTGGACGTCGTTCAGCGCAATGGTGGCGCAGAGCTGGCCATAATTGGCGAAGTGCGGTTCGAAGGAAAATGTCCGGATAGCCCTGGCCGCCGCGTAGATCGAATAGATGCCGACATTCGCGCCGATGTCCCAGAAGAGATCGCCGGACTCGAAACTGTCGATCCATTCGATCGTCTCGGGCTCCTTTTCGAGCAGCGTCGCGAAGCGCCATCCGGCGCCCTGCCCGAAGTAGCGGATCAGGTGGCCATGGGCATCGATCGCATGGACGTCGGCAATGTCGAAGCCGTGAACGGGGGCATTCATGCTCGTCTCCTCACGCGGCTCTGAGCCGCTGATTCTCATGTTCCAGATCGCGGGCCCAGGACGCGAGGCCAAAGCGTCGGACGTCGACCTGCCGCCAGAACAGGCCGGGATCGCGCTGCCACAGGTGGAAATGCGCGAGCGCGTTGGCGCATTGCGACCCCATGTCGATGACCTCGGCCAGTTCCTGCAGATAGAAGGGCAGGGGGTGACCATCGGGCCCCATCTGCGCGTCATGGGCGCTGGCGGCTGCCTTTAGCGATGTCTCCATGCCCTGCCGGAAGCAGGCGAGTGCGGTCTGGGCATTGCCCGCCGCAAGGTGCAGCCGTGCCTCGTAGAAGGCCGCAGCGATGCTCTTGGTCGCCAGCAGCGGCGAGAAATCCCACCAATTGGCTTCGGCGGCCTGCCGATACCAGTGCGCGGCGTCTTCGCGCTTTTCGCTCATCTCGCACAGACGTCCGGCGAGGAAGGACAGCGATATACGCCAGCGCAGGACGTGGACGGGCGTCTCCGGCGTTACCGGCTGGTCGACATAGGCCTCGATCGGCGGGAGGATTACACCGGCCAGATCAGCCCGGCGCATTTCCAGGATGCGGTAGCCAAGCACCGCGATGGCGGCGCCGCGGTCGGCGGAGTCGGGGCGCGAATCCTCGATCACACATTCCGCAAGGCGTGCGAGCTTGACTTCGTGATTCAGCCGCTCACCCATCTGGACGAGCGAGCGATAGAGCCAGGGATTGTCATAGGCCGAGCCGAAATCGACCAAGGCGGGCGGGGTGCCGTGGCGCAGTGGATAGGCGGGGTTTTCATATTCCAGCGTTGCGTCGGCACCGAGCAGCGGGTTGGCGGAGGCGACCATGATCAGCCACTCGACATCGGCCGCCTGCTCGGCCGGTGTCTGCAGCATCATCTGCGGCCCTCGGGCATCTGGGCTTGCGGGACATT
Source organism: Rhizorhabdus sp. (assembly GCF_018006725.1). GTDB lineage: Bacteria > Pseudomonadota > Alphaproteobacteria > Sphingomonadales > Sphingomonadaceae > Rhizorhabdus. Next base: position 6,047 of record NZ_JAGMXV010000183.1, read on the forward strand.
GGGCGTAGCGCAGCTCGGGCAGGAGCCATTCGGACACCGTGTCGTCCATGGCGTCCCAGTCGCGGGGGCGGGCACCATCGCCGCGGTCGCGCTGCCATCCGAGTACGGCGCGGCCGTCCGGCTTCAGCAGGCGGGCATAGTCTGCCACGCGCGACTGCCAGCCTTCCGGAGTTTCGGCGTCGAAGGCGACCACCAGGTCGATCGACTGGGCGGGGACGGCGTCGAGTGCGGGGCCTGTCGTCTCCCAGCGGGAATCGCCGACCCCGCCGACCAACAACACCGTTCCTGCGCGTGAGAGCGCGAGGATGATTGCCGCGGCATCGTCCGATCCGGCGCCATCGATCAGGACGCGGTCGCCGGTGCGAACATGCGTCGCTGCCATCGCGCAGCGCGCGATCATCGCGTCCGCGTCGAACCCACGGTCGAGCCAGCCGTCCCGCTGGCCGCTGTCATGCTGCCAATAGGTAAGCGCGGGCAGGCAGTCAGCGGTCCATGCGCCATATTCGTGCAGCATCATCGAGGCGGGATGACGACGCCAGCCATGCGCGAAGAGCTGTGCTTCGAGCGCTTCGCGCGGCTGGCCTGCGCTGTGCAGGGCGAGCGTTCCCGCCTGGGCGAAGGGCGTGATGGCGCTGGCAAAGCGCGGCCCGGCACCCGGTCCCGTCCAGGCCAGATAGCCGGCACGGATGGAGCTGGGAGACGATGATCTTGTGCCGGGCTCGGTGATGTCGCACCCCATCAGCGCCAGTTCGCAGGCGAGTTCGGGATGGGCCGCCTGGTCGATCTGGATCACGCAGGGGCCGAGCCTCTGCACCAGCGCATTTGCAATCTGAATCGACACGCGACACTCCTGACAGCCGGCCGGACCGCCGGACGCGCATCCGGTTCCGCCCGCATCCCGCAAACGAGCCGGTGGCGGAACAATGCCGGACGGCGGACGGTTAGGACCCTGTCCTGGATAGAGGGAAAGCGTTGAGGGTTGGTTAACCATGTTTTCGGGGATCGATCCCCACCCGCAGACGCGGCGGTCCGTCGCCAGCGGGGTGACGCCATCGTCCTGAACGATTAAGCCCCGCGCTATGGAGGCTGCGTCGCCGCGCAAGAAGCATGCCCTGATAGTGGCAGGCGCCAGTGCCCTAGCATTGGCGGCTGGCGGTCTGTGGCTATGGTCCGAACGGATGCCGATCGCGGCTTCCTATATCGACGAGATGCTGCGCGAGAAGGGCGTTGCCGCGCGCTATCGCCTCGCGCAGATCGGCGTTCGAACCCACCGGATCGAGAATGTCGTCATCGGGGATCCGCGCTCGCCGGATCTCGTCGCCGACTGGGCGGAGGTCGAGCTGGGCTTCGGCTTGGGTGGCGTCCATGTCCGCGCGGTCGACGCAGGCGGGCTGCGGATCAAGGGGCGGGTCGTCGACGGGAAGCTGTCGCTGGGTGCCGTCGATCGTCTGTTGCCGGAAGGGCAGGGCGATGCGCCTTTCGCCTTGCCGGCGATTTCGCTGACGGCTCGGTCGGCACGAGCCGATATTGCGAGCCCTGCCGGGATGGTGTCGCTCATAGTCGATGGCGCCGGTCGCCTGGACGACGGGTTCAAGGGGCGGGTCACGTTGTCCGCTCCACGGTTGGTCGCGAAAGAATGCGTCGCAGAGAAACTGGGTGCGGCCTTGCAGCTGACGACGGCGGACGGCGCGCCCCGCCTTTCAGGCCCGCTTCGTGCCTCCATGATCGATTGCGCCGGTGTTCGGCTGTCCGAAGTCGTGGTTGCGAGCGATCTGCAGGGACGTTCCGATCTGGCGGAATGGCGGGGGACGTTGAAGCCGACCAGGGGCGTTGCCCTTGCCGGTGGAGCGCGGATCGGCAGGCTTGGCGGCCAACTTGCCTTCACGGCTGGAAGTGCCGGCGTAGCAGGAGAGGCGGACCTGCGCGCCGGGGCCATCACCATGGCACAGGGCAAGGTCGATGCACTGGGGTTGCGCGGCAGATATCGCATCACGTCGCGCGGCGACGCGGACTTCGATGGGCAACTGAGCGCATCGGACGCGCGCCTTTCGCCGGCTTCGGCAGCGGCACTGTTAGGCCTGGGCAAGAGCCTGGCCGCACTTCCGCCTGGACCCGTGCTCGATGCCTGGGCCGGGGCGCTTGCTCGTGCAGCGGCGCGGGCCGACCTCGAGGCGGATGTCCGCGCCAGTTTTGGTGGCGACGAGGCGGAACTCCGCATAATGCGCGTTGCCGGAGAGAGCCGGAGTGGAGCGAGGCTTCTCCTCCGCCCAACAGGCGCCTCCGGTATCGGGTGGAGCATGTCCGAAGGGATCGCCGCAAACGGCAGTCTCGAATTGTCGGGCGGTGGCCTGCCGCATCTCTTGGCCACCGCGCGGCAGACCGTTCCGGGAGGCCCGTTGGAAGGGTCGGCCAGCCTCGCGCCCTATCGTACTGCGCAGGCCTCTCTGGCGTTCGATCCGATTGCCTTCGCGCGGGACCGACGCGGGGTGCTCTCCATCTCGACCGGGGTGCGAATGAGTGGCCCGCTGGCTGACGGTCGGATCGACGATGCACGCCTGCCGCTGCGTCTGACGATAGGCGAGCGCGGAGCAATGGTGCTCAACTCCGCTTGCGCGCCGCTAAGCTGGTCCCGCTTGTCCATCGCGGGCACGACGATCGGTTCGAGCAGGCTGCCCCTTTGCCCAATAGGCGGGGCGCTGTTCCGCCGGAGCAGCGACGGCGCCCTTTCGGGTGGGGCGGTCGTGCAGGCGCCAAGGCTGCGCGGCACGATCGGCGGACGGCCGCTGGCGATCGAGGGACGAAGGCTGACCGCGTCGGTGGGCGATCCGGGCTTCCGTCTAGACCGCCTCGCCGTCAGGCTGGGCGATCCGCAGGACCTTACTCGCCTCGATATCGCTCGGCTGGACGGACGCGTCGACAATGAGGGAATCGCCGGCAGTTTCGAGGCGCTCTCGGGGAAGCTCGCAGCCGTGCCCTTGCTCATGACGGAAGGCCAGGGGCGCTGGCGGCTAGCGGGCAGCCGCCTCTCGGTCGAAGGAGGGCTGCAGGTCGCGGATGCCCAGACCGTGGATTCTCGTTTCCACCCGCTGCGGTCGGACGATGTCCGTCTGGCCCTCGTCGGGGGAAGGATAACGGCAACCGCGACGCTGAAGGAGCCCAAGTCGCAGGCGACGGTGACGCGCGTCGCGCTCGACCATGATCTGTCCACCAGCCGGGGCAAGGCA
>NZ_JAGMXV010000456.1 GCF_018006725.1 Rhizorhabdus sp.
GACCCAGCACAAGCTGGGGCTGCCAGACATCCAGAAGGTGATTTCCGAAATGGGGCCAATGGCCGGTGCCAAGGACTTCCTCGACGACCTGCGCCGCCGCTATCAGCTCATCATCCTGTCCGACACCTTCTACGAATTCGCCATGCCGCTGATGGCGCAACTCGGCATGCCGGCGTTGTTCTGCCACAAGCTGGAAGCCGACGCCAACGGCTATCTGGTCAATTACCACCTGCGCATGCCTGACCAGAAGCGCGAAGCAGTGAAGCGCTTCAAGGAACTCAATTTCAAGGTGATCGCTGCCGGTGATTCCTACAACGATACGGCGATGCTTGGTGAAGCCCATGCTGGCATCCTGTTTCATCCGCCAGAAAACGTCATCCGTGAATTCCCGCAGTTCCCGGTAACGATGAACTACGCCGAACTCGACGCCGAGATCAACAAGGCAAGCGCGAGAATCTGAACCAAGGCCATGCACCCATGCACAACGAGCACTTCTATACGCTGAGCGCTTCCTGCCCCGATCAGGTGGGGATCATTGCGCGTGTTTCCGGCTTCATCGCGGAACATAACGGCTGGATTCTCGAGTCGAGCTACCACTCCGACAACAACGAGAATCGCTACTTCATGCGTATGGAGATTCGCGCCTCCTCGCTGCCTTGTGGCGCCGATGAATTCCGCCGCAAGTTCGCGCCGCTCGCCACCGCGTTGGACATGGACTGGTCGATCACCGACAGCGCCGTCAAGAAGCGCGTCGTCGTCATGGTTTCGAAGCAGGAACACTGTCTCTACGATCTGCTGGCACGCTGGCAGGCGAAGGAGCTGGATATCGAGATTCCCTGCGTGATCTCGAACCACGAAACCTTCCGCGGCTTTGTCGAATGGCACGGGATTCCCTTCCACCATGTGCCGATGACGCCGGACAACAAAGCCGCCGCCTACGCCGAAGTCACCCGCCTGTTCACCGAAGCGCGTGGCGACTGCATGGTGCTGGCGCGCTACATGCAGATCATCCCACCGGAGCTCTGCGCCGCTTACCCAGACAAGATCATCAATATCCACCATTCCTTCCTGCCCAGCTTCGTCGGTGCCAAGCCCTATCACCAGGCCTACCAGCGCGGCGTCAAGCTGATCGGCGCCACCTGCCATTTCGTCACCCCGGAACTCGACCAGGGGCCGATCATCGAGCAGGACGTGATTCGCATCGACCATTCCGACTCCGTCGAGGACATGGTGCGCTACGGCAAGGACATCGAGAAAGCCGTGCTGGCGCGTGGCCTGCGCTACTTCCTCGAAGACCGGGTGCTACTCCACGGCAACAAGACCGTCGTTTTCCGCTGATTCGCGGAAAGAAAAGGGCGCCCCGAGGGGCGCCCTCAGACTGCTGACAAAGCCCTCGATTTTGAGGGCTTTGTTGCATCGGTTTTGTGATATGCTTATGACATGTTAAAACCTGCCCAACCCACCCAAACCGAACTCGAGATGGTGACCCTCGACTCGCTGGTGCCGAAAGATCACCTGCTCCGGCTGATCGACCAGCACCTTGCGTTCGATTTCATCCGCGCCGAGTGTGAATCCCTGTATTGCCCAAACAATGGACGCCCGGCACTCGATCCGGTCATGCTGTTCAAGATGCTCTTCATTGGCTACTTGTTTGGCGTGCGCTCCGAGCGGCGCTTGGTCAAAGAAATAGAAGTCAATGTCGCCTATCGCTGGTTTGTCGGTCTGCGCCTGACCGATCCGGTGCCGGATGCCTCGACCTTCAGCCAAAACCGGCGCCGTCGCTTTGCCGGGACGGACATTGAACAACGCATCTTCGACGGCATCGTCGAGCAAGCGATTGAGCACAAGCTTATCAGCGGACGCGTGCTCTACACTGACAGCACCCATTTGAAGGCCAGCGCCAACAAGCGTCATTTCGAGCGGGTCCTAGTCGAGCAAACACCGGCGGCTTATCTGGCCGAACTGGATGCGGCGGTCGATAAAGAGCGGGCCGAAACTGGGCAGAAGCCGCTGCGTCGGGACAAGGGCACCGCCTCCGGGAATGACGGCGAAGGGGAAAGGGCTGGCGCGGAAGAGAAGGTCCCTGAGCCGGCCACGGCCGCCCAGGAGGCCCCAGAGACCGGCACCGAGGAAGCAACGGCAAACACCCGCGAGATTAAACGCAGCACGGTCGATCCGGACGCCGGCTTCATGGTTCGCGATCAGAAGCCAGTGGGTTTCTTCTACCTGGATCACCGCACCGTCGATGGCGTCCACGCCCTGATCGTAGACACCCACGTCACGGCCGGCAACGTGAATGACAGTACGCCCTATCTGGGCCGACTGGATCGGGCGCGTGAGCGATTCGATCTTGCCGTCGGCGCAGTCGGCCTGGATGCCGGTTACTTCACCCCGGCGGTCTGCAAAGGCATCATCGAGCGCGGACTCTATGGCGTGATGGGGTATCGCCGCCCCAATCACCGTGAGGGCTATTTTTATAAACCTATTTTCCTCAGTCAACTCGAGACGAACGGCGGTGCCGCTGTTAGCGGGGCGAGGATTTTCTCCTTCGCCGCAATGATCTGCCCGACGATATATCGAACGAGTGCCGCCCAACGTTCAGGTTT
>NZ_JAGMXV010000457.1 GCF_018006725.1 Rhizorhabdus sp.
CTGTTCCAGCGCGGCCACGCGCTCCAGGAACTCGTCGCTCAGGATGTCCAGCCGCGCCTCGTCGAGGCCGGCCACCGCAAAGAGATCGATCACCTCGTCCGCATCCACCGCCCCGCCGATCACCTGTCGCACCGCTGCGTCGATGTCGCGCTGCCGGGCGCGGCCGTCCGGACGATCGCCGTCGTCCGCCAGCCGCTTGCGGATCATCGCCGCCGCGCGCTGGAAAAAGGCCAGATGCGGCGCGATCAGGTCGGTTTCCGGCCGCGGCACGGCCAGCGCGAAGCCGGTCGCCAGTTCCTTGACCAGTGTGCGAAAGCGCTTCCAGCCGTCGTTCTGGCCCAGCATATGATCAATGGCGGCGAGGTAGACCGGCAGCACGTCGCGGGGCGCCGCGTCGAGTGCCCGGACGTAGTCGCAGCCGTGGAAGAAGTCACACAGCTTCTCGAAGGCCGATTGCATCGCCGGCACCGCCTCGTCCTGTACCTGTCGCACCGCCTGCCCGGTGCCGCCGGCGCGGCTGTAGGTGGCGAGCGCATCGGCCAATTGGTCTGCGAGCCCGAGCAGGTCCACGATCAGACCGCCCGGCTTGTCACCCCAGACCCGGTTGACCCGCGCCATGGCCTGCATCAGGTTGTGCCCGGCCAGCGGCTTATCGAGATACATCGTGTGCGCCGGCGGGCAGTCGAAGCCGGTCAGCCACATATCGCAGACGATGACCAGGCGCAAGTCATCCGCTGGGTCCTTGAAACGTTCGGCCAGCCGCTTGCGCTCCGCCTTGGTGCGAACATGGCCGCGCAACGGCTCCGGGTCCTCGGCGCTACCGGTGACGACCACCTTCATTGCCCCGCGCCCGTCGTCGGCGTCGTGCCAGGCCGGGCGCAGCAGGCGGATCTGCTCATAGAGCCGGGCGGCGATGTCGCGGCTCATGGTCACCACCATCGCCTTGCCCTCCATCGCCGCGCGCCGCTTCTCCCAGTGTTCGACGATAAAGGCGGCCAGGCGCTCCAAGCGCTCCGGGGCGCCGACCAGCGACTCCAACTGGACGCGGATGCGCTCGTCCGGGCTTCCGCCGTCGCGATCGACGTTGACGATGTATTCCACCTCGCCCTCGGCCACCCGCACACCATCCTCGTCCACCTTGAGCTTGACGATGTGCGACTCGTAATACAGCGGCCGGGTGGCGCCGTCCTCCACCGCCTGGCGGATGTCGTAGACGTCCGCATAGTCGCCGAAGACATGGATAGTGTTCTTATCGTCGCGCTCCAGCGGCGTGCCGGTGAAACCGACGAAGGTCGCGTTCGGCAGCGCCTCGCGCATCCAGCGCGCGCCGCCCTCGACAAAGCCGTACTGGCTGCGGTGCGCCTCGTCCGCCAGGACCACGATATTGGTTCGCTCGGAGATTACCCCCTGGGCCTCGGCGAACTTCTGGATGGTGGTGAACACCACGCCGCCCGCGGCGCGGTCAAGCAGTTGGTCACAGCTCGTCGCCTGCAACGGTTCCCAGCTAAACCGTTCCGCTGCACCCACTGCGGAAAACCACTCGCACGCTGAAAGGCGCATGGCCCTAACAATTCGCTCGCGCCGTAATGGGGCGGCATTGGGGGCGGCTAAGAGGTCTCGCCATCATCCAAGTGGCCCAGTCGGCGGGAGAAGCCCGGCTCGATGCTATCAGCAAAGGAGAGAAAGCCTTCTAGCTGAAGTAAATCATCGGGAGCGAGCTGCCCAAGAACCTTGCGATGATACATCGCCCGAATCAGGCGCTTCCGCTGTCTGCCGATGGAGACTCCGCCTTCGGGCGTTAGGATCAAACCGGTGACTATCCGCCTACCGGCCCGTGACGCTCGAACAGTCTTCGCCTGGTTCAGCGTCAGCCGCGGGTAGGCAATGTCAGATAGAAGTCTCTCCACGACATCAACATAGCAGTCAAGCCGTCCACGATTGCGGCACGATAGCGTTATGTCGTCCGCGTATCGCGTGTAGACGATACCGTCTTCATTAGCCATCGAAGAAACCCGAGTGTCGAACTCGAACATAATGCTGTTCGAGAGTAGCGGTGAACTCGGTGCACCGATGCAGAGGCGAAGCGGAGGCTGGCGTTTTCGAGCCCAACAACAAACGTATGCAATCAATTTGCGCGCCGAGGCATCCAAATGCTGAGAGCAATGGCGCTCAAGGTGAGCGTAAATATCATCAGCTAAAATGGAGGGGAAAAAGCTCGTGAAGTCAAGCTTCAGCATGTATCGGCTATGCCTATGGGCTTCAGCATTCTTTCGTATGGACGCTCCCTGGCGATAAGCCGTTGCGCCGTCATGAACGGGCAGCCAGCGCACTAATTCTTGCATTAGCCACCGCTGTATGGCCTTGACCTCGCGTGCTGGCTGTGCGACTTCACGAACGCCCCCCGCCTTCTTGGGTATCTCGAAGATCTTGTAGCGCAGCGGTGCGGTCTTGATGATCGCCGCCAGGTGTGCTGGCATTATAGCCGATTTATTTGTTAAAACCACATGATCGACCTTGAGGAACCAAAGAGGGGATCTATACTATTAGAAATTGATTCTGTATTGCGGAGTTGACGATGAAACCTGACTGGCTATCCGATGGGC
>NZ_JAGMXV010000184.1 GCF_018006725.1 Rhizorhabdus sp.
CGTGTGGGATCGCGTCGCGGCGGCGTGGGACGCCATGGGCTTGTTCAGGCAGCGGCGCCTAAGCCCGCGCCGGCCGTTCCCGTTCATGCGGCCGGGGCCGATAGGCGAGTTCAGATACTACGACCCGCTTGGGGCGGTCTTTCTCGTCGATACCGGTGAGCCGGTGCGGCCGTGCTGGTGGTGGGATAAGACCGTGGATCCAAGGTCGCTCGACCCGATGGAACGAATTCTCATGGAGGGTGCGTGACGTGACAGAGCAGGCCCGCAACAAGTCAACCATCGCTCGGCGCGCGGAGGCGATTCAAGAGGCAACGCCTCGTGATGCTCCTATTAGCCTCGGCTGGGCCAGGCACATTGCCTATGCCATTGACGTTAGCGACAGGGAGGCCGAGAGGGCTGCGGGCGACGACCCCATCACCGCGCTCGCCAAGCGGATCGATCCGGCGGCGTGGGTGGATCTGCCGGGGCCGGTACGGATGGAGCCGCCGCCGCCTCGCGAGTTCGGATCGCCGAACTGGATAGGGCTGTTGCTAGGGGTTGAGCACGGCGAGGAAACCGAAGAGAGCGTGGCTCGTCGCGAATCCCATTGCGTTGCCCAAGAGGTTCGCTGGGATAAATGGCGCGACGAACGCAAAGGCCAGATGGCCCGCCGCGAGAAGGCGATGGATGCGGCGAGGATGGCTATCGCGCTGACTGAAGCGCAGGACATGAAGAAGGAGAATGCAGATGCCCGCGATCGATGAAACGAAGACCGACGACGAGCATGGCGGCGGCATCTTCGCGGTGACCTATGAACTGCTGGCCCAGGCCATGGCGCTGCCCGATGACGTCGTGATTGTCGGCATCCGTGATGAGGGCTGGTCCCGGCGACTGGATGTCGCCGTTCGTGGGCCTGGGCTTCCGGAGTGCCGCTATGGGCAGAGACTGCCCCGCGTCAATGCGGTCGTGTCATCGCGTGGCGGTCGGCCGGTTGGCTGCACGTTTGAGCCGCTGGTGAATCCCCTTCAGGACGAAGTCGTCAAGCTCCGTGCCGAGGTCGCCCGGCTGTCGGCGCTGGTGCGGGATGATGGGCGATGAGCGCTGCCGTTATCGCTATTGCGACTTTCATAGCTGTCGCTGCGCCAGTCCTGTTTCTCGTCTTGGTCGCCAGGAAGGCGCTCACGGTGCCCTCCGTGTGGGAAGCCGATCGCATCGAACGGGAGCGCAGGGAAGAGTGCTGGGCGGCTGCGCAGTGGGCCACGGGTGAGCGGCGTGTCGGCATCTTGCCGCCGCGCGCCCTGGACGAAGAATGATGGAGGCGACCATGACCGACACCAAGCAACAAGTTCTCGACCATCTCGCCCGGTGCGGCTTCGCCTTCATGGCCGGTGAGCCGCCACGGGAGCTGGGCGCCAACTATCTCGTCGATGTCGGCGACTGCTGCCCGACGATCATCTGGTGGTCTATGGACGATCAGTGGTGGCGCTCGAACAAAGGACCGTTCGAATCCCCCACTCATTACGCCGAGCATGGCGGGATATGGAAGCCGACCCCGCCCGGCGAATGGGAATGGATGCGGGTGCCACATACGTCGATCTGGCCCAGGCTTTCGGCGCCGCCTGCCGAGATGATACCGGAGCGCGCCCTGTATGAGGCTGGTCACGACATCTTTCAGGACTTGCCGGCTGCGGCCGGCGATACGAAGTGATCATCACCACCACATTGGGGGATTTGCCGATGGGCAAGCATCGTAAGGGCGGGAAAAAGGGCGGGCGCGGCAAGGGTGCCGGTGAACGCCACGCCTGCGGCAAGCTGGTGCAGCGCAAGGAGGGCGACGCCATGACCAAGGAATTCCTGGCGCGGCGGGCCGAGTTGGTCGGCGTTGATAACGTGCGGCACCAGTCGGCCGGCGTTCCGCTGGGCCAGATGCGTCTGGCTGGCCGGATCACCGAGCGCCAGCACCGCGCCGGCCAGGACCTGGAGCGGAAATGGAGGCAGTGGGCGATGTTGGTGGATGCCCCGCGACGCGATGCCCCGGCGGTTGGCGGTCGGCTTCCGTCCCGGCTGGCCGATGACAACCCGCAACGCTGGGCGGACCTGGACGCCGAGATGACGGCGGTGCTCGCCAAGATGCGGGGCGTGCCCAACGGGCGGCTGGCTGCTTCGCTCGTCGAAAGCGTGGTGGCCGATGGCGTCATGCCGCCCAGGCTGCTCAACGGCTGGACCGAGCGCGGCACGTTCTGGGATATCGGCTGGGCTGCGATCCGGGATGGGCTGGATGCGGTGGCGGATGTCCTCAAGATCCCGCGGACTGATCCGGTGGCGGCGTGACGAATGCGCATTTATTCACTTGTAGGACTTGATTCCGCGCATTGATGCGCTTAGGTTTGAGGCATCGACCAGCCACGCTTTACAGCGCAGCGCAACGCTCCGCAACACTTCGCGCCCCTTCGCCACACCCCTCTACTCAACGCCCTGTTCCCGACAACCAGAGGCCCAAGATGAAAATCGCCACCGCCACCCTCGCTTCGACCGCCCCCTATTCGCAATCCCGGTCCTATGACCGCGAGGTCGAGGCGCTTCCCCGCGAGACGAAGGATGCCTACGAGGATCGGACGTGGCGGCACAAGTGCCACACGCTCGCCGACGGCAAGGTCTACATTCCGCCGATGGCGTTCAAGATGGCGGTCGATACCGCGGCGAAGATGCTGGGCCGCCAGATCCCCGGGAAAGGAAAAAGCACATATACGAAGTTCTTCCTGTCCGGCGTCCTTGTGATGGAGCCGGCCGGGCTGCCGCTGACTAAGGATGATGTCGCTTGCGACCGGATCTATGCGAATGCCGATGGCGTCCGTGGTTCGGGCAAGCGGGTCTGGCGCAATTTCCCCCGCATCGATTCCTGGTCTGCCGACGTGCAGTTCCATGTCCTGGCCGACGAGATCACGCCCGACGTGTTCGAGGAGCATCTGCGGCAGGCCGGCGCCTTCGTCGGCATCGGGCGCTTCCGGCCGCAGTCCGGTGGGTATTACGGCCGGTTCGAGGTGAAGAAGATCAGCTGGAATTAGCTTCGCTGCACTCCGCGTCGCAACGCAGCAATACGCTCTGCAGCACCTCGCACCGCTGCGCAGCGCTCCGCTCCGCAACTCGTCGCAACTCGTCGCAACGTCTACAGCAGGCCCGCCATGATCCTGACCACGAACCCCGAGAACGCCGCCATCGTCGACCGCCTCACGGCGATGCTGGCGCAGGTATCAATCGGCGGTGTCCTGACCTATTCGACCGCCTCTGCCGCCGTCGGCCGGGATATCCAGGACAGGCATCGCCACCTGATGGAGGCGGCCCGTGAGCGGGCCGAGAAGGAACTCGGCTGCCTGTTCGAGTGCGTCCGTAACGTCGGCATTAAGCGGATGCCGTCGGCTGATGCGCCAGAGATCGGGCTGGCGGCGATCCGCCGGGTGAAGAATGCCGCCAAGCGTGGCGGCCGCCGCCTGGAGCGGATCAATACCAACAGCCTTTCCGAGGGCGAGACGCGCCGGGTCGTGGCCTATCGGTCCATGCTCGGGGCCATTGCCCTCATCGCCGACGGCAACAAGGCCAGGACGATCGCGGCCGTTGCCGATCCGGTGACGCCGATACCGCCGCAGAACATTTTGGAGATGTTCTCGAAGAAGTAGTTTCGACGCAACTTGTCGCAACTCAACTCTCCGCTGCACCTTTCATCGCAACGCCGCGCGTCACGTCGCACCACACCACCTCGCTACTCCCCGCAGCGCAACGCAACGTCCACCACGGAAGCCGCCATGACCCCCGAAGAACTGAAGAACTGGCGGCGCCGTATGAAGCTTTCGCAAGCCAAGGCTGCCGAGATGATCGGCTGTTCGCGCCGAGGCTTGCAGCAATGGGAGTCCGGCAAGACCGAGATCCCGAAGTCGATTGCTCTGGCGGTGGCAGCGGTCGCGTTCGACCTGCCGCCGTATGGATCAAAAGCATAAACTCCGCGTCGCTCCTCACCGCTTCACGCCGCAACTCTTCACGCCGCACCGCAGCGCATCGCAACGTCTACCCATATTGCGCCACCTGTTGACACCCGCCTAAATCTGGTGCAATTTCCGATAGTCAGGTTGAAGTATTGCGCCCGCCCGGTCTCCGAGGCGGGCGTTTTGCGTTCGGAGGGGTCGATGGCACGCATCAAGGCCGCCCCCCTCGCGATCAAAGCGGCCGAGTACCGGACCGCGCCGCCCCCGGCCAAGATGCCGGACCCGTTCTACTCGTCGACGGCCTGGCGCGCTCTGATGGCCGATATCATCGCCCAGCGTGGGCGGTGCTGCGAGGATCCGGACTGCAGCAAGCCTGACCGCGGCAGAGGCGGCCGGATCTTTGGTGATCACATCGTCGAGTTGAGGGATGGCGGCGCGCCGCTGGACCCCAGGAACATCATGCTGCGCTGCGGGGCTTGCCATACCAGGAAGACGGCGGCGGCCAGGGGGAAGCGGATGGCGGCGCGCTACTGACATCGAGGTCTCAATGGCCCTGTGCCCTGCTGCAGATTCGGAGCCCGCGCGTCGGCGCTCCGGGGACAGGAAGGGCCAGTCAGCGCGAAGGGCTGCGCGCCTAGCGGCGCTACGGGATAGCTATCGCCGAGGCGAATACGTCGCCGGCAGCCATCACCTGGAGGATCAGTGCGCCGGCTGCGGCAGCACATTTCCGAGATGGCGCGGCCACCCAATGAGCTACTGCTCGAGACGGTGCGCCGGGATGGATTTAACGGATGCTGAAAGAAAGGCTGCGCTTACCGCTGCTCGCGAGACTGAGCGCAATAGGAGATCGCGAGCCAAGGGCGACCGCCCGCCCGTAGCCTGCCAGGAATGCGGATGCGCATTCATTCAGGAGAGAGGCGGACAGATGCTCTGTTCTGATCAATGTCGTACGCTACGCGCACGGCGGCGGAGCAGAGAGAAAGCACAGTTAGGCGACGCCAGGGACAGATCGCCACGGGCGTGCAAGTGCTGCGGTTTGGTTTTCGCTCCTAAGTACGGAGATCGACGACGCGCTTTCTGTTCAGCCTCATGCCTGAGGAAACAAGAGAGGCGAGACGCCAGGGCCGCCGGAAAGCGCGACGCCGGAAAGAATCATCGGAAGCGCGCCAGGGCTGCTGGCGTGCCGTACGAGCCGGTCAACCGCCTAAAGGTCTTCGATCGAGATGGTTGGAAGTGCCAAATATGCGGCGAGAAGACACCGCGGCGCCTGCTCGGGACGATAGATGATCGCGCGCCCGAGCTGGATCATAGGATCCCCTTATCCCAGGGCGGCCCGCACACCTACGAGAACACCCAGTGCGCATGCCGAGCCTGCAACATCTCGAAGGGCGCCACCCGCGCCGCCGGGCAGATGAACCTGTTCCCGCGGGCCGCGTAAGGGGGGGGCGGGGTCAATTCCTTGGGCGGCCGGCCGCATTTTTCCGCACCGGCCTCACGGACGCAATGTGCGACCCTCTTTGATTTTTCCGCCTCCCGGCTTTGATTCCGGGTCGCCTGGGACGAATTTCAAAAAATAGAGGAATTCCAATGGCTCGCGGCGGCTTCAGGCCTGGTGCTGGTCGCCCCAAGGGCGCGCGCTCCAAGCGGAAAGAAGATCGGTCGCCGAAGGACACCAAGGGCGAGCGCCGGCCCAAGCGGAAGGCGCCTGTGATGGCCGCAAAGAAGCCGGTCACTGAGGCGCCGGCACCTGAATCGCGTGAAGCCAAGGCGCCCAATCAGTTCTCGTCGTCGATCGAATTCGCGATGAGCGTCATCAACGATCCGAACGCCGACACGGCCGACAAGATCCGCCTGGCCATCGCGCTGATGCCATTCCAAGCGCCGAAGTTGGCCGAAAAGAAGGCAGACGACGGCAAGGGCGGCAAGAGGTCCGTGTCATCGAAGTTCGCGCCGCCACCGCCGCCCGGATCGAAACCACAGCTCGCCGTGAGCAATGACTAAGCCGACCTGGTCGACGGCGTGTCTGGATTGGGAAAAGCGGATCGTCGATCGTCGATCGCTCGTGCCATTTGATCCACTGTTCCCGGACGCCGCCGATTCCGCGATGCGCGTCTATCGCGATCTCAAGATCGTCGACATGGCGGGCCGCCCGGCCATCGGCGAGGTCTGCCGGCCCTGGGTTTTCGACCTGCCCCGGACGCTGTTCGGGTCCTACGACACCGAGACCGGCCGCCGGCTGATCTCCGAATACATGCTGCTGGTCAGCAAGAAGAACTGGAAATCGGGTACCGCGGCCTCGATCATGCTGACGGCGCTGACGCAGAACTGGCGCGATTCCGCCGAGTTTCTGATCGTCGCCCCCACGATCGAGATTGCGAACAACTCGTTCGGGCCCGCCGCTGACATGGTGCGTGCCGATCCCGAGATGTGGGTCGAATCCGGCGGGTTTCTGAGGGTCCAGCCGAGCTTTCGCACGATCACCGATCTCCGCACGAATTCGACCCTGAAGGTCATCGCCGCGGACAACGAGACGGTCGGCGGCAAAAAGGCTTCCGGCATCTTCATCGACGAGTTGTGGCTGTTCGGCAAGCGGGCTGGCGCAGAGGACATGTTCCGCGAGGTGACCGGCGGCCTGGCGTCGCGGCCTGAAGGTTTTGTCATCTACGCGACGACGCAATCGGACGAGGCGCCGGACGGCGTCTTCAAGCAGAAGCTGGACTATTTCCGCGCTGTGCGGGACGGCGAGATCAAGGACCCCCGCAGCCTCGGCATCCTCTACGAATATCCGAGGAAAATGCTCGACGCCGAGGCGTGGCGGGATCGCTCGACTTGGTACATCACGAACCCGAACCTCGGCGCCTCCGTCGACGAGGAATACATCGAACGCAAGTTTGTCGAGGCGGATCGGGCCGGCGGATCGAGCCGGGCCGGTTTCCTGGCCAAACATCTCAACGTCGAAATCGGCATGGGGCTGCGCGGCAACCGCTGGCCAGGCGCCGAATTCTGGACTCGCCAAGCCGATCCGGACATCACGCTCGACTACCTTCTCGAAGCCTGCGACGTCATCGTCGTCGGCCTCGACGGCGGCGGCCTGGATGATCTCTACGGCGTCGCCGTCATGGGCCGGCACCGCGATACCCGAAAGTGGTTGGTCTGGCTGCGGGCCTGGTGCCATGAGATCGTGCTGGACCGCCGGCCGAAGATCGTCTCGAAGCTCCGCGATTTCGAGAAGGCCAAAGAACTGATCATCGTCTCCGACGAGCTCGGCGACATCACCGACATCGTGGCGCTGATCGAGCGCGTCATGGCGGCCGGCCTGCTCGGCTCGGTCTGCGTCGACCCCGCCGGCCTCGGCGAAATGGTCGAGGCCCTGGCTCAGATCGGTGTCACGTTGGAGAGCGGGCTACTGCTCGGCGTGCCTCAGGGCTTTGCCCTGATGAACTCGATCAAGACCTGCGAGCGGAAACTCGCGAACGGCACGATGAGGCATTGCGGGGCCGCCCTGGGCGCCTGGTGTGTCGGCAATCTGAAGATCGAGCCAACGGCGACCGCGATCCGTGCGACGAAGCAGACTGCCGGCGACGCCAAGATCGATCCCGCCATGGCGATGTTCAACTGTGCGTTCGGGATGATGCGGAATCCGGAGCCGCGCGGCGGATCAATCTACGACGACGAGGCCGCCTACAACGAGGCTTTCGGCCGCGGCGACACGCCCGACGGCATCGCCGCAGACGCCTGGAGCCCGGCAATCCTCGCCGATCCTGGCCACCCCGAGCACGCCAAGCATTTGGCGGCATTCCACGACTGGCAGGACCTGCAGGGAGACTAGGATGACCATCCTCGACCGTCTCCTGAGCGTCTTCAATCTGCAGCGCACCCGCGAGAACGACGACCCCTACACCCGCCACCCCTATTCGCCGCGAACAACGGCCGGCGTCGTCGTCACCCCCGATACCGCGCTGAAATCCGCCGCGGTCTGGGCCTGTGTCCGCTACCTCTCTCAGTCCATCGCGCAGCTGCCGGTGCGCGTCATGCAGATGACCCGTGATGGCAGCGAGCGGAGGCCGAATCATAACGTTGCCTGGGTGCTGGGCTGGGAGGCATCGGACGAATACGGCGCCTTCCAGTTCCGCGAAACACTGATCACCTGGGCCCTGCTCTGGGGCAACGGTTACGCCGAGATCGAGCGCGATTACGCTGGGCGTGTGATCGCCCTACACCCCATCCATCCCTCGCGCGTCGAGGTCCGTCGCGATCTCGAAACCGGCGTCGTCTTCTACGAGGTCAACAACGGCGCATCCGGCAAGATCGATCTCGATCCCGCCGATATGTTCCATATCCGCGGTTTCGGCGACGGGCCGGTCGGCGTTTCCGTCATCGAGTTGGCGGCCGACACCATCGGCTGGGCCAAGGCTGCGGAGCTTTTCGGCGCCGCCTTTTTCGGCGAGGGCATGCACCCGGCCGGTGTGGTCGAGTTGCCCGGCAAGGCTGATCCTAACGCGCTGAAGCGGATGCGCGCTGAATTCGAGCAGCTCTACAAGGGCCCGAAGAAGGGCAACAAGACCGCCTTCCTCGACGGCGGGAAGAAGTGGACGAAGGTTGGCGTCGACCCCGACGAAGCGCAGTTCATCGACACCCTGCAGTTCCAGGTCGAGCAGATCTGCCGATGGTTCGGAGTGCCGCCGCACAAGGTCCAGCACCTTCTCCGGGCGACGTTCTCCAACATCGAGAACCAGTCCATCGAAGTGGTTCAGGATGCCTTGGCGCCCTGGGCTGTCCGCTTCGAGGAAGAGGCCAACCGCAAGCTGTTCGGCGGCAACCGCGGCTACTATTTCGTCAAGCTGGACCTCAAGGGCATGCTGCGCGGCGACTTCAAGGCGCGCCAGGATGGCCTCCAGGTCATGCGCCGCAACGGCGTCATCAACGCCGAGGAATGGCGCGAGATCGAGGACATCGGCCCGATGGATGCCGAGGGGTCCGCCAAGTACATCATCGAGGGCAACATGACGACGCTCGAGATGGTGGGCCAGCAGCCGGAGCCGGCGGCGCCGATCGGCCCTGGCGGTGGGCCGCCGCTCGAGGAAGATGCCGATGCCGCGGCCGCGCGCGCCCGGGTCGAATCGCTCCTGGTGACGGCCTGACCGAGCGCCGGCCAGTTTTCGCCAAGGCGGCCCCAGAGGCACCGCGGCCGAAATCGCCGCTGGCTGCGGTCTGGTCGAGCATCGAGACGATCGCCCTGCGTCTCGTCGCGCTGGAGGCCAAGC
>NZ_JAGMXV010000185.1 GCF_018006725.1 Rhizorhabdus sp.
GCCAGCCGGGATGACCGCGCGCGCCGATCCTCGGCTCTGCCGATAGCGCGCCGCGCGGTCGATCGGTCCCCGGTCGCCCGCGACGATCGGCACGAAGCCGTCGCCGCGTGCATGGCCGGCCGAGATAATTGCGAAGCCCCCGCCCAGCGCGGTGGTGAGGGTCGCGTCGGCATCGAGCGAGTTGCGGCTGCCATAAGCGAGCCCGGCGTCGACGCGCGGGGCATCGTCCCCGCCGATGCTGGTCAGTTCGATCGTTCCGGCGAGCGCGCCCGCGCCCTGTACGCCGCTGCCCCCGCCGCGCGTGACGCGGACATGGCCGATTCGCGCCGGATCGAGCGCGGCCCAGCTGATCCAGCCGCCGAACGGATCGATCACGGGGACGCCGTCGAGCAGGACAAGCGCGCGGGTGGCCGCATTGCCGCCCAGCCCGCGCAGGGTCGCCCCCTGGCTGGTCGGGTGGGCCGAGCGCGAATCCGACCGGCGGAACTGCTGGAAGCCGGCGGCGTCACGGAGGATGTCTTCCATTCGCCCGCTCGCGGACAGCGTCAGCCGGTCGCGATCGATGCTGACTACGTCATAGGCGGCATCACCCGGCGAGCGATCGAGGCCATAGCCCGAGACGATGATGGTTTCGTCCTCCGCAGCGCAGGCCGGATGGGCCAGTGCCGCCAGGATGGTCGCGCTCAACAATAAGCGGGCCTGCCGCAAGACGATCCTCCCTCATGATCTCGGGAGGCGGATCACCATCATGAGCACGGCACGTCAATGCGTTTCGTCGGGCAGGCGGCCGCAGACGAGCGGAAAAGATCAGGCGGCGACCTCGAAACGCTGGGCGTAGCGGGCGGCGATGCGCGCGACGGGCACCAGCACGAACACGTCGATCGTGTTGAAGGCGTGATCGATATAGGCGCCATCGCCGATCTCGGCGCCGACCCGGAGATAGGCCTTGATCAGTGGAGGGAGGCGGCGCAGCGCGATACGCGGATCATAGCCGCCAATCGGCAGCGAGGCGAGCGGGATCGCTTGGTCGCCGATCGCACGGGCCCGCAGCTCGGGCATCGCCATATGGTTGTGCGCGAGCAGCGAGAGCCCCTCGGCATGTTCGGCCGGATCGACGCCGGGAAAGCTCGCGCAGCCGAACATATAGCCGATGGTGTGGCGCTGCAGATAATCGGCGATTCCGCGCCACAGCAGCTGGATCGTCCCGGCGTCACGATAGGCGGGATCGACGCAGGAGCGGCCCAATTCGAGCAGTTCCATCCCCTCGCGGCGGCCATGCGCCAGCACCGGCGAAAGGTCGAACTCATGCGCCGAATAGAAGCCGTCATGGGCATCCGCAACGCTCTGCCGCAGCAGGCGATAGGTACCGACCACGGGACTGCCCGGCCGGCCATGATCCTCGACCAGAAGGTGATCGCACAGGCCGTCATAGGGATCGATGTCGCGCTCGTCGGACGAAATGTCCGGTGCCGCGCCCAAGTCCCGGAAGAAGATGTCGTAGCGCAACCGCTGGGCGGCGACGATATCGGCCTCGTCGCACGCCAGCCTCACGCACAGCCGCCGCTCGCCCGAACCGGCCGCCGATAGTGCCTGCGCCATGGACCCGTCCCCTTTCTGCAACTAAGGGAGGGTAATAATCGGGCCATGCGTCATGGCCGCTACCGCGCGGCGATCGATTTGCTACACAGGCATTCCAACTGCGTTACAAGGCACGGGGCGCAGCGCCGGGCAGGGCCGGCGAAAACGAGGGAGACGAACTGGTGACGACACCCAGCGAGAAGCTGCTTCTGTTCGGAGCGACCGGCGATCTGTCGCAACGCATGCTTTTGCCATCGCTGTACGGACTGGCCGCCGAAGATCTTTTGTCGCCCGCTCTTGCAATCGTTTGCACTGCACGGACCGCGATGACCGACGCAGAGTTCCGCGCCTTCGCCGACACGGCACTGCGCCGGTTCGTGCCCAGCGAGCGGCTCGACGATGACGCGCTCGCCGCCTTTCTCAAGCGGCTCAGCTATGTACCGGTCGACGCTTCGAAGGAAGGGGACTTCGCAGCGCTGGCAGAGCGCGTGGGTTCGACCGAGCGGGGTCTTTCGATCTTCCTGTCGACCGCGCCGTCGCTGTTCGGCTCGACCATCGAGGGTCTGGCCAAGGCCGGCCTCGCCGGGGACGGGGTGCGCATCGGCCTGGAAAAGCCGCTGGGCTATGACATAGCGTCCAGCCGGCTGATCAACGACGCGGTCGCAGCGGTATTCCCCGAGGATCGCACCTTCCGCATCGACCATTATCTCGGCAAGGAGACGGTCCAGAACCTGCTGGCGCTGCGCTTCGCCAACAGCCTGTTCGAGCCGCTGTGGCGTGCCGGCGGGATCGAGCATGTCCAGATCACCGTGTCGGAGACGGTCGGCCTCGAAGGCCGGGTCGGTTTCTATGACGGGGCCGGCGCGATCCGCGACATGGTCCAGAACCACATGCTCCAGCTGCTCGCGCTGGTCGCGATGGAGCCGCCAGCACAGTTCGACGCGACATCGGTCCGCGACGAGAAGGTCAAGGTGCTCCGCTCGCTGCGCCCGATCGATCGGGCCACTGCAGCAACCCACAGCGTCATCGGCCAATATGGCCCGGGCGCCATGGCCGGTGGACCGGTGCCCGGCTATCTCGACGAGCTCGGCAAGCCGTCGGACACCGAGACCTTCGTCGCGCTCAAGGCGCATATCGACAATTGGCGCTGGCGCGGCGTGCCCTTCTACCTGCGCACCGGCAAGCGCCTGCCCAGCCGGCAGTCGGAGATCTTCATCCGCTTCAAGAGCGTGCCCCACTCGATCTTCGAGGGGCGCGGCGCGATGTTGCAACCCAACAAGCTGATCATCCGTTTGCAACCCGACGAGAATGTCCGGCTGATGCTGATGTCGAAGGAACCCGGCCTCGATCGCGACGGCATCCGCCTGCGTGAAGTGCCGCTCGACATCTCG
Organism: Rhizorhabdus sp.; assembly: GCF_018006725.1. GTDB lineage: Bacteria > Pseudomonadota > Alphaproteobacteria > Sphingomonadales > Sphingomonadaceae > Rhizorhabdus. Next base: position 2,970 of record NZ_JAGMXV010000185.1, read on the forward strand.
ATGCCCAACGCCTTCGCCGACAGCCGGCGTCGGATCGCCTATGAAAGGCTGCTGCTCGACCTGATCGAGGGCGACCAGACCTTGTTCGTACGGCGTGACGAGGTAGAGGCCCAATGGGAGTGGATCGATGCGATCCGCGAAGGCTGGGCTGCCAACTCGATGAAGCCCAAGCCCTACACCGCAGGGACATGGGGACCGTCCGCCGCGATCGCTCTTACCGAGCGCGACGGGGTCACCTGGCACGATTGAGGCGCCACAGCGCGCGACACGGCCAAAGCGCGATGCGGCGGCCATGAAAGGAACGAGTGATGATCGAAGCCGAATGGTGGGACTATGAGGATGCCGAGGAACTGGCCGAGGCGGTAGCCGGCGATGTCGGCTTCATCATCGAATCGGCGCTCGACGCGCGTGGACAATGTCTGATCGCCCTTCCCGGCGGGCAGACGCCGCTCCCGATCTACGAGAAGCTGGCCAAGGCCAGGATCGACTGGAAGAAGGTGATGATCGTTCCGACCGACGACCGGATCGTGGCGATGACCGATCCGCTGTCGAACGCGGCGATGCTCGCGCGTATCTTCCTGCCCAAGGGCGCCCGCGTCATCCCCTTCATCAGCGATAAGGCGCCCGACCACAAGGCCGCCGGCCGCGCGGCCGATGCCCGGCTGCAGGAACTGCCCTGGCCGCCCGATCTCGTCTGGCTGGGCATGGGCAATGACGGGCACACCGCCTCGATCTTCGCCGGGCCCGATCTGGACGAAGCGCTGGACGCCCCCAAGGCGCGTCGCGCGGTGGGCGTACTGCCCGATCCGCTGCCCGCCGAGGCACCGGTCGCCCGCGTCACGCTGACCCGTGCCGCGATCCTGTCGGCCCGCACGCTGACCGTGGTCGTGACCGGCAAGGACAAGAAGAAGCTGCTTGAACGGGCGATCAAGGACGGCGCGGGTTCGCCGCTGCCGATCGGACGCGTCCTGGCGGACGCCGAGCAGGCGATCGACATTCATTGGTGCGCGTAACCGGCGGCGGGCGACGAGGCGCGCCCGGCCCGGTTCCAGAGAGGGAGTGGGAACGATGACTTTGCATCCGGCCGTCGAGGCCGTCACCGCCCGCATCGTCGAGCGGTCCAGAGCCGGCCGCCAGGCCTATCTCGACCTGATCGAGCGCGAGCGCGACGGCGGCGTGGACCGTCCGCGCCTGTCCTGCGGCAATCTGGCGCACGGCTTCGCCGCCTCGGGCGAGGACAAGGCGGCGATCCGCGACGGCCGGGCGATGAACATCGGCATCGTCACCGCCTATAACGACATGCTGTCGGCGCATCAGCCCTATGGCCGCTATCCCGACCAGATGAAGCTGTGGGCGCGCGAGGCGGGGCTGACCGCGCAGGTCGCAGGCGGCGTCCCCGCCATGTGCGACGGCGTGACCCAGGGCCAGAAGGGCATGGAATTGTCGCTGTTCAGCCGCGACACCATCGCCTTGTCGACGGCAGTTGCGCTCAGCCACGGCATGTTCGAGGGCGCGGCGCTGCTCGGCATCTGCGACAAGATCGTGCCGGGACTGCTGATCGGCGCGCTGCGTTTCGGGCACCTGCCTACGATCCTGATCCCGGCCGGTCCGATGCCCTCGGGGCTCGCCAACAAGGAAAAGCAGCGCGTCCGCCAGCTTTATGCCGAGGGCAAGGTCGGCCGCGAGGAACTGCTCGAAGCCGAGTCCGCCTCCTATCATGGCGCGGGCACCTGCACCTTCTACGGCACCGCCAATTCGAACCAGATGATGATGGAGGTGATGGGCCTGCATATCCCCGGCGCGGCCTTCGTCAATCCAGGCACCAAGCTGCGCCAGGAATTGACTCGTGCCGCCGTCCACCGGCTCGGCAAGATCGGCTGGGACGGCGACGATTATCGCCCGCTCGGCCGCTGCGTCGACGAGAAGGCGATCGTCAACGCCGCCGTCGGCCTGCTGGCGACCGGCGGGTCGACCAACCATGTCATCCACCTGCCCGCCATCGCACGCGCGGCGGGCATCCTGATCGACTGGGAAGATATCGACCGGCTGTCGGCCGCCGTGCCGCTGATCGCCCGCGTCTATCCGAACGGCTCGGGCGACGTGAACCATTTCCAGGCGGCCGGCGGCATGGCCTATGTCATCGCCACGCTGATCGACGGCGGACTGCTCCACCGCGACATCCTGACCGTCGCCGGCAGGGATCTGGGCGACTATGCCGCCGACCCGAAGCTGGACGGCGAGACGCTGGCCTGGGAGCCTGCCCCTGCAACCCCGCGTGACGAGACGATGCTGCGTCCTGTCTCCGACCCGTTCCAGCCCGACGGCGGGATGCGGCTCGTGCAGGGCAATCTCGGCCGGGGTACGTTCAAGACCAGCGCGGTGGCGTCCGAGCGCTGGACGATCGAGGCGCCGGCCCGCGTGTTCGACGATCAGGACCAGGTCACCGCAGCCTTCAAGGCGGGCGAACTCGATCGCGACGTCGTCGTGGTCGTCCGCTTCCAGGGCCCTCAGGCCAATGGCATGCCCGAACTGCATAAGCTGACCCCGCCACTCGGCGTGCTGCAGGACCGGGGCCATCGCGTCGCCCTCGTCACCGACGGGCGTATGTCGGGGGCCAGCGGCAAGGTGCCGGCGGCGATCCACCTTACCCCCGAGGCGCTGGCGCATGGCCCGATCGCGAAGCTGCGCGATGGCGACATCGTCCGCCTGTGCGGCCACAAGGGCGAGATCAGCGTGCTGGTCGATCCGGCGGACTGGGACGCGCGCGAACCGGCATCACCCCCGCCCCCGGCGAGCGGCACCGGCCGCGAATTGTTCGCCTTCATGCGCGCGGGCGCGGATACGGCGGAACGCGGTGGATCGGCGATGCTGGCGGCGGCCGGGCTCTGATGAAGCTCGTCGCCGTCGATCTGGGCGGGACCAACGCCCGCTTCGCCATCGCCGAACTGCACGCCGACCGGCGGCCGACGCTCGGCACCCCACGCAAATATCGGACCGCCGACCATGCCGGGCTCGCCGACGCCTGGGCCGCCTTCGCGCGGGACGAGGGCGGCAGCCTGCCCGACGCCGCCTGCATCGCCATTGCCGGTCCGGTCGAAGGCGAACTGATCCGTTTCACCAACAACAGCTGGACGATCCGCCCCTCGACCCTGGCCGAGGAGCTGGGGCTGCGCAGCCTGACCCTGATCAACGATTTTGCCGCCATGGCCGCAGCCGTGGGCGTCTTGACCGAAGAGGAGCTGGTACCGCTCGGTGGACCCGACGGCCCCTTGCCCCAGAGCGGCGTGACCACCGTCATCGGACCGGGCACGGGCCTCGGCGTCGCCCAGCTCGTCCGTCGGCATGGACGGCGCATCGTCCTGCCGACCGAGGGCGGCCATCTCGACTTCGCCGCGCTCGACGGGTTCGAGGAGAAGCTGCTTGCCCGCCTGCGCGAACGGCATCGTCGCGTTTCGATCGAACGGATCGTTTCTGGCCCGGCGCTGTCGGACATTCACGAGACGCTCGCGATGGTCGGCGGGCTCGCCATCGTGCCGCGCGACGATGCCGCGCTCTGGCAGGCAGCTATCGACGGAGAGGATGCGCTGGCGGCACAGGCACTCGACCGGCTGGTCATGTCCTTCGGCGCTGTCGCGGGCGATCTCGCGCTTGCTCATGGCGCCAATGCCGTGGTGGTGACCGGCGGCCTCGCCAACCGCATCGAGGCCCGGCTGAAAGGGCCGCTGTTTCACGACCGCTTCCGCGCAAAAGGGCGGTTCGAGGCCCGCATGGGCCATTTCCCTATCCGGCTCGCCCGTCATCCCGAAGCGGGATTGCTGGGCGCTGCCGCCGCTTATCAGGAGGAACAGGCATGACCGTCGAAGACATCATGATGCTGGCGCCGGTCATCCCGGTTCTGGTGATCCACGACGTCGCCCATGCGCGCCCGATCGCCGAGGCGCTGGTCGAGGGTGGCCTGCCTGCACTCGAAGTGACGCTGAGGACGCCCGCCGCACTGGACGTGATTCGCGAAATGGCAAAGGTCGAAGGTGCGGTCGTCGGCGCCGGCACGGTGCTCAATCCCGACGATGTGAAGGCCAGCGTCGATGCAGGCGCGCGCTTCCTGGTCTCGCCGGGACTGACCGAGCCGCTGGCCAATGCGGCGATCGCCAGTTGCGTGCCTTTCCTGCCCGGCACGGCCAATGCCGGCGACGTCATGCGCGGGCTCGACATGGGGCTGACCCACTTCAAATTCTTCCCGGCGACCGCCAATGGCGGCATTCCGGCGCTCAACGCGCTCGCGGCGCCGCTGTTCAAGGCACGCTTCTGCCCGACCGGCGGGATCACCGAACAAAGTGCTGCCGACTGGCTCGCGCTCGACGCGGTGCTATGCGTCGGCGGCAGCTGGGTGGTGCCTGCGGGCGAGCCCGATGTGGGGGAAATACGGAAGCGGGCGGCCGCCGCGGCATTGCTGCCGCGCTGACCGCCCGCCTTGGTCTTGCGACCGTGTGAAGCTTACTGAAGCTTCCAGGTCAGCGGGATCACGACCGAAGCCGCACCGCCCGGAGGCGCCGGGAAGGTGCCGACACGCTTGATCGCGGCCAGAGCTTCCTTGTCGAGCAGGGACGAGCCCGAGGGCTGCACGATCGAAACCGCGGCGACCGAGCCGTCGTCGGAGACGTCCAGCTTGACCTTGGCGGTGCCCTCGTCGCCGCGCATCTGGGCGGCGTTCGGATAATCCTGCTTCGAGGCGATCATCTGACGGATGCGCGCCGTCCATTCGGGCGTCGCCGCGGCATTCGCCGCGCCGGCGACCATCGTCGCAGCGGTGAGACCGATGAGGAGATTACGAAAGCGTACAGTCACATTGCCCTCCGTGATTGAAACTATTGGGGTGGGGGTGGGTGAACGACGGAGCCGGATACTCCGCCGTCCGGGGGGATCAGAACTCGGTCCAGTCGTCTTCCTCGACCTTCAGTGCGAGCGCACCATGGACAGAAGCGGGGCTGGCCCATTTCGCGGGCGCTGCGGCGCGCGCCGGAGCGGGTGCGACCGCGGGACGAGCGGGCGCGGGCGCCCGACGGGCCGGTGCCTGCTGACCGGTGCGGAAGCCGCCGACGCGATCGGCAAGCCGCTGCGCCTCGGCCGAGAGGCTCTGGACGCTGGCATTGGTTTCCTCGACCATCGCGGCATTCTGCTGGGTCGCATTGTCCATGGAGGACACGCCGGCGTTGATCTCGTTGAGGCCCGTGGCCTGCTGCTCGTTGGCCGCGGCAATCTCCGCGATCAGGTCGGCGACCTGACCGAACTCCTCGACGATCGTGCCCAGCGCCGAGCCAGAGCGCTCGACCAGTTCCACGCCGCTTACGACCTGGTGACCCGAAGTGGCGATCAGGTCGCGGATCTTGCCGGCTGCGTCGGTACAACGCTGGGCAAGGACGCGAACCTCGGTCGCGACCACCGCGAAGCCAGCACCGGCCGGACCTGCGCGGGCCGCTTCGACGCCCGCGTTGAGCGCCAGCAGGTTGGTCTGGAAGGCGAGGTTGTCGATGGTCGACACGATCTCTTCCATCTCGCGGCTCGACGATTCGATGGTGCGCATCGCCTCGATCGCCTGACGGGCGGTCGTGCCCATCGATTCGGCGGCCGAGCGGGCTGCAGCAACCTTCTCGCTCGTCTCGCGGGCATTGCCGGCGGTCAGGCGAACGGTGCCCATGAACTGCTCGAGCGCGCTGGCGGTACGAGCGAGCGAGTGCGCCTGGCTCTCGGTACGCTGCGACAGATCCTGAGCCGCCTGCGCGATTTCGCCGGTGCCCGAGCGGATCGTGCCGAAGCCGTCGATGATCTCGGTGATCGTGGTCGACAGACGGTCGAGCGCCTCGTTGAAGTCATGATGCAGCTGGGCGAGCGGTCCTTGCGCATCGTTCGGCACGCGGACGGTAAGATCGCCATGGGCCACCGCCGACAGGCCGGCGCCGATGAGCTCGACCGTACGCTGGGTCGCCTGGGCCTGGGCCAGCTCCTCGGCAGCCCGACGCTGGTCGGCCAGAGCACGTTCCTGTTCGGCCGCGAACAACGCCTTGAAGCCGTCAAGAGCGCGGGCCAGTCCACCGATCTCATCATGGCGACGGAGCGCGGGGATCGACACCGACAGGTCACCATTGGACAGCGAACGAACGGCGGCGCTCATCTTCGACAGCGGGCGGGCGATGCCCATCAGCAG
>NZ_JAGMXV010000458.1 GCF_018006725.1 Rhizorhabdus sp.
CCTGGAAGACCCAGCCGCGCGACCACTACATCGGCTGGACCCCCTCGCAACGCCAGGCGCACCTGCACCGGGTCGTGAATAATGCTCGATTCCTCATCCTGCCGTGGATCGAATGCAAGAATCTGGCTTCGTCCATCTTGGCTCGTGCAGCCCGGGAGATCGCCGCCGACTGGCCAGTCCAGTACGGTTACCGGCCGCTCTTGCTCGAAACTTTCGTCGAGCAAGAGCGCTTTCGCGGCACCGCTTACCGAGCGGCCAACTGGCTCTGCCTTGGACAAACCACCGGTCGCGGCAAGCTCGATGTCCACCACCAAGCCTTGCTGCCCATCAAAACCGTCTGGGTCTATCCCCTCGACCGAAACTTCAGGCGCGTGCTCTGCCGGTGACCCTAGCGTTCCGGCTCCGACCCAAGCGCATGCACGCACGCCCGGGGTTATTGAGGAGTTACCTGACGGTCGTCGAACCCATTGAATGCGAAGGCGTACATGAGTACCCGATGACGGTGTTCGACGACGGCAGCGGCTCCCTGCGGCACGCCCAACTCACCGCCTGCTCTTACGGCGAACTGGAGAGCCTGCTATGGAAGGCTCTGGAGACCGATAGAAGCGCCTTTGTCATCCTTTCCCACAACTTCGAGTTACTCAACGAGGCGAAGAATCGGCCGGACGAGGTGGTCGTCAAGCGCTTTCGCAAGCTGTGCTCGTTTCTCGACCGCAACCGGGACAGCTTTCGCGTGCGTCCCTTCCACGGCCTGCAAGCCCGGACCGCACTACAGCAACAGCCCACCCCTCTCCGATCGCCGATCTGGAGGACCGGCGCAAGAATACTGGAACAGGCCTACCGCAGGAGGTACGGATGAATCATTGGCAATTTCGTCCGCAGCCTTTCAAGTTTCAACTCAGCGACTGGACGCTCTTCAGCATACCGCTTCGGCTGCAGATCCTGGCAATACGGCTGATCGACGAAACGCCCCCGGTAGCGCTGCCGGCTCTGCCGCCCGAACCGCTCGCCACAGGAAGCCAGGGATATTTGATCCGGGGACTGCCGGTAGCTGCCGAACTGCCCGTCATCAGCCAAGTCGAAGGCTACCTCTGCTACGTCCCTCTTCAGTATCAACACTGCTACATCGATCTGGGAATGTCTTTCGAGAGCTATCAGAAGAAATTCTCCTCGAAAACCCGGTCCACGATCAGTCGCAAGGTCAGGAAGTACGCCGAGCACTGCGGCGGTACGGTCGCCTGGAAAACCTACGCCATGCCCGACGAGATGCACGAGTTCTTCCTGCTCGCCCGCGCGGTTTCCCAGAAGACCTATCAGGAACGATTGCTGGATGCCGGGATTCCCGATACCGAGGATTTTATCGCGCACGCCGAGTCGCTCGCCGCCGAGCAACGGGTACGCGCCTACCTCCTGTTCGACGGCGAACGACCGGTTTCGTATCTTTACTGTCCGGTGCACGATGGCGTTCTCACCTATGCTTACCTCGGCTACGATCCAGACTATATGAACATGTCAGTGGGCACGGTCCTGCAGTGGTTGGCGGTGGAGCAACTGTTCAGGGAAGGACGCTTTCGCTACTTCGACTTCACCGAAGGCCAGTCGGAACACAAACGCCTCTTCGCGACCCACCAACGGCAATGTGCCAACGTCTTCCTGGTGCGGCGCACCCTCGGAAACACGATGCTCGTATACAGTCATCTGGGCATGGAAAGGTTTTCGAAGTGGCTCGGTGCAACGCTGGAACGTTTCGGGATAAAAGCCAAGATCAAACAGTTCCTGCGCTTCGGAAAATGACCCACTCGGCACTCGACAGAGCCCCTGCCCGCGCGGCAACAGGGCGACAGCGCAGGCACCGGCCCGAACCATTCTAGGCGGACGCCGGTCAGAACCAGCGGTCATGCACTGTTACGCTGGCGGTTCGACGCTTGCGCTATACTTCGGCGCAAATGACGATATCCGGATGCCACAGGAAAACCACAGAGCATGAGCGAACGCGAAATTGACCACCTGCTGGTCGAACGCGCACAGGCGGGCGATAAACATGCGTTCGAGTTGCTGGTAGCGAAATACCAACGCAAGGTCGCACGTTTGTTGTCGCGCTTCATACGCGACCAGTCCGAGGTCGAGGACGTTGCGCAGGAAGCGTTCATCAAGGCTTATCGGGCGCTGCCCGCGTTTCGTGGGGACAGTGCGTTCTATACCTGGCTGTACCGGATTGCGATCAACACCGCCAAGAACTATCTCGTCGCCCAGGGACGCCGCGCGCCGACATCGACCGAATTCGACGCCGAAGAAGCCGAAGGTTTTGAGGATGCCGGCCGCCTACGCGACATCAACACCCCGGAAAGCCTGCTGCAGTCCAAGCAGACCGGGGAAACGATCAATGCGGCCATGGCTGCCCTGCCGGAGGAGTTGCGTAGCGCCATCGTGCTGCGTGAGATCGAAGGTTTGAGTTACGAGGAAATTGCTGAGGCGATGCGTTGTCCGACCGGCACGGTGCGTTCGCGAATCTTCCGCGCTCGCGAGGCCGTCGCCGAGAAGCTGCGGCCGCTACTCGACACCTCTGC
>NZ_JAGMXV010000186.1 GCF_018006725.1 Rhizorhabdus sp.
GCGCCGATGCCACCTACAAGAACCTGACCTTCAACGTCAGCTACTTCGACACCGACATCTCGAACCGGGAGGCGACGTACCTCCGCCCCAGCTTCAGCAAGGGCCATGACGGCACCGGCAACATCGCCGGCAGCACCGTCGTGGTCTCGCTGACGGCCGCCTTCTGATCATCGGAGGACACCCATGCAGGACCTGCTCTGGATCGCGATCATCATCGGGCTGTTCGCGCTCACCCTTGCCTACGCCCGCCTGTGCGACAACGCGTGAAGGAGGCCCGGCAATGACGCTCGATCTCTGGCTGGCGGCGCTGACCGCGATCGGCCTTCTCGTCTATCTCGTGGCGGTGCTGATCCGCCCCGAACGCTTCTGAGGGGAGGCGATCCATGACAATCCAGGGCTGGTTCCTGATTCTTCTTTTCGTCGGCATCCTGCTGGCGCTCACCAAGCCCGTCGGGCTGTGGCTCCACGCGCTCTACGAGGGCAGGCGGACGCCGTTGCACGTTGTGCTCGGTCCGGTCGAGCGCGGCTTCTACAAGCTGTCGGGCATCGATCCGAACGCCGAGCAGAGCTGGCGCCGCTATGCGATCCACATGCTGCTGTTCAACGTGGCATTGCTGATCCTGACCTACGCCGTTCTCCGCCTTCAAGGCGTGCTACCCGGCAACCCGCAGGGCCTGGCCGGCCTGTCGCCTGACCTCGCGTTCAACACCGCGGTCAGCTTCACGACCAACACCAACTGGCAGAGCTACGGTGGTGAGAGCACCATGTCGAACCTCAGCCAGATGCTGGGGCTGACCATCCACAACTTCCTGTCGGCCGCGACCGGCATCGCGCTGGCGTTTGCACTGTTTCGCGGGTTTGCGCGGCGCGAGGCGAAGGCGATCGGCAATTTCTGGGCGGACGTGACCCGGATCACGCTCTACCTGCTGCTGCCGATCTGCATCGTCTACACGGTGTTCCTGATCGCGTCGGGCGTGCCGCAGACGATGGCCGGCGCCATCAATGTGAACACGCTGGAGGGTGTCCGCCAGTCGATCCTGCTGGGACCGGTCGCGAGCCAGGAAGCGATCAAGATGCTCGGCACCAATGGTGGCGGCTTCTTCAACGCCAACAGCGCGCACCCGTTTGAGAACCCAACCGCGCTCACCAACCTGATCCAGATGCTGTCGATCTTCGTCATCGGCTTCGGCCTGACGTGGACCTTCGGCAAGGCGGTCGGCAACACCCGCCAGGGCTGGGCGATCCTGTCGGCGATGGTAATCCTGTTCCTCGCCGGCGTCACCGTCACCTACTGGCAGGAAGCCGCGGGCAACCCGATCCTGCATCAGCTCGGCGTCGCAGGCGGCAATATGGAGGGCAAGGAAGTTCGCTTCGGCATCGCCGCCAGCGCGCTGTTCTCGGTCGTCACCACCGCCGCCTCGTGCGGTGCGGTCAACAGCATGCACGACAGCTTCACGGCACTCGGTGGCATGATCCCGTTGTTCAACATCCAGCTGGGTGAGGTCGTCATCGGCGGCGTGGGCGCGGGCATCTACGGCTTCCTGCTTTTCGCCATCCTCGCGGTGTTCGTCGCCGGGCTGATGGTCGGTCGCACGCCCGAGTACGTCGGCAAGAAGATCGAGAGCCGTGAGGTCAAGCTCGCGGTGCTGGCGATCGCGGTGCTGCCGCTCGTCATCCTCGGCTTCACGTCGCTGTCGTCGGTGCTGCAACAGGGGCTGGCTGGGCCGCTCAACAAAGGGCCGCATGGCTTCTCGGAGATCCTCTACGCCTTCACCAGTGCAGTCGGGAACAACGGTTCGGCCTTCGCGGGTCTGACCGCCAACGCGCCGTACTATAACGGCCTGCTGGGCGTCGCGATGTGGTTCGGGCGCTTCTTCGTCATCGTGCCGATGCTGGCGATCGCCGGCAGCTTGGCGGCAAAGAAGTACACGCCTGAGAGCGCGGGATCGTTCCCGACCACCGGCGGCCTGTGGGTCGGCCTGCTCGTCGGCATCGTGCTGATCCTGGGCGGTCTCACCTTCCTTCCGAGCCTCGCGCTCGGTCCCATCGCCGATCATCTCGCGATGATCCGCGGCCAGCTGTTCTGATCGGGGGCCATCATGGCAAAAGCCCAATCCAAAAGCCTGTTCACCGCCGACCTGGTCGTGCCGGCGATCAAGGCATCGTTCCTGAAGCTCAACCCACGCGAGTTGGTCCGCAACCCGGTTATGTTCGTGACCGCGGCAGTGGCCGCGCTGATGACGATCCTGCTCGTCATCGGTCATGACGACCTGACGTTCGCCTTCAAGGCACAGCTGGCCGTCTGGCTGTGGCTGACTGTGCTGTTCGGCACCTTCGCCGAAGCGCTGGCCGAGGGCCGCGGCAAGGCGCAGGCGGCCAGCTTGCGCGCGACAAAGGCCGAGCTGGTCGCCAAGCGGCTGAAGGGCGACGGACGTCAGTTTGACAACGTGCCCGCCAGCCAGCTCAAGGTCGGCGACATCGTGCTGGTCGAGACGAACGACCTGATCCCGTCGGACGGTGAAGTCGTCTCGGGTGTCGCGAGCGTCAACGAGGCGGCGATCACCGGCGAGAGCGCCCCGGTGATCCGCGAGGCGGGCGGCGACCGGTCGGCAGTGACCGCGGGCACGCGAGTGATTTCGGACGAAATCCGCGTCAAGGTGACCGTGGAGCCGGGCAAGGGCTTCCTCGACCGCATGATCGCGCTGGTCGAGGGCGCCGAGCGGCAGAAGACGCCGAACGAGGTCGCGCTGACGATCCTGCTCGTCGGATTGACGATCATCTTCCTGATTGCTGTCGGCACCATTCCGGGCTTCGCCAGCTATGCGGGCGGGTCGATCCCGGTCGCGATCCTCGCGGCGTTGCTCATCACGCTGATCCCGACAACGATCGCAGCACTGCTGTCGGCGATCGGCATCGCGGGCATGGATCGTCTCGTCCGCTTCAACGTGCTGGCCAAGTCGGGCCGTGCGGTCGAGGCGGCGGGTGACGTCGACGTGCTGCTGCTCGACAAGACCGGCACGATCACTATCGGCGACCGGCAGGCGAGCGAGTTCCGCAGCGTGGGTGGCACCAGCGATGCAGAGCTCGCGGAGGCCGCGCTGCTCGCCAGCCTGGCCGACGAAACACCCGAGGGCCGCTCGATCGTCGTGCTCGCACGCGATAAGTTCAACCTGCAGCGGCCGATGCCGGAGGGGGCGGAAATTATCCCGTTCACCGCGCAGACACGTGTGTCGGGTGTCCGCTTCGGTGACACGCTGATCCAGAAGGGTGCGGTGGACTCGATCCTGAAAGCGAACGAAGGATCAGGCACAACCGCGGCGGCGACCGAACTGCGCCGCATCACCGACGAGATCGCGCGCGCCGGCGGCACGCCGCTGGCGGTCGCGAAGGACGGGCGGCTGCTCGGCGCGATCTTCCTGAAGGACGTCGTCAAGGCCGGCATCCGCGAGCGCTTCGGTGAGTTGCGGACGATGGGTATCCGCACGGTGATGATCACCGGCGACAACCCGCTGACCGCCGCGGCGATCGCAGCCGAAGCGGGCGTCGACGACTTCCTCGCGCAGGCGACGCCAGAGGACAAGCTGGAGCTGATCCGCAAGGAGCAGACCGGCGGCAAGCTGGTGGCGATGTGCGGTGATGGTACCAACGACGCGCCCGCGCTCGCGCAGGCCGATGTCGGCGTGGCGATGAACACCGGCACGCAGGCGGCGCGCGAGGCGGGCAACATGGTCGACCTCGACAGCGATCCGACCAAGCTGATCGAGGTCGTCGGGCTCGGCAAGCAGCTGCTGATGACCCGCGGAGCGCTAACGACCTTCTCGGTCGCCAACGACGTCGCGAAATACTTCGCGATTATTCCGGCGATGTTCGTTGCGTTGTACCCGGGCTTGGGGGTGCTGAACGTCATGGGGCTGGCGACGCCGCAATCGGCCATCCTCAGCGCGATTATCTTCAACGCAATCATCATCCCGCTGCTGGTGCCGCTGGCGCTCAAGGGCGTGGCGTACAAGCCGATGGCGGCCGGGCCGCTGCTGGCGCGCAACCTCGCCATCTACGGCCTCGGCGGCCTGCTCGCCCCGTTCATCGGCATCAAGATCATCGACCTCGTGGTCGGCGGTCTGGGCCTCGCGTAAGGATCAAGACAATGGGCAAGGACTTTTCCTCCGCGCTGCGCCCCGCGATCGTCATGACGATCCTGTTCGCAGTCCTTCTAGGCCTCGCATACCCGCTGGCCATGACCGGTATCGGTCAGGCACTCTTCCCGACCCAGGCGAACGGCAGCCTGGTTCGGGACGCCAGCGGCAAGGTCATCGGATCGACGATAGTCGGTCAGGCTTTCGTTGCAGATCGTTACTTCCAGACCCGCCCGTCTGCCGCCGGCAAGGGCTATGACGGGCTTGCCTCGTCGGGCTCGAACCTCGGCCCGACCGCGCAGGCGCTGGTCGACCGGGTGAAGCCCGATGTCGCCAAGCGTCAGGGCGAAGGCATGACCGGACCGTTGCCGGCGGATCTCGTCACCGCGAGCGGCTCGGGCCTCGACCCCGATCTGTCGCCGGCAGCAGCGCTGGCACAGTCCGCGCGCATCGCACGGGTTCGCGGGCTGCCCGTTGAGCGCGTTCGTGGCCTCGTAGCCGCGAATACCGAGACTTCGCTGCTCGGTGACCCGCACGTCAACGTACTGGCGCTCAACCGCGCCCTCGACGCCGCGGCGCCCACGCGCTGATGCCGGCGGGATCAGGAGCAGAAGCGGGCCGCCCCGATCCCGACGCCCTCCTGCGCGCAGCCGCGCAGGAGGGCAGAGGCCGCCTCAAGATCTTCCTCGGTGCCGCACCCGGCGTCGGCAAGACCTACGAGATGCTGTCGGAGGGCGCGGCGCGGAAGCGTGACGGTGTCGATGTCGTCATCGGCGTGGTCGAAACCCACGGCCGTGCCGAGACCGAAGCTCTTATCCGCGGACATGAGATCATCCAGCGTCGTGATGTGCCCTATGAGGGGCGTACGCTACGCGAGATGGATATCGACGCCATCCTCGCCCGCCGGCCACGGCTCGCGCTCGTCGACGAGCTGGCCCACACCAATGCACCCGGCAGCCGCCACCCGAAGCGGTATCAGGACGTCGGGGAACTGCTGGCGGCGGGGATCGATGTTTACTCGACCGTCAACATCCAGCACGTCGAGAGCCTGAACGACATCGTCGCCAGCTTCACGCGCGTGCGCGTTCGCGAAACAGTGCCCGACAGTATTCTCGAGATGGCGGAGATCGAAGTCGTCGACATTCCGCCCGACGAGCTCATCGATCGGCTGAAGGCTGGCAAGGTCTATCTTCCTGCCGAGGCGACCCGCGCGCTCGGCCATTTCTTCTCCAAATCGAACTTGTCGGCCTTGCGTGAACTGGCGCTGCGCCGCGCCGCGCAGGCGGTGGATGCGCGGATGCTGGACGACGTGCGCGCGCTGGGTCTCGGCGGCACCTGGGCGGGAAGCGACCGTATCGTCGTGGCGATCAGCGAGTTGCCGGGATGCGACGCCCTGGTGCGCGCCGCCAAGCGGGTTGCCGATGGCCTTCGTGGCCCATGGACTGCCGTCTTCATCGAAACGCCGCGTGCAGCCCATTTCACCGACGAGCAGCATGCCCGGGTTGCCGCGACGATGACGCTGGCCACGCAACTGGGAGGCGCCGTAGCAACCGTCCCGGCCGAAAATGTCGTGACCGGCATTCAGTCGGTGCTGGTCGATCTGCGCGCCACGCAGCTGGTGCTCGGCAAATCGAACCGATCTCGCTGGTTTGAACTCTGGCATGGGTCCGTGGTCGACAAGCTGGTCCGTGACACTCCCGACGTCACGGTACACGTCCTGCCGATGCCGGCTTCCACACCCGCAAGGCAGCGCGTTCGACGACGATCAGGAGGCTGGGGCACCCCGGCAGGGTATGCGATAACGACCGCGATGGTAGCAGCCGTGACCGGGCTCGCGACCGCTCTGTTTCAGATATTGAACCTCGGCAACGTGGCGTTGCTCTACCTGCTGCCGGTCATGGCCGCGGCGAGCTTCTTCGGGCTGCGCACCGGGCTCTACGCCGGTATCGCCTCAACCCTTGCCTACAATTTCTTCTTCCTGCCGCCGACCGGGACGCTGACGATCAGCAATCCCGAGAACCTCGTTTCGGTCTTCGTTCTGCTCGGCATCGCGATCGCGACCAGTCAGTTGACGGCACGGGTAAGAGCGCAGGCAGATCTAGCCACCACCAGCGCGCGTACCAACGCCACCCTGGCAGGGTTCCTGCGCCAGATTGCCGGCGTCAACGATCTCGACATTGCCGCACAAATGATCTGCGACGATGTCCGTCGCCTGCTCGACGTCCAGGTCGTATTGCTCGGACGGACGGACGGCTCCGAACTCGAAATCCTCGCCGCCAGCGATTCCGCCTATCGTCTCGACACGATGGACAATGCCGCCGCCAGCTGGGCGTTCGATACCGGCAGCCCGGCCGGCAAGGGTTCCGGCACGCTTGCCGCGTCGGAGTGGCTGTTCCAGCCCATGAAGGCAGGTGAGCGCGTGCTCGGCGTGCTGGGTGTCGCGAGCGAAAAGGCTGGCAGTCCGGTTCGGGCCGATCAGTTGCCGCTCCTTAGCAGCCTGATCGACCAGTCGGCTTTGGTGCTCGAACGCCTCCGCCTGCAGACCGAAATGCGCGACGTCGATGTGGTTCGCACCCGCGATCGTCTGCGCGCCGCCTTGCTCTCGTCGGTCAGCCATGACCTGCGCACCCCCCTGACAGCCGTGATCGCGGCCGCGGCGCAGCTGCATCACGGCGCCACGCCCGAGTTGATCGGTACGATCGAGAGCGAAGCGCAGCGGCTCAATCGGTTCGTTGCCAACCTGCTCGACATGGCGCGTGTCGAAGCCGGCGCGCTGAAGCTGAACGTCGAGGCGATCGACCTGAGCGACGCGGTGACGAGTGCCGCGCACGATGCCCGACGCGCGCTGGAGGGACATGGTGTGCGCCTCGATGTTCCACCCGACCTGCCGCTGGTGCGCGCCGATCCGCAACTGCTGCACCATTGCCTCCTGAACCTGCTCGACAATGCGGGCCGCTATGGCGAGCCGGGAACAGAGGTGGTCATCGAAGGCCGCAACCGCTTCGGCGAGCTACGGCTCGCCGTGCTCGACCACGGTCCCGGCCTCCCGCCCGGTCGTGAGAGCGAGGTGTTCGAGACCTTCAAGCGCCTTGAGGGGTCCGACCGCGCGATCGGCGGTACCGGGCTGGGTCTGGCCATCGTCAAGGCATTTGCCGAGGCGATGGGCATGATCGTCGAGGCAACCAACCGGCCGGACGGTAGCGGCGCCGCCTTCGCGCTGGTCTTTCCACCTGCCCTCATCGTCCGCGAAATTACGACCGAAAGTGCCTCCTGACATGCCAGCCAAAATTCTCGTTGTCGATGACGATGCGGCGATCCGTCGCCTGCTGCGCAGCACGCTGATCCGGGCGGACTATGCCGTCGTCGAGGCGGAAGATGCCAAGGGCGCGCTTCGCCAGGCTGCCGTCGAACATCCCAGCGCGGTCCTTCTGGACCTAGGCCTCCCCGACCGTGACGGCCTGACCATCATCCCGCAGCTTCGCGCCCATGGCGACATCGTCATCCTTGTGGTGTCGGCCAGGGACGCGGTCGACGAGAAGGTCACAGCGCTTGATCTCGGCGCCGACGATTTCGTGACCAAGCCATTCGACACGGAAGAGCTGCTTGCCCGCCTGCGTGTCGCCTTACGTCATCAGGGACTGTCGGAGACGACGCAGAAGATCGTGCGTCGGGGAGACCTGAGCATTGATCTCGACCGACGGATTGTCTGCCGCAATGGGGAAGAGCTCCACCTTACGCGAAAGGAGCACGAGGTACTGGGTGTACTGGCGCGCCATATCGGACGCGTGGTGACCCACGAACGCGTGCTCGCCGCGTGCTGGGGAGCGGAGGAAGAGCCGCGTGTCGAATACCTGCGGATCGTCATCCGCAATCTGCGCCAGAAGCTGGAGGCACCGGGCCCGGTCGGCAGCGTCATCGCCAACGAGCTGGGCGTTGGCTACCGGCTTCGATCCGACCACTGATCGCCGGACGGTTGGCGCAGAGGTCGCGTTATTCTAGACGGCCGGCATGCTGTCGATCGCAACCTATGCGGTAGCTGCCCTGGCCGAGATCGCCGGGTGCTTCGCGTTTTGGGCGTGGTTCCGTATGAACCGGTCACCTCTGTGGCTCGTCCCCGGCGTTCTCTCGCTGATGCTGTTCGCCTACCTCCTCACGCGCGTGGACAGCGCGGCGGCAGGCCGGGCCTATGCCGCCTATGGCGGAATTTACATCGCGGCGGCTGTGCTCTGGCTATGGTGCGCCGAGGGTGTTCGCCCGGACCGTTGGGACATTGCCGGCATGATGCTTTGCCTCCTGGGCACAGCCGTGATCTTCTTCGGGCCGCACCGCGCCTGACGGATTGTGCTGCGGCGGGGCTGTCAGAAAGGCAGCACTATGCGGGCGCTATGTAATTAGCTGGAATCGATCTCGAAATGCTATGTCGAGGGCGATAATTGGATTGCCACATCGAGGGTTGTGGCATGGTAGCGTGGCATCGGTCGCGGCGCGCCGACATCGTTCTGCGCGCCACGGGACTTCTTCTTTGCTGGGTAAGCTACACCGCAATTTCGCGGCTCGTCGCCATGCACGTGCCGCCACAGAAAGCTGGCGTCCTTGCCTACGGGATCGCGGCGGTCGGCTTCATGGCCGCGAGTGCCGGCAGCGCACTGACCATCCTGGGTCATCATCTTTTCGATGAAATCGAGGTGAGCGCCCGCTGGCGGGGGCGCCCAGACCTGAACGTCTTTTCTCCGTCAAAAGGTAGCATCGCGATGGACATCCCGGAACCGGCCATGCTGGTCGTAGGCCGTGACATTGATGGTGACTGGACCGTTCGTGAGAGCGCCGGAATGCTCCTCGGGCGCTTCTCATCGGCACAGGCAGCACAGCGTTTTGCCGAAGCGGAGCGGCGTGGACGAACATCGATTGCAGTTGCGAAGTCGGCGGGGGTACCGCAA
>NZ_JAGMXV010000459.1 GCF_018006725.1 Rhizorhabdus sp.
GGCATCGGCCACATGATCACCGACAGCCAGGCGCTGCTCAACACCGGCCAGATCATCTTCGGCATCATCATGATCGGCCTGATCGGCCTCGTGTCCGACTTCGCGTTCAAGTGGGCGAACCAGCGGATGTACCCGTGGGCGCTCCATTGACGCCGGCCGCGCGGAGGGCCGCGTGAGCAAGCTCGTCATCGACGGCGTCGGCCGGACCTTCCCGGGCGTGCACGGCGGCGCACCGACGCTCGCGCTCACGCCCGTCTCGCTCGCCGTCGCCGACAACGACTTCATCACGATCCTGGGGCCTTCGGGCTGCGGCAAGTCCACGCTGCTGCGGATCGTCGCGGGGCTCGACCGCCCGACCGAGGGCCGCGTGCTGCTCGATGGCGCCGAGGTGTCGGGTCCCGGCGCGGACCGCGGCATGGTGTTTCAGAGCTACACGCTGTTCCCGTGGCTCACCATCGAGGAGAACGTGCGCTTCGGGCTGCGCGAGAAGGGCCTGCCGGTCGCCGAGCAGGCGTCGATCGCGCGGCACTGGATCCGCAAAGTGGGGCTGGAAGGCTTCGAGCGCCACTACCCGAAGATGCTGTCGGGCGGCATGCAGCAGCGCACGGCGATCGCCCGCGCGCTCGCCAACGCGCCCAAGATCCTGCTGCTCGACGAGCCGTTCGGCGCGCTCGACCACCAGACGCGCGGGCTGATGCAGGAGCTCCTGCTCGCGATCTGGGAAAGCGAGAAGACCACGGTGCTGTTCGTCACGCACGACATCGAGGAGGCGATCTTCATGGCGAGCCGCGTCGTCGTGATGAGCGCGCGCCCCGGCCGCATCAAGGCCGACGTCGCCGTGCCGATCGCGCACCCGCGCCTCTACACGGTGAAGACGACGCCGGCGTTCTCGTCGCTCAAGGCGCGCCTCACCGAGGAGATCCGCGCCGAGGCGCTCAAGGTCGAGGGTGCGGCGCTCCCCGGCGCTTGACCGGCTCGCGCGCCGCGCGTCGACGACGGCGCTCGTCGCGTTCCTCGCGCTCGCGGCATCGGGCTGTGCGACCGTCGCGGCCGACGACCGCGCCTGGATCACGCACGGAGGTGCCCAGGCGCCGATCCCGCTCGCCTGCCCGCCGGCCGCGCCGTTTCCCGGCGACCCGGGCACGCTCCGCGCGGACCGCCCGCTGTCGGTCGTGGTCTGGAACATCCACCGCAACGGCGACCCGGGCTGGGCGCAGTGACCTGAGTCCAGAATTTCGAGCCAATCATTCCTGGGGAATGGCTCGGGGTGGGTGATTCTGAATGGGTGGATGGTGCTGCTTGAATTCGTGCGGGGTCAAGTAGCCGAGACTGGAGTGCGGTCGCACCGCGTTGTAGTGTTGCCGCCATGCCTCGATGATGACCTTGGCTTCGCGGCGAGTGCGGAACCACTCGATACTCAGGCACTCGTCGCGAAATTTGCCGTTGAAGGACTCGTTCGTTCCGTTCTGCCAGGGCTTTCCAGGATCGATCAGTGCGGTTTCGATGCACGCTTCGCTGACCCACTTCAGGATCGCATGGCTGACGAACTCGGGGCCGTTGTCGGATCGAAGGTAGATGGGCGCACCGTGAACACTCATCAGTCGCGTCAGCACCTCAATGACCCTCGCCGAGCGGATACTCCCGGCGACATCGATCGCCAGGCTTTCATGGGTGAATTCATCGACCACGGTCAGGCATTTGAGCTGCTGGCCATTGGCGCAGGCGTCGAACACAAAGTCGTAGGCCCAGACGTGGTTGGCTGCCATCGGGGGCAGCGGACGCGGCCGACTGGCGGCGACACGACGTTTGGGGCGCTTGCGGGGCAGCGTCAGCCCCGCCTGACGCCACAAGCGGCGTGCCCGGTTGATTCCCATTTCATCGCCTTCACGCCGCAGGAATATGCGGATCCGCCGGGCGCCATAGCGGGGATACTGCGCCGACAGTCTGCGCATGGCCGCCAGGGTCGGCGCATCCTTCGCTGGCAGGCGGAGCTGGTAGCTCAAGGTCGATCGCGGAACGCCCAGCAGCCCGCACGCACGCCGTTGCGAGACACCCCGCTCACGCACCAAGCGGACCTGTTCGCGGCGCGCCTGCGGGCTCACCATTTTTTTCGATTGACCTCGCGCATCACATCAATCTCGAGATCCCGTTCGGCCAGCAGGCGCTTGAGCTTGGCGTTCTCCGCTTCCAGTGCCTTCAGTCGCCTGATGTCGGCGGGCGCCATCCCGGCAAAGTGCTTGCGCCACAGGTAAATCGTTTGTTCACTGACCTTGCGCTTCTTTGCGGTCTCGGCCACCGAGGTCTGCTCGGCCTCGCGCAGGATCGCGACCATCTGCTCGTCGCTGAATCGGCTCTTTCGCATCGGCTCCTCGCTAAGTCAGGAGCCATAATCCCAGAAAAGAATGGTCCGAAAAACCGGCTCAGGTCACTGGCAGATCGTCAGCCGTTGCTGCGGCCGAGCCGGCAGAACGAAGTGTGGTCGGTCGATTTCGTGTTTGACCGTCTGGCCGATGGCCGTAGTCTGAAGTGCTTGACCGTAGTCGATGATTGCACGC
>NZ_JAGMXV010000460.1 GCF_018006725.1 Rhizorhabdus sp.
CTCCCGCCGACCGACGAGATCGTCATGGTCGCCGGGACGCCGCCGATCCGGGCGAAGAAGGCGCGCTACTATGAAGATGCCCGCTTCAAGGAACGCATCATGTCACCGCCGGGGCTGGCGCGGCCTACTGAAGGTCGGCCCGACGATTGGAGCAAGCTGCCGATCCCCGCGCGCCCGGACATGACCGAAAACGCTGCGCCAACGACGAGCGGTGACAACGAAGAGGATTCCACCGAGTCCGAACGTCGGCATCAGCCCGAACTCAACCGGGTGAACCCCATCGAAAAGAAGGCGCCGATCGACAATGAGTTTGAGATCGATTTGCCTGACGACACAGAGGACGCCGCCGCGCGCAACCAGCGGCTGACCCGCGTCATGCGCGGCGTTGCCCGCCAGGTCTCGCTCGATCCCAATGACGGCATGGAGCTGTAGCACCATGACCGGACGCAAGAAGAAGGTGCCGATTTCCGTATATCTCGACCCCGACATCATGGCGACACTATCGGACTATGCAGGCCGACGCGAACAACCGCTCTCCCTGATCGCAGAGGCCGCCATCGCGTCCTTCCTGTCGCCGGACGACGCTGAGCGGCGTGAAGCCGTGGTCGCCAAACGCCTCGATCAGATCGATCGCCGTCTCAACCGCATGGAGCGCGACATCGGGATCTCCGTCGAGACCATGGCCGTATTCATCCGGTTCTGGCTCAACACGACGCCGGCGCTGCCCGAGCCCGCAGCCCAGGCAGCGCGCGCCATGGTCGGGAAGCGCTACGAGGCGTTCATCGCGGCCCTTGGACGGCGCTTGGCCCAGGGACCGAAACTTCGGCAGGAGATCGTTGAAGATGTCGGCGAGTCGCCGTCCAGCCCGACAGAGAGCGATCCATAGGCTTCGGCGCGCGTGGATCAATAGCATCGCCCAACCGCCGTTCTCCTGTATTTGCACACCACGCTACTACGACGACCGATACTTGTTGAATCAGCCTGATTCACGGCTCTTTTAATCACCCCGATCCGGGGACCCTCTTTTCCAGCCCCGTCAGGAAGCGGGGCAGGAATGACCAATATCAGCCAGAAGCCGGAGGCGTTCGCGCGCGGTGCGCGCATGCTTCGCACCGCGCTCGGCTCGACCATCACCCATTTTCTCGAAGACCCGGCCGTGGTCGAAATCATGCTGAACCCGGACGGCCGTCTCTGGGTAGATCGCCTCTCCGAAGGGCTGGCCGATACGGGTGAGACGCTGTCGCCTGCCGATGGCGAGCGCATCGTGCGGCTGGTCGCTCACCATGTCGGCGTCGAGGTGCATCCGCGCAGCCCGCGAGTCTCCGCCGAGCTTCCTGAGACGGGAGAGCGGTTCGAGGGCTTGCTGCCGCCCGTTGTCGCCGCACCGGCCTTCGCCATCCGCAAGCCCGCCGTAGCGATCTTCACGCTCGACGATTATGTGGCCGCCGGAATCATGTTCGCCGACCAGGCGGCGACGCTACGCGCAGCCGTGATGGCGCGCGCCAATATCCTTGTCGCAGGCGGCACTTCCACCGGCAAAACCACGCTGACCAATGCGCTTCTGGCCGAGGTCGCCAAGACGGCGGATCGCGTCGTCATCATCGAGGATACCCGCGAGCTTCAGTGCGCCGCGCCCAATCTTGTCGCCATGCGGACCAAGGATGGAGTGGCCACGCTCTCGGAGCTGGTTCGCTCTTCGCTACGCCTGCGCCCCGATCGCATTCCCATCGGCGAGGTGCGCGGCTCTGAAGCTCTCGATCTCCTGAAAGCATGGGGAACCGGCCACCCCGGCGGCATCGGCACGATCCACGCCGGGAGCGGCATCGGCGCGCTGCGCCGCCTTGAACAACTCATCCAGGAGGCCGTCGTCACGGTCCCGCGCGCCCTGATCGCCGAGACCATCGATCTTGTTGCCGTCCTCTCCGGCCGCGGCTCCGCGCGCCGGCTCGCCGAACTCGCCCGCGTCGATGGGCTCGGTCCGGACGGCGACTACGCCATCACCCCCGCAACCCTTGACCGCACAGGAGCGCCATCATGATCCGCACCACCATGCGCGTTCGCCGCTATGCCGCGACGGCCGCCGCCTTCATCTACATCAATCTCGTCCTTGCCCCCGCCGCCCATGCCTCCGGCTCGTCCATGCCGTGGGAAGCACCGCTCCAGAAAATTCTCGAATCCATCGAAGGGCCGGTCGCCAAGATCGTCGCCGTCATCATCATCATCGCCACCGGCCTGGCGCTGGCGTTCGGTGACACGTCCGGCGGCTTCCGGAAGCTGATCCAGATCGTCTTCGGTCTCAGCATCGCGTTTGCGGCGTCGAGCTTCTTCCTGTCGTTCTTCTCATTCGGCGGCGGGGCGCTCATCTGATGGCGGCGGTGTTCGAACAACTCGACGCGGTGCCGGGTTTCACCGTCCCGGTTCACCGGGCGCTGACCGAGCACATTCTGCTCGGCGGCGCACCGCGCGCACTCGCCATCCTGAACGGCACGCTGGCCGGAGCCGTGGGCCTTGGCCTGCGCCTCTGGCTCGTCGGTCTGCTGATCTGGGCCATTG
>NZ_JAGMXV010000187.1 GCF_018006725.1 Rhizorhabdus sp.
CCTTCCACGGGGCGGCGCGAAGATAGGCTTCGCGCTCTTCGGTCGACGCCTCGAAGCCCTTGAGGATCGACAGCGAGATGACCTCGTCGCCATCCTTCAGCAGGATTCCGCGCACGCCGGTCGAGGTGCGGCTCTGGAACTCGCGCACTTCGGTGGAGGCGAAGCGGATCGCCTTGCCCGCGCGGGTCGCGAGAAGCACGTCGTCGCTTTCGGTCAGCAGGGCGACGCCGATCAGGCGATCGGTCGCATCCTCGTCGAAGCGCATCGCGAACTTGCCGTTGGTCGGCACATTGGCGAAGGCGTCCATCGAGTTGCGGCGGACATTGCCGTGCGCGGTCGCGAAGACGACGTGGAGCGAGCCCCAGCTCTCCTCATCCTCGGGCAGCGGGAGAACGGTGGTGATCTTCTCGCCATCGGCCAGCGGCAGAAGGTTGATCATCGGCCGGCCGCGCGCCTGCGGCGCGCCTTCGGGCAGGCGCCACACCTTCTTGCGATAGACCTTGCCGTGGTTCGAGAAGAACAGCACCGGGGTGTGGGTGCTCGTCACGAACAGCTCGGTGACGGCATCCTCTTCCTTCGTTGCCATGCCCGAGCGGCCCTTGCCGCCGCGACGCTGGGCGCGGAAGGCTTCGAGCGGGGTGCGCTTGATATAGCCGCCATGGGTCACGGTGACGACCATGTCCTCCCGCTCGATCAGGTCCTCGTCGTCGATGTCGTCGCCAGCGGGTGCGATCAAGGTCCGGCGCGGCGTCGCGAATTCGACCAGCACCGCGTCGAATTCCTCGACCATCACCTGGTAGAGTCGCACGCGGTTGCCGAGGATCTCGAGCAGTTCGGCGATCGACGCCGCCAGCTCGGCCAGCTCGCCGCCGATCTCGTCGCGGCCGAGCGCGGTCAGGCGGTGCAGGCGCAGGTCGAGGATCGCGCGAACCTGGGTCTCGGACAGCTGATAGGTGGGGGCGTCATCGATCGTGTCGACCGCCTCGACCAGCTTGATATAGGGCTCGATCTCGCCACGCGGCCATTCGCGCGCCAGCAGCGAGGCGCGGGCCTCCGCCGGGCTTGCTGACCCGCGGATGATCTTCACCACCTCGTCGAGATTGGTGACCGCGATCACCAGCCCGAGCAGGATATGGGCACGCTCGCGAGCCTTGTTCAGTTCGAACTTCGACCGGCGGGTGATCACCTCCTCGCGGAACTTCACGAAGGACTCGATGATGTCGCGGAGGTTCAGCGTCTCGGGACGCCCGCCGCGGATCGCGAGCATGTTGGCCGGGAAGCTGGTCTGTGCCGGCGTGTGCCGCCACAGCTGGTTCAGCACGACCTCTGGGGTCGCGTCGCGCTTCAGTTCGAGGACGATGCGGACGCCATGCCGGTTCGACTCGTCGCGGATATCGGAGACGCCTTCGATCCGCTTGTCCTTGGCGGCTTCGGCGATCTTTTCGACCAGGCCCGATTTGCCGACCTGATAGGGAATCTCGGTCAGCACGATCGAGCGACGGTCGTTGCGGCCTTCCTCGACGACATGGCGCGAGCGCATGATGATCGAGCCGCGACCCGTATGATAGGCCTGGCGCGCGCCCGACTGGCCGAGGATCATGGCGCCGGTCGGGAAGTCGGGCGCGGGCACGATCGCCATCAGTTCGTCGATCGTGATCGCCGGATTTTCGACATAGGCTTTGCAGGCGGCGATGACCTCGCCCAGATTATGGGGCGGGATATTGGTCGCCATGCCGACCGCGATGCCGCCGGCGCCGTTGACGAGGATGTTCGGGAAGCGGGCCGGCAGGACCTGCGGCTCCTGCCGCGAGCCGTCATAATTGGGGGTGAAGTTGACGGTATCCTTCTCGAGATCCTCGAGCAGGGTCATCGTCACCTTGGCAAGGCGCGCCTCGGTGTAGCGCATCGATGCCGGCGGATCGGGGTCCATCGAGCCGAAATTGCCCTGACCGTCGATCAGGGGGACGCGCATCGCCCAATCCTGGGCGAGGCGGGCGAGGGCGTCATAGATGGAGGAGTCGCCGTGCGGGTGATAATTGCCCATCACGTCGCCGACGATCTTCGCCGACTTGCGATAGGGCCGGCCGGCGACGAAGCCGCCTTCCTGGCAGGCGTAAAGGATGCGGCGGTGAACGGGCTTCAGGCCGTCGCGGACGTCGGGAAGAGCGCGCGACACGATCACCGACATGGCATAGTCGAGATAGCTCGACTTCATCTCGTCCACGATCGAGATCGGAGAAATATCGCTGTTTTCGATGGGCGGCGGTACGCTGGCCAAGTCTTACGGTCCGTCTGTTTGAAGCGCCAAAATGCCCCTGATCGGGGTGTATGACGCTCCTAACGGACGATGTGCCTCATGGCTAGTGCAATGCGCCCGAACCACGCCGATGCGCGGCCCGGACGCGCGGGCGGATCAGGAAGGCATCAGCTTGCCACCATGTAGATGGCCAGCACCATTGCAAAGGCTATGACGACAAGGCCCAGGCCCCAGCCGAGCACGTTGCGGGTCACATGCGGGGTGGCGCCGGCACGCGCTTCTTCGGTGCTGAGATGCACGGCTTCCTGGTCGTGACCGTCGGGGCGCACATGCGTATTCATGATGATCTCTCCACTAGGCTTCCCGCAATCAACGGGTGGAGAGAAGGGATGTTCCTGCCCCAAGGCCGGCGCGAAGCTCAGCGCTGTCGCACGAAGCGCCAGATCTGTTCGTCCGAGTCCGCCGCGACGAAGGCATAGCCGTCGCTGTCGAAACCCTTGAGGTCTTCAGGCCTGCCGATGTGATGCTCGCACATCCAGCGCGCCATCATGCCGCGTGCGCGCTTCGCGCCGAAGCTGTTGAAGACGAGGCCTTTCGGGCTATTTTCACGGAAGTCGATCGTGACGATCCGGACGCCCTTGGGCGGGGCCTGTTCGACGACGTGCCAATATTCCTTGCTGGCGCAGTTGATGATCGTGTCCGACCCCTCGGCGAGCAGGTCGGCGGCGAGCGCATCCGACACCTTGCTGCCCCACATGGCGTAGAGATTGCGGGTGCGACCGGGGGCCCAGCGCGTGCCCATTTCCAGCCGGTAGGGGCGAATCCGGTCGAGCGGCTTCAGCAGGCCGTACAGACCCGACAGGATGCGGACATGGTCCTGCGCATAGCGGATCGCCGGGGCGTCGAGGGTTCGCGCTTCCAGCCCGACATAGACGTCGCCCGAAAAGGCGAAGAGGGCAGGGCGCTCTTCCTGGCCGGCGAAGTCTGCATAGCGATCGGCGTTGAGCTGCGCGAGCTTGTCCGAAATGCTCATCAGCTTGGCGAGCTTCTTCGGGCCGAGCCGGGACGCCGCTTCGGCCGTGGCGAGCGCCTCGTCCGCAAAGCGCGGCACGGTCGGCTCGACGTCCGGAAGCGGGGTGGAATAATCGAGGGATTTTGCGGGCGACAGCAGCAGGAGCATGGCCGAGCCCTAACCGTGCAACCGACGCGGATCAACCTCGCCGGTTCAATAAGCATTCAGCGAACGGTTCTCATAGTGCGACGAGTGAAGCCGGTTCATTTCGGCCGCGCTTGTGCGCGGACGAGGGAGCGATTAGTCAACCGGCGTGTTTTACCGTCGGCCGTCCCTTTCGGCCGTCGATCAGGAGGCCTGAAGAATGAAATCCACGTCCCGCTATGCGCTTGTTGCGGCGCTTGGCTTCGCGCTCGCCGCCGTTGCGCCGGGCGCGCCCGCCTTCGCCAAGAAGAAGGACGAGGCCGCGGCGCCGCAGCTGAAGATCGGCGACGCCGTCCGCAAGCCGCTGGCGGAAGCCGACGCTGCGATCAAGGCGAAGAATATTCCGGCGGCCGAAGCTGCCCTCGCCCAGGCCAAGCAGGCCTCCACTACCGCCGACGAGCGCTATGTCGTTGCCCAGTACGGCCTGAACGCTGCCCAGGCGAGCGGCGACCAGGCGAAGCTGTCGACCGCGCTCGACGAACTGATTGTCGCGGGTGAGGCCGCCGGCAAGCTGCCCGACGATCAGCGCGCCAAATTCTACTGGTTCCAGGGCCAGTTCGCCTATCAGGCGAAGAACTATGCCAAGGCCGAGGCATCGCTGACCAAGGCGATCGCCGCCGGCTCGACCGAGGCCGACGCCTATGCGGTTCTTGCCGACGTCCAGAACCGCAACGGCAAGCCGACCGAGGCGCTCGCCACGCTGCAGAAGGTCATCCAGACCAAGGCCGCCGCTGGACAGCCCGTTCCGACCGACTGGTACGGCCGTGGCGCCGACATCGCCTCGCGCGCCAAGCTGCCGGGCGATTTCGTCAAGATCACCACGTCGTGGCTGGCCGCCTATCCGGTCAAGCAGAACTGGCACGATTCGCTGTTCATCTATCGCCAGATGGCGGGTCTCTCGGGTGAGAACGACCTTGACCTGCTGCGCCTCGCCCGTGCGGTCGACGCACTGCCGCTGGCCGCGCAGTCCAACTATGTGGACTATGCGCTCGCCGTCTATCTGCGCTTCCCCAACGAGGCCGTCGACGTGCTCAACGAAGGCATCAAGGCGGGCAAGCTGAACCCGGCGACCAGCCAGAACACGCGCGAGATCCTCGCCCTGTCGCAGCCGAAGCTGGGTCCGGACAAGGCCTCGATCCCGGCCGCGATCACGGCGGCCAACGGCCCGAAGGCGACCTTCAAGTCGGCCATGACGACCGCCGACCTGCTCTACGGCTATAAGGACTTCGCCAAGGCGGCGGAGATCTACAAGGTCGCGCTGACCAAGCCGGGCGCCGATGCAGCGCAAGCGAATTATCGTCTCGGCCTTGCCCTTGCCCAGGCTGGCGACAAGGCGGGTGCGAAGGCGGCGTTCGACGCTGCCGGCGCCACCGGCAATTATGGCGTCCTGGCGCAATATGCGAAGGTTTGGGTCGACCACCCCGCAGCGTCCTGATCGACGATCGAAACAGAAAAGCCCCGGTCGGAGCGATCCGGCCGGGGCTTTTTCGTGCGTGTGCGCAGCGAGCCTCCGTCAGGCGCCGTCGACGGGAATCCCCGGAACGTCCTTCGAAGTGCGGATGGTGAGCGAGGTCTTTACGCTGGCGACGTTGGGGGCGGTCGTCAGCTGAGACGTGAGAAACTGTTGGAAGGCCTGCAGGTCGTGGGCGACGATCTTCAGGATGAAGTCGATCTCGCCGTTCAGCATATGGCATTCGCGCACCTCGGGCAGGGCGGCGACATGGCTCTCGAACTGTCGCAGATCCTCTTCCGCCTGGCTGCGAAGCGAAACGAGCGCGAAGACGGTGATGCCATAGCCCAGCGCTGCCGCGTTGAGACGGGCATGATAGCTCTCGATCACGCCCGCTTCCTCGAGTGCCCGGACGCGTCGCAGGCAGGGCGGTGCCGTCAAACCCGCCTTGCGCGCCAGATCGACATTGGTCATCCGGCCGTCCTCTTGCAGCTCATGGAGGATGGTTCGATCGATAGCATCAAGCGCAGGTGCCGACATGGAGTAACCTTTCAACGATTACCCATGTCTTTAGAATAAAGTTACTGTCGGCTGCAATTAAAATAGAAGGGGCCGTGCCGGCCAAAGCCCCTTTGCGCCGCAGGCGGTTGCGTTCTACTATGAAGCGAAGGGGGACCGTTTCGGTTCATTCGTTCGGCACCGATCGGAGGCGGGCCTTTGCGGTTTGACGACATGTTGGCCACCTTGCTGGCACAGCCGACGCCGACGGCCGACGCGCGCATATTCTTGTGGCGCCAGGTCGTGGACGTGCTGGCGCAGGGACGCGGCCATCGGGTCGACGATCCGCTCGTCGATGCCCCGCGCGCCGTCGACGCCTATAATTTCCTCCGTGCCACCCGGCCGGAAATTCCTGCCGATCTGCGCCTTGCCGCCGGACGGGGCCTCGCCGGGCGTCGCGTTCCGCCCGAACTCGTCCTGCTGTTCGCCGAGGATCTGCCGCACATTGCGGCGCCGATGCTGGGCCATGTACTGCTGTCGTCACAGCAATGGCTCGATCTTCTGCCCCGCCTGACGCCGAGCGCGCGCAACCTGCTGCGCAATCGCCGCGACCTCGGGCGTGCGGTCGAAAAGGCGCTCGAAGGCTTCGGCGCTACCGATTTTCTGATCCAGGGTCCGGTCGAGCCCTCGCCATCCGCCCTTGCGCCGCTCGCTGCGCCGATCGATGCGCTCAAGGCCTCTGCCGAGGCGGAGGCACCGGAGCCTGCCGCGATCGCACCGGCCGATATCCCGTTCGTGACGCCTGCCGGCCCGCAGGCGTCGCCGCCGCTCGCTCGTTACGATGTGGAGGGCGACGTCGCCCCAGCCAGCCCGGCGGCGGTCCAGGCTCAGGCAGAGACTGCGCCGGCCCCGGGCGACAGCCAGATCAGGGAGCTTCTCTCCCGCATCGAAACCTTCCGGACCCGCTATCCTGCCCCCGGAACCGGGGTGGGTGGAGATGAGGTGGTCGCCGAGGCGGCTGAGGAATCCGCCGGTACGCTGCCCTATGCCGAGAATTTCCGGTTCGAGACGGACGTCGACGGCGTGATCTGCTGGGTGCAGGGCGTTCCGCGTGGCCCGGTGATCGGGGAAACGATCGCGGTTGCCGCGCATCAGACCGATCATGGCGTCGATGGCCATGCGGCCGGCGCCTATCGCAGTCGTACGCCCTTCCGCGACGCGCGGCTTACCATTGCCGGGCAAGGGCCGGCATCGGGAGAGTGGCGCATTTCAGCGGTGCCCTTCTTCGATCCCAAGGACGGCCGTTTCAGCGGTTATCGCGGCACCGCGCGTCGCCCCCGCGCCGACGAGAATGCCGCCAGCCTGTCCTCCGGCCGCCCTGCTACGGAAGAGCCCGCCGTGCAGGACTCGTTGCGCCATCTGGTCCACGAATTGCGTACGCCGCTGAACGCGATCATCGGCTTTTCCGAGATGATCGAAGGGCAGGTGCGGGGGCCCGCTGCCGCGCCCTATCGCAGCCGCGCGCAGGAGATATTGGAGCAGAGCAAGAAGCTGCTCAGCGCGGTCGAAGACCTGGACCTGATCGCCCAGACAAAGCCGACGGATCAGGCCAGCGCCACCGATGCCGTCGACCTGTCGGCGATCCTGGCGCGCCTCCACGGCAATTTTGAGGAGGTCGCGTCCGAACGGGCGAGCGGGATCGCCTTCCGGATCGATCCGACCCTGCCGCCGGTCGCCGTCGACGCCGCGACGGTGGAGCGCATGCTCTCTCGTCTGCTCGCCGCGACCATCGCCATGGCGGGGGAGGGCGAGCGGATCAGCGTCGACCTGCAGCGGGACCCGCGCCGCGCGAGCCATTTGCTGCTGGCCGTCCTGCGACCGCGCGCACTCGACGGCCGCGACGAGAAGATGCTGCTCGATCCCGGCTATAATCCGGGCGGCAACTGGCCCGATGCACCGGTGCTCGGCCTCGGCTTCGCGCTCCGCCTCGTGCGCAATCTCGCCATCGCCAGCGGCGGCATGCTCGAGATCGATTCGACGCGCTTCTATCTCAGCCTCCCGCTCGACGATCGCGGCGGGCGCGCAGAACAGGGCGCGCGCTGATCCACCCGCTCGTCGTCAACGGACGGTGCGCGCACGGCCCTTGCCGCCGCCGCTGCCCTTCGCTATCGCCGGGCGGCGCTGGTCGGGGCCTGTAGCTCAACGGTTAGAGCTGGCCGCTCATAACGGCTAGGTTGCGGGTTCGAGTCCTGCCGGGCCCACCAGCGCTTTTGTTCAGGGGCTCCATATGTCGTCACAAGGGAGCCCCTGACTAGCTTTTCAAGCCATACCAGATTACGCTTCTTCTCACAAGAAATCAGGGCAGCACGGGGCATCGGGTGGCATCCGTGGGGGCACTGGCTGGAAAAGTGGGGGCATCGTGGCTCTGACGGTCAAAGAGGTGATGAACGCCCAAAAGGGCCCCAAGGACTATAAGCTTGCGGATTCGGGCGGCCTTCACCTGTACGTCACGACGAAAGGCGCGAAGTCCTGGCGGTTCAAATATCGCTACGCCGGCAAGGAAAAGCGGCTGACGTTCGGCCTGTTTCCGGAGGTCACTCTCGCCGAAGCCCGCGATCGGCGCGACGAGGCCCGGCTGATGCTCCGCGCCGGCCGAGATCCGGGCGTCGAGCTGGAGCGGCGAAAGCATGAGGCGATCGCCGCGGCCGGCGCGACCTTCAAAGTCGCGGCCGAGGGCTGGCTCGAGGCCGAACAATCGCGCTGGTCGCCCGGGCAGCAGTTCCGTGTCCGCAGCCGGCTTGAGAAGGACATCTATCCGGCGCTCGGCAAGCTGCCGATCGGCGACATCACCGGCCGCATGGTCCTGGCCGAACTGCGCAAGATCGAGAAGCGCGGGTCGATCGAGACGGCCAAGCGCGTGAAGGGCTACATCGTCGGGATATTCCGGCGCGCCAAAGGCGAGCACCTGGTCACGAAGGAAGCCGCGGCCGAGATCGCCGAGATCGGCGACGCACTGAAGCCGACGCCGGCGGGATCGAAGCAGCCCGCGCTCACGAAGGTGAAAGAATTGCTCGAGCTGCAGGTCGACGTCGACCGCTCGACGTCAGATCCGCAGACAAAGCTATGCTCGCGCCTGCTTGCCATCCTGGTACCGCGCATCGGCGTGCTGCGCACGGCGCCCTGGTCCGAGTTCGAAGGTATCGACTGGGACGACGTCGACGCGCCGGCGCCCGATGCGATCTGGCGCGTGCCGGCGGCGCGCATGAAGCTCGAGGTGGAGGACAAGGCCAACGAGGCGTTCGGCCATGAATATCCGCTGCCACCCCAAGCTGTGCAGGTGCTGCGCGCGCTGCGTGTTCTGACCGGCCGTTACGAGCTGCTTTTCCCGGGCCTGCACAATCGTCGGCAGGCAATGAGCGATTCGGCGGTCAGCACGATGTATAAGCGGATCCGCGGCGGCAAATATAAGGGCCGCATGGTGCCGCATGGCTGGCGCTCGGCCTTCTCGACCATCATGAACGAACGCGCGGCCGAGCTGGGCCGCGACGGCGATCGCGTGATCATCGACATGATGCTCGCC
>NZ_JAGMXV010000188.1 GCF_018006725.1 Rhizorhabdus sp.
GGTTCATGCAGTGCTTGATCAGCGGATAGCCCGCGAGTGCACCAATGACGTAGATGCCGGGGTTGGTCGTCTCGAACTGCGGCGACAGGGTCGGGAAAGCCTCACGATCGGGGCTCGTGAACTGGATGCCGCATTCCTCGATGAACTTGCGCGGTGCGGCCGAACCCATACGGGCGATGATGCGATCGCAGCGGATGCGCGCTTCGCCATCGCGCGTATCGAGTACCAGATGCCCGGCCTCGATCCGATTGGGCGCCGTGTCGGTCATCACGTTGATGCGTCCCTCGTCACGCGCCTGCATCAGCAGCTTGACGTTGGCGCCCTTCGCACGGCTGAAATCGGCCGAACGGTTGAGGATCGTGACGATATTGCCCTGCGCGAGGTCCTGCGCGAGGCCCAGCGCGTTTTCGATACCGGCGTCGCCCGAGCCCACCACGGTGATATGCTCGTCGACATATTCGCCGGGATCGTCGAGCTGATACTGGACGGTGACGCCACTACCTTCGGCCCCGGGACAACGCAGCAGATTGGGGTTGCCCTGCGTCCCGATCGCCAGGATGATCGCCTCGGCCTTGATCTCGGCCTTGTCGGCGAGGAGCAGCGTGAAGTCGCCCTTCTGACCGGTGATCGCCTTCACTTCGCTGTTCAGGCGGACATTTATGCCGGCGGCAGCCGCCTGCTCGTCCCAGATGCCGAGAATCTTCTCGCGCTTGCCCGCGTCGAAATCGACGTCCGAGCGCAGCACGAGCTGGCTCGGCGTCGCCATGACGTGCTTGCCCTTCTGATATTTGAAGATCGTATCGGAAAGGTGATCGGTCTTCTCGAGCAGAACGTGCGATAGACCGAGCTTGGCCGCATGCGCCGCCGCGCTGAGCCCCGCCGGCCCAGAGCCAACGATGGCTATCCGGTAGGTATCCGCCACTGGTTCCCCCTGCCCCGTTTTCCCTCGCCGCCGAGCCAGCGGCCAAGTCTCGACATAGGCTTTCCCCGGCTGCCCTCCGGAAAACGCTACGTCTGCCCCAAAGCCACTCTATCAGCTTCGACGCGTTCCGCTAGACTTTCCTTAGCATAGGCTGTCAAAGCCCATAGTCTTCTATTGTGGAGAGAAATGTGACGAAGGACAGTGGCTCGACAAAGGGCTTTTCCCTCCCGTTCGCGCGCGTCGCGCTGATCCTCGCTGCTCTGGTCGCGCTTGCCGCAATCGCTGTAGCGGTCCTCCGCTCGGGCGCCGGATCGCAGGAGTCCTCAGCCGAAAAGGCTGAAGCTACGGCGGTGCCCGAGGTCGAGACGATGATCGCCGGGCTCGAAAAGAAGCTGCAGGAAACCCCCCAGGATGCCCGCGGCTGGCACCTCCTCGGACAGGCTTATTATCATGTGGGCCGCTATCCCGACGCGGTGAAAGCCTATTCCCGGGCGGTCGAACTCGATCCCAAGAACGCCGAAGCCTGGTCGGCGCTGGGCGAGGTGCAGGTGCTGACCGGACAGGGCAGGATCACGCCTGAGATGCACAAGTCCTTCGAAACCGCGCTGAAACTCGATCCCAAGGATTTCCGGGCCCGCTATTTCCTGGCAATCGAAAAGAACGAGAGCGGCGACAACAAGCAGGCGCTCGACGATCTCATCGCGATCGTGAACGAAAGCCCCGCCGACGCCCCCTGGCTTCAGCCCGTGCGCGAACTCGCCGAGCGCATCTCCAAGCAGAACGGGTTACCGATCGAAGGGCGGATGAAGGCGGCCGAGGCCGCTCCGCCCCCGGTTTCAGCCCCGACCATGGGGGCCGGCGGCCAGATCGCAGCGGCCGGCATTCCCGGCCCTAGCTCCGCCGATCTCCAGGCGGCAAGCCGGATGACGCCAACCCAGCAGGACGAAATGGCACGCGGCATGGTCGCCCGACTCGCCGCCCGGCTGGAGGAAAACCCTCGCGACGCCGACGGATGGATCCGGCTGATGCGCGCGCGTCTGGTGCTCAAGGACCCGGCCGGCGCCCGCCAGGCGCTGACCAAGGCGAAGGCCGCCTTTGCCGGCGATCCAGCCCAGATCGCCCGCTTCGACGACGCTGCGCGGACGCTGGGTCTCTAACCTACCCAACGCCTGCAACGAAAAGGCCCCGGATGTTTCCACCCGGGGCCTTTTTCATGCGTGACCGTCGAAACCCGATCAGGCGGCGTCGCCGGCCTTTTCCTTGGGCTTCTTCGAGAAGACGCGGACCGGGTCCTTGCGTCCCTCCACAACGTCCTTGTCCACCATGATCTCGTCGACGCCGTCCATCGAGGGCAGGTCGAACATCGTGTCGAGCAGCAGACCTTCGAGGATCGAGCGCAGACCACGCGCACCGGTCTTGCGGGTGATCGCCTTGCGGGCAATCGCCACCAGAGCGTCGTCGGTGAAGCCGAGCTTGACGCCCTCCATCTCGAACAGCTTCTGATATTGCTTGACCAGCGCGTTCTTCGGCTGGGTCAGGATCTCGACCAGTGCTTCCTCATCGAGGTCCATCAGCGTGGCGATCACCGGCAGACGGCCGACGAATTCGGGGATCAGGCCGAACTTCAGCAGATCCTCGGGCTCGCACTGCTGCAGCGTCTCGCCCGTGCGGCGCTCCTCCGGCGCTGCGACATAAGCACCGAAGCCGATCGACTTGCCCTGGAGGCGGTCGCCGATGATCTTCTCGAGCCCGGCGAAGGCGCCGCCGCAGATGAACAGGATGTTGGTCGTGTCGACCTGCAGGAACTCCTGTTGCGGATGCTTGCGGCCACCCTGCGGGGGGACGCTGGCGGTGGTGCCTTCCATCAGCTTGAGCAGCGCCTGCTGCACGCCCTCGCCCGACACGTCGCGGGTGATCGAGGGATTGTCGGCCTTGCGGCTGATCTTGTCGATCTCGTCGATATAGACGATGCCGCGCTGCGCCCGCTCGACATTGTAATCCGAAGCCTGGAGCAGCTTGAGGATGATGTTCTCGACATCCTCGCCGACATAGCCGGCTTCGGTCAGCGTGGTCGCGTCGGCCATGGTGAAAGGCACGTCGAGCAGGCGTGCCATCGTCTGGGCGAGCAGCGTCTTGCCCGAGCCGGTCGGGCCGACGAGCAGGATGTTCGACTTGGCGAGTTCGACTTCGGCACCCTTCGCGCCGTGGTTGAGCCGCTTGTAATGGTTGTGGACGGCGACCGACAGGACCCGCTTCGCCTTGGCTTGGCCGATCACATATTGATCGAGATGCTCGCAGATTTCATGCGGGGTCGGAACGCCGCCATCCTTCTTGCTGACCAAGGCGCCCTTGGTCTCTTCTCGGATGATGTCGTTGCAGAGTTCGACGCACTCGTCGCAGATGAACACCGTGGGGCCGGCAATCAGTTTGCGAACCTCGTGCTGCGACTTGCCGCAGAATGAGCAGTACAAAGTGCTCTTCGAGTCGCCGCCGGTCAACTTCGTCATAAACTAGATCCTGACTCCACTGGGGATCGGTCGCATCCTAAACACGTCCATCCCCTTCTCACAACCACCTTAAGAAGCGATGATCATTCCGGTGGTTCCCTTTGGATATGGGTACCTTGGGCCACCACGCAAGCTGCGGCACGGCAAGCCGTCCATCGCCTTCGCGGCGCTCCGACCGGAAAATCCGTACAAAAAACAAGGCGCGCCCCTCCTCGATCGAGGGGCGCGCCTCGCCAGAACCGTGCGAGACGGCGCAGCGCTCAGGCTGCGGCTGCCTCGTCCGCAGGCGTCGGACGCTTGTCGAACACCTCGTCGATGATGCCGAAGGCCTTGGCTTCGTCAGCCTCCATGAACTTGTCTCGGTCCATCGCGGTCTCGATCGCCTCGAGCGACTGCTTCGTATATTTCGCATAGAGCGAGTTCAGGCGATGGCGCATGCGCAGAATTTCCCGCGCCTGAATCTCGATGTCGGCTGCCATGCCCTGCGCACCGCCCGACGGCTGGTGCACCATGATCCGCGAGTTGGTCAGCGCCACGCGCATGCCGGGCTCGCCAGCTGCGAGCAGGAAGCTGCCCATCGAGGCGGCCTGACCGATGCACACCGTGCCGACGCGCGGACGGATATATTGCATCGTGTCGTGGATCGAGAGACCCGCCGTCACCACGCCGCCCGGCGAGTTGATGTACATGTAGATGTCCTTCTTCGGATTTTCCGATTCGAGGAACAGCAGCTGGGCGACGATCAACGACGCCATATGGTCTTCGACCTGACCTGTGACAAAGATGATTCGCTCCCGCAGCAGGCGCGAATAGATGTCGAAGCTCCGTTCGCCGCGGTTCGACTGCTCGATCACCACAGGAACCAGCGCGCCAGACTCCGGATTCAGGAATTGGCCGGTTTCGAACGGATTCTGCATGGATGAATTGGTCCTTCGGTTTGTATCCTGCCCAACATCGGCCTTTGCCGCCGGGGATTCAAGAGGGTCCTGAAATCACTGGCGCTGCCGTAACCGATCGGCAAGATGGTGGCATGCTGGGGGTTGATAGATGCTGAAGACGATGCGGCTGGCTGTCCTCTTGCGGAGGGGATCATTGGGGGTCGCGACCGGGATCATCGCCGGCCTTCTGCTGTTCCTTCTCTTCGCTATCGCCAATCGCGCTAGCCTCGGCCGGAATCTGCCGCTAGCCGAAGCCCATGTCAGGCAGGCCTTCGCCACGGCCGCACTGCAGAACGAGGATTGGCTCGTCGGCAACACCGACATCGGACGCCACCAATATAATGACTGCCTGATCCTCTACATGGCGATCGACCAGCAGGCGCCGGCGGACCAGTTGGCGGTCAGCCCGGTCAAACCCGTCCAGCGCACCGACGAGACGATGTGCGGCGCGCTGCGGGCTTATGCGTTCGGCGATCATGAAGCCGGACGAACCGGTCTCTTCTACCACCAATATGTCCACGGCCACACGATGCTGGCGCGCTATCTGCTGCCGCTCGCGTCGGTGGAGCAGATCCGCACCGCCTATCACCTCCTTCAGTCGCTGCTCATTCTCGCGGGCATCCTGGTCGCGATGCTGGCACTGGCCAAGGGTCACCGACCGACCGAAAGCCTGGTCTGGCTGATCGTCTTTCTCGCCCTGTCGCGCTGGTTCGGCCTCGAATCCTATGGCCAGTCGTTGAGCCATGCGCCGTCGGATGCCGTCATCCTCGTCTATCTGCTGTTCCTCGCCGTCGCGTCTGCGCGGGGCGGACTGGGGCGCCGGACATCGCTGGTCGCTGCCGCTGTGTTCGGCGCCGCGACGGCGATCTTCGAATTCCTGACCGGTGGAATACCTTTCGGCCTTGCGATCATCATTGGCGGCCTGCCTTTCGCTCTCCGCGACGCCGCCCCGCGCGAGATCGCCGAACAGGTGGTGGAAGCCCTGGCCTCGTTCTGCGCGGCAATCGCCACCTGCATGGCCTTGAAACTGCTGCTTGCCCTCTCGGTGTTCGGCCTCGAATCCTTCCGCGAAAGCGCCTCACAGCTCGGTGTCCGTCTGGGGATGGGCCAACAGCAGCCCGACCTCGGCCCGGTCAAGCTCGCCAAGTCGCTGGTGAAGGGGCTCAACTCGCTGGCCGCCGGGATGCATGTTCTCGCAGGCGCGATGCTTGCCACCGCGATCGGCTTCGGCGCCTGGAGCGCACGGATGCTGCTCGCGAGCGGCGATCCGACTCTCCGCGCCCGGACAGTGCATCTGCTGCTCTCGAACCTTGCCATTGTGGGGATGCTAGGCCTGTTGTGGCAACATACGGCCATCCACGCCTGGTTCATGGACCGGTTGTTCGTGTGGACCATAGCGAGCGGCTTCGCGCTGTTCTCGATGGCAATCATCCACCGCAGGCACCTCGCTCGATAATCAGCCCAAACAAAAAGGCCGGACATCGCTGCCCGGCCTTTTCGCTGACTGTCGTCCGGCGGATTACTCGGCCGGAGCGGCCTTCTTCTTGGCCGGCGCCTTCTTGGCCGGAGCGGCTTCGCCGTCCTCGGCCTTGGCGGCGGCAGCCTTCTTGGCCGGGGCCTTCTTCGGCGCAGGAGCGGCTTCCTCTACCGCTGCCTCGTCGGCCTTCTCCTTCTTGGGAGCGGCCTTCTTGGCGGCAGGCTTCTTCGCCGGCTCGGCATGACCATGGTCATGGTCGTGATCGTGGTTGCAATCCGGGCCATGGACGTGGCCCTTGCCGATCGTGTCGTCGTCGGCTTCGATCGCGGCTTCCAGTTCCTCGCGCGTCACTTCGCGGTCGGTGATCTCGGCCTTGCCAAACAGGAAGTCGATGACCTTGTCCTCATACAGCGGCGCGCGCAGCTGGGCGGCGGCCATCGGATCCTGCTGCAGATACTGGACGAAGCGCTCGCGGTCCTTCGG
The DNA here is from genome assembly GCF_018006725.1 of Rhizorhabdus sp. Lineage (GTDB taxonomy): Bacteria > Pseudomonadota > Alphaproteobacteria > Sphingomonadales > Sphingomonadaceae > Rhizorhabdus. The sequence continues at coordinate 6,328 of NZ_JAGMXV010000188.1, forward strand.
CTGATACTGGAAGGCCGCCTGCTGGATCAGACGCTGCATTTCCTGCGCGCTAACCTCGACGCCGTTCTGCTGGCCGATCTCCGACAGCAGCAGGCCGAGGCGGACGCGACGTTCGGCGATGGCGCGATAATCGTCGCGATCCTTCTCCATGTCGGCGCGGGCGGCTTCGGGGTCTTCCTCGTGCGTCGCTTCATGCTCCAGCTGCTGCCAGATCTGGGCGAACTCGGCCTCGACCATCGACGGCGGAACCGGGAAGTCATGACCGGCGGCGAGCTGGTCGAGCAGCTTGCGCTTCATGTGGGTGCGGGTCAGGCCGTTGAGCTCCTGCTCGATCTGGCCCTTCACGAGCTCGCGCAGCTGGTCGATGCCCTGCAAGCCCAGCGTCTTGGCGAACTCGTCGTCGATCTTGGTTTCGCCCGGGACGCGAACGTCGGTCACGGTGACTTCGAACACCGCGGCCTTACCGGCCAGCGACTTCTCGCCATAATCTTCGGGGAAGGTCACGTTCAGCGAGCGCGATTCGCCCTTCTTGACGCCTTCCAGCTGCGCCTCGAAGCCCGGGATCAGACGGCCCGAGCCGAGCTCGACCGACATGCCCGTTCCGGTGCCGCCCTCGAAGGCGACGCCGTCGACGCTGCCGGCGAAGTCCATGACCACCAGGTCGCCCTCGACGGCCGGATGGCCTTCCATGGCATCCTGATACTGCTTCTGCTGCGAAGCGATGCGCTCGATCTGGCTGTCGATCTCTTCGGCGGCGGCCGGAACGGTCAGGCGCTCAAGCTTGAGGCCTTCGATTGCGGGCGCGGGCACTTCGGGGAGCACTTCGAGCTCGACCTTCAGCGCGACGTCCTTGCCGGCCTCATATTCGCCGTCGACCAGCTCGACCGAAGGCTGCATCGCGGGGCGGAGCTTCTGTTCGGCCAGCAGTTGCTGGACGCCGTCCTGCACCGCCTTGTTGAGCACGTCCTGCTCGATCGCCGGACCATGCATCTTCTTGATGAGGTTGGCGGGAACCTTGCCGGGGCGGAAGCCGGGCATGCGGATCTGCGGCGCGATCGACTTGATCTCGGCTTCGATGCGCTGGGCGACATCATTGGCGGGGATCGTCAGCGTGTAGGCGCGCTTCAGGCCCTCATTGAGCGTTTCGACAGTCTGCATGGGTCGCATCCAACCTCTATCTCGAGAAAATCTTGGTCGATCCCGCTTCGCGCGCCAAGGGCGGAAGCTGGTGCGGGCGAAGGGACTCGAACCCCCACATCTTGCGATACTGGAACCTAAATCCAGCGCGTCTACCAGTTCCGCCACGCCCGCAAAAAAGGACCGCCGGTCGGCGCGCTCTATAGCAACATGCGAGGCGAGTACAACCCGGCGCATGACAAGGCGGTTTCGACGCCCTCCCGATAGGCAGGAGACGCCTTGAACGGCGTGCGTGACAGCGTGATGACGACCGGACCCGGGGTCAGCGCTGCACCGCCAGCGCGGGATTGTTCGTAGCCTGGAGGAAGTGGAACCACCCCTCCCCGGCCATCTCGCCCCGCTTCAGCTCTTCCGCCTTCTTCTGCTCACGCCAGGCATTGGCTGTCTTCTGAGCGGCGACGATATCCTCACCTTCCTGGCCGAGCAGATAGCGCAGCCAGGACGGCGCGGCGATAAGCTGGTCCATCGACTGCCCGTCGCGCCGGATCGGCCCCTGATCGCCGATGAAGATATCCCAGCTGGGCGCCTGCCCCCACAGTCCGGCCAGATCGCGGTAGCTGCGCGGCAGGCGGGACACGTCGCCGCCCACAGCGCGGACATGGTCGGCCGACCAGATGCCGAGCATGTAATCGGTGCCGCCGAGCGGCGGGTGCAGCGCGCCCTCGTTGATCCGCCCGACCACGCGAATCCGGTGCATCCGGATCAGCCAGTCGACGATCGTCCGTACCTTCGACGACGTTTCGCGCAGCGCCGCGTTGAACCCCAGCTTCTCGCCCGCTGCCAGCGCGGTCAGCCAATAGCCGATGCCGAACTCATGCTGGTGCAGCAGCCGATCCTCCTCCTGATTGACGATGCCGAAATAGGGCGCAGCCGCGAACACGGCGAGGCGCATGTCAACCCGGCCTTCGGGCATCAGATTGTCGGGCGGGTTCAGGAAGCCCGGCGTGCTCGCATAATAGCGGTCGTGGAAGGCCTCGAAATCGAACATGGCGAAATCGAGCACGTCCTTGCGGCTGTAGAGCCGGGTGGAGCCGGCGCTGGCGGTCTTCCAGGCCAGCGCCGCGTGCATATAGGCCCAGGCCCCCTCGCGCGACGACCAGAGCGCGAGCCACTGATCGCCGATGATGTCGTTCGAATAGAGGCGGTTCTGGTCCCAGAAACGATGGCCGAGGAAAGCGAACTCGGGCGTCCGGAACAACAGGCTGCCCCAGCCCGGAAACTGGTGGCCATGGAGCTTGTCGACCTGAAAGGTCCCGAAATAGGGTCGATCGGGAGCATCGGCGGCATAGGGCACCGACACCCTGAGCGGATTGACGCCTTGCAGCCATCCCGCGACGCGGCGACCCTGCTGGTACCAGGCCTGCGACGCCGGCAGCCCCTGATCGCCGGGGCCGTAATAATGGTTGCGCAGCTTGATCGATCGCCGGGCATTGCCCTTGAACAGCGGTACGTTGCGGCCTTTCTCGAA
>NZ_JAGMXV010000461.1 GCF_018006725.1 Rhizorhabdus sp.
CCTCTGGTCCGCGATCGGACGGTTGATCGATCTCTTCAAGCCCGAAGAGTGCCGAAACTACTTTGCCGCCGCAGGCTATGATGCAACATGATGGGAAAATGCTCTAGAGCGCCATTCGATCAGGTTGCATCGTACCCCGCTGCGTAGAAGTAGTTTCGGCATTCGGCGGGTGGGAAGTGGTCGATGAGGCGGCCGATCGCGGCCCAGAGCCCTTCCACGGTTCGCTCGGCGGCCTTTCTGAGCAGCGCCTTGAGTTTGGCGAAGGCGTTCTCGATTGGATTGAAGTCGGGGCTGTAGGGCGGGAGGTATTTGAGCTCGGCGCCTGCGGCCTCGATCATCTCGCGTACGCGTGGCCCCTTGTGGCTCGACAGGTTGTCCATGACGACGATGTCGCCTCGCCTCAGCTCCGGCACGAGGACCTTGGCAACATAGGTCTCGAAGGCGTCGCGGTTAATCGGCCCGTCGAGGACCCAGGGCGCGATGAAACCGCGAAGGGTCAGGGCGCCGACGAAGGTCGTGGTCTTCCAGTGGCCATGGGGAACGCCGATCCGAAGCCGCTCACCGCGCAGGCAGCGACCGTGCCGACGAGCCATGTTCGTAGAGGCCCAGGTCTCATCGATGAAGACGAGGCGCTCCGGATCAAGGTCGAGTTGACTCTCGAACCAAGCCTCGCGGCGCGTCAGGATATCCGGGCGGTTTTGCTCCGTGGCGTGGGCCGTCTTTTTTTGCGCGTGACGGCGTGGCGTTTGAAGAAGCGCTGGATCGCGCCGAAGCCAAACACCAGGCCCTTTTCGTCGCGCAGGATGGTACGCACCTCATCAATCGTACGATCACGCTCCGGGCCCAGAGCCGCGAGGATCGCCTCCTTGTGGGCGTCGACATGATGGGATCTCTGGTCACCGCCCATAGCCTTCGGCCGGGCATCCCCTTGCTCACGCTCCAGGGCACGCCAGCGGCTGATGCTTGCCGCGCTCACGGCAAAACGCTCGCCCGCGGCGCGATGCGACAGCCCGTCGGCGACTGCGGCCAGAACCCTACGACGGAGATCCAACGAAAGCGAAGCTGCCATCCCTGCTGGCCTCCGCCCAGCAAGAAGCTTGAATCACTTCGCAACCGATTTGGGAATCCCTCTCGATTCAATCCGGACGAGTCTGGCTCTAATATACTCCGCCTTTTGCCATATCAAAACTAATATATTATCCAGTGAAAATGCGTATCGTGATTGCTGAGAGGCAATATTACATCCTTAGCCATGCGGCCGTCGTCTAGTTCAATGTCTTTGATCGCATTCCAGAAGCTTGTATTTCCTCCGGATTTGCTAAAGGTCACATAAACTGTCTTGATGTGAGAACCATAATCGGGATCGTTGAGATAGTCGATCATCTTGTCCGCGGTTGCTCCGTTGCGGGCATTGTAGCCATCGAACCAGCCATCAAGATGGCGGCCATTTTCATGGGTTTCATGATCGGGCTTGAATGATCCTGCATTGATATTGCTGAAATCGCCGTAGGTTACGCTTGTGAAATGCTCGGCGAGTTCGACGGTGAAAGGCAGGGCCCAGTCATCCCCACCGCGCCCCTCGTCGCGCTGACCATAACGGTTGCTGTCGGTAAAGCGGGTGAGGATCTGGACAGGGGTTTCATAATCCTTCTGGACCGTCTCACCGTCGGTTGATTGGGCCACCACGCGCAAGGTGAGTTTGCCATTGGCGCTATCGTCAACTTTTTCCGCTTCGGAGACAGGCAGATCAAACAGGTTGTCAGATAAGGTGATCGCCAGGGTCTTGTCGGAGCCGAACTCCTGGCCGATGAGAATGGCGGCGGCATCTGAGTGGAGGCCGGCTTTGGCTACGACCTCACCATCTTGAATTATCTCCAGTTCCAAGGAGCTGAGCTTGGTGGTGGCCTTGCCCTTCAGCGTAATGGTTCCATAAATCGGATTTATTCCGTGAAAATAGGGGTTCGAATCCCCCACACTCAAGAATTTGAGATCGACATCGTCGATGTCCTTGAGTTTCACGCTCTCAATACTGAAGTTCTTTTCCTTTACATAGTCGATCAGTAGCTGCGAATCATAGGATCCGTCACCAATATTGGCAACGCCGGCGATAATCTGAACCGTGTCGCCATTCGGATTGACGGGGAGGGCCAACTCGCGCCAAGCCGTGGCACCATTGGCGTCGAATGCGGCAAGACCCAGATTGTTCATGCTGTTGCTGTCAATTTTGACTTGGCCAGCATGTGATCGCAGGGTCAGGCTGTAATAGTCGTTATATTTTGTTCCAAAATAGCCACCAGGGACTTCGCTTGTCACAAATTTGTAGCGCACTACCACGGTGCTGACGTCGGGCTCAGGAATGAAGGTGCGGGAAATCGATTGCAGACCCTCGCCTGAGGTCGAAAGCCGCAGGATTTTGTCCGGAGGCCCAAGAGCGAGGGCAGCCATGGGGACCCCGCCATCTGATGTAGCGAGGGGATGGGGAGCAGGTCTGACCGCCCCGGTTCCGCGGGGGTCGTCTGGAATGAGGAGGGG
>NZ_JAGMXV010000189.1 GCF_018006725.1 Rhizorhabdus sp.
ACCTTGGGGGCGGTACATAGAACGGACCCAGATATACGCTAAGGTTTCGCCGGGCCTTCGACGGCGTGCATCTGGCGAAGCGGCCTGAGGGCCGGCGATGGCGCATCGGGGTCGGTCCAAAGATAATCGCCGGTGAGGTTGATGTGCTGCCATCCGAGCGGCGAAAGGTGTTGCAGCAGGTCCGGCGGGATCGACCGGCCTAGACTGGCAAGATGCATGCGGGCGGCTTGCATGTAGGTCGTATTCCAGAGGACGATAGCACCGGCGACGAGGTTGAGTGCGCTCGCTCGATGGGTCTGGGCTTGCAATGCGTGATCGCGGATACGGCCGATCCGGTGGAAAAAGATGGCGCGTTTCAGCGCATTTTCGGCCTCACCCTTGTTGAGTTCGCGGGTCGCGCGACGCCGCTGTTCGGGTTGTTCGATCCAATCGAGCGTGAACAGGGTGCGCTCGACGCGGCCGATCTCGCGCAGTGCCAAGGCCAGGCCATTGGCGCGGGGATAGGAGCCAAGCCGTTCCAGCATGATTGACGCACTCACGACGCCGGTGCGGATCGAGGTGCCCAAGCGCAGCACGTCGTCCCAATGGGCAGCGATCAGGCCCTCATCGACCTTGCCCGCGAGGAGCGGCGCAATATCGGGGCCGGGTTCGATGCCGTCAAACAGGTAAAGCCGGCGCGCGGAGATATTCGGTATGCGCGGCGCAAACCGGAATCCGAGTAGATGGCATAGCGCAAATACATGGTCGGAAATGCCCCCACCATCGACGTGATGCTCCTCGATGTGCAGATCAGCACCGTGATGGAGCAGCCCGTCCAGCACCTGCGCCGCCTCGCTCGCGGATGCGGAGATGACGGTGGAATGAAACGGCGCGTAGCGATCCGAGACATGGCTGTAGAAGGAGACGGCAGGCTCCGCGCCCTTGTGCGGATTGACCGCACCGGTCGCCTGGGCACGGCGATCGAGCGGGAAGTTCTGACCATCCGAACTGGACGATGTCCCGGCCCCAAACAGGGCGGCGAGTGGCGCGGTGTGCTGGGCATCGACCAACCTGGCGAGAGCCCGACCGTAGGTTTCCTCGCGTAAATGCCACGAGGCGAGCCAGCTGAGTTGGCGTTGGGTCACGAGATTGCAGGCTTCAGCCATGCGCGTATGACCAAGATTGGTTGCATCGGCGAGCACCGCCGTGAGGATAGCGCGGGGTTCATCGGCAACCCGACCGCTTTGCAGATGCGTAAAGCACTGGCTGAATCCGGTCCATCGATCGACTTCAGCAAGGAGATCGGTGATGCGGATCGCGGGAAGATGGGCGTAAAGCGGCGCAAGGGCGCTATCCGCTTCAGCCGGCGTGACCGCCTTCAACGGCGAAATCCGCAGCTTGCCGAGGCTGAGTTGTACGTCTTCCAGCGTATCCGTCTCCGCTTTTCGCTCGACCTCTGCCAATCTACGGGCGAGCCGGGTACGCCGTTCGGCTAGCCAGGCATCGGCCGTATCAGGTGCCGGAATCGGCAAAGGGCCGGCTGCCCGCATGGTGGCGAATACCGGGCCAGGAATAAGCTGTTGCTCGACGGCACGATAGCGTCTGCTTCCCTCGACCCACATGTCGCCGGCACGAAGCCTGTCCCGAAGCTCGACCAGGACGCAAAATTCATAAACTCTGCGATCGGGAATGCCGGGGCCGATCGCGCGACGCCAGGCCTGCCGAATGAAGGCAACCGGCGTATCCGGCGGCAGTTTTTTCAGGCGACCGAGATGAAGGTCGCGCATGATAGCGACTGCTCGCGCGAGCGTATGGCAGGCCGGGACCGCTCCGAACGTGAACGAGGCGATGAACAAGGGACCGACCTGTCGGAGGACGGGGTAGTTGGTAGCGGCGATCGTAACGGGATCGACGGCATCGGGGCGGATCAGCTTGCGGGCTTCATCGACTTCACGGCCGAGATCGTCCCATCCAACTACGGCCTCGACCGCGGCGCCGATGTCGCCGCCCGACACTTTGGCAGTGAGCAGGGCATCGCCGAGCCGGGCGAGTAGCCGGATTTTACCATTGATGGTGCGCCGGTCGCGCTTGAGCGCTGTGTCTGCACCGTTCTGCTCGCGCCGAAACATCTGACCCAGCAGGCGGTCGAACATCAGCACCGCATCGTCGGTAAGCGTGACGATGGTTTCGAGTACGGTTGCCGCCAGCGTCGCACGGCGCCGCGTTGCTTGCAGCGTCCGGACATGTTGCGCCGTCAGCCGAGCCCCTTCCTGACAGAGGCGTCGCAGGCGTTCGGGATGTATGCCTGCCGCGATATCGGGATCGATCCCGATATCGCGCAGCAGAGCTAGCCGCCGGATGATGACGGCGAACGTCTTGCGACCGGGCTTGCCGGGCGGCTGCCGCACCCATCCGAGGCCGCTGAGGTTCGTGCCGGCGTGAGGCAGAAGAAGGGCGTCAAGCAGACGGCGTTGCCCAGTCTCCAGCCCTCGGGTCAGATGCTCGGCGACGTGGCGCTCGGCGTCGAGCAACGCCTGCGCAACCATCCGTTCGACCGAACTGATGCCAGGTACGATGATGCGCCGTCGTCGGCACTCGCCTAGTAGCGACCGTGCCAGCCCAGCCCCGCTGGTCGTCGTCAGCGCAATCGGCAGCAGCCATTCCTGCAACGCCGCTCGCAATGGCCGGCTGAACTGTGTGAACCCAAAGCCCTCGCGCAGCGCATCGAGCTGTTCGTACCGGGTCGGGCCGCGCGTCGCATAATCGGCCAGCACCTCGGGCGCGATCTGCAATTGCTCGGCGACGAACGCGAGCGGCGTATCGGGGATCAATTCGCCCGGGCGCAGCAAACGGCCGGGATAGCGCAGCGCGCATAGCTGGATCGCGAAACCCAGACGATTATGCGGTCGCCTGCGGCGCACGATGATAGCCAGGTCATCCTCACTCAACGTCCAGTGCTGAACGAGCGTGGTTTCATCATCGGGAAGTGCGAGCAACGCCATGCGTTGCTCGTCCGACAGCACGGCGCGACGAGGCATCGGGTTAGGCTCTAGCGGGCGGCGCCCAACCGATCCGGGCAAGAGTGCCAATCAAGGTCGAACGCGGCACCTTGAAGGTGCGACAAACGGATGCCTTGCTTGCTCCGCCATCAAGCGCGGCAGTAATCCGTTCAAGGGTCTCAGTGTCGATCATGGGAGGCCGTCCACCCTGGCGCCCTCGACGCTTTGCAGCCGCCAGTCCCGCCATCACCCGCTCGCGCGTCAGCGCGCGCTCATATTGCGCCAGCGCGCCGAACAGCGAAAATAGCAGTTCGCCGTGCGGCGTGTTCGTATCCATCTGCTCAGTCAGCGAACGGAACGCGATGCCACGCGCCTTCAGGTCAGTGACGATCGCCAGCAAATGCGGCAACGATCGCCCAAGCCGATCGAGTTTCCACACGATCAGCGTATCACCCGCACTCAAATAATCGAGGCAGTCCTTCAGGCCCGGTCGATCGTCGCGTGCTCCCGATGCCTTATCAGTATGCAAATTACGCGGATCGACACCCGCCGCGACCAGAGCGTCGCGCTGAAGATCGACAGTTTGGCGATCATCGGCCGATGACACTCGCATATATCCGACCAGCATGTACGAAAAACCCTCAAAACCACTTTGTCGTACACTACGTCAAAGCGACAGGGTTTGTCGACTATTCAGGCGCAGGATTGCCGACCAAAGCCGAGGGATCACCCAAGGGTGTCCGAAAACATGTGTTTGCCGTCATAGCTAAGCAGTGGGGGCGCTCCTTTTCGATCAAGCTAGATCGCATAGGCACGGAGAAACGCATCTACTGCAAAGGCAACCGATTGCTCGGTGTCGAACCATGGCTCCGCTCCGTACAACGGCGGTTCGATGATCCCCGCTTCGAGCAAACCCTTGAGGTGAGCTGCCACGAACCGATTATCAGCACCACGGATTGCCCCGCTTGTCTGCAACTGAGTGAGATAGGTCTTCACTTCAGCCCATGTGCCTCCGCAACCCGCGTCGTAGAGGCTCTTTCCCAGCTTCGAGTTTGCGCCCTCGGCAATCGCCGTCCTCATGATCGCTACCGCATCAGCAGATGTCAGCAAGGCCAGATAAGCCATCCCGAACCGGCGCAGGACGAGGGCGATATCGGGTTCAGATGCATCAAGGAGGCGCACCGCGTCTGCCGCCTGCCCCTCCATAACCTCCATCATCGCCGCGCCGAACAACTCCTCCTTGGATTTGAAATATCCATATAGCGTGCCCTTCGATCCACCGAGCCGCGCCGAGATCATCGCCATGCTTGCGCGCGCGTAACCAACCTCGCGGAATATGTCCGTCGCCGCTGCCAAAATCGCGTTACGCCGTGCGTCAGTTTTCACTCGCATTCGCATCACTCCTTTCTTGAACCACCATGTACGGTTTTAGATTGACAGGCACAAGGGCCTGCTCATAAATGACCGAACTGTATGGTTTTGGAGTTCGGTATGGAGTCGCTTGTGAAAAAGCGCGGGGGAATGGCGGTACTCACCGCCGCGCTCCTGCTGGGCGGTTGCGCAACCCTGCCACAGAAAAGCGCATTGCCTGCGCGAGCAGCCGTTGAGAGCATAGCTAGCGTGAACAGCTTTGCCGCGCCGGACGCTGCCTGGCCGTCAGATCACTGGTGGGAGGATTTTGGCGACGCTCAGCTTTCGGGGCTGATTGCGGAAGGACTGGTGGGCGCCACCGATTTGCGCGTCGCCGAGGCCCGGTTCGCCCGCGCCCAGGCGCTGGTCGGGGAGACCCGCAGCCGCCTGCTGCCCTCGCTCAATGCGAATGCTGAAGCCGGTGCGACCAAGCAGAGCTACAACTATCTCTTCCCGCGCGAATTCGCGCCCCAGGGCTGGCCCGACTATGGTGTTGCAACACTCCGGCTAGATTGGGAGCTGGATTTCTGGGGCAAGAACCGGGCAGCACTAGGCGCGGCGCGGTCAAGTGCGGCGGCTGCCGGAGCGGAGGCGGCTGCAGCGCGACTGGCCGTGTCTGCCGGAATCGCCGCCGCTTATGCGGACCTGGGATCTCTCCATGCCGAGCGCGATGCCGCTGCGCGCGCTGTCGAGGTGCGTGGGCGTACGCTCGAACTGATGGAAGGCCGCAAGGCGGAAGGGCTCGAAAACGCGGGCGCTGTCGAACGCGCCCGGTCAGCATTGGCGACCTCGCAGGGCGAATTGGCCGCGCTCGACGAAGCGCTTGTTCTGGCGCGCAATCGCATCGCAGTGCTGCTCGGCGCTGGGCCGGATCGCGGCCTTACCATCACGCGGCCTGCTCCAATCGCCCGCGAGGACTTCGGCCTGCCCGCCAATCTGCCCGCCGAACTGATCGGCCGTCGTCCTGACATCATCGCCGCACGGTTGCGCAGCGAAGCGGCCGCGAGCCGGATCAAGGAAGCGCGTGCAGCCTTCTACCCCAATATCAATCTAGCCGGACTGATCGGATTGCAGGCGCTGGGCCTGGACAATGTGTTCAAGTCCGGCTCCGAGTTCGGAACAGTCGGCCCTGCGATAAGCCTGCCGATCTTTGACGGCGGAAGCCTGCGCGGCCGCTACCGAGCCTCGGAAGCCGACTATCGCGAGGCCGTCGCACAATATGACGGTGCGCTTATACAGGCGCTGCGCGAAATCGCCGATGCCGCCGCCAGCGAACGCGCGCTTGGCCAGCGGCTCGACCGAGCCCGCGATGCCGAGCGCGCTGCAAGTGCGGCCTGGGCGGTCGCCAACAACCGCTATCGCGGCGGTCTTGCCACTTCGCTGGACGTACTCGTGGCGGAAGACGCGCTCATTTCCACCCGCCGCACCGTCGCAACGCTGCAGGCCCGCGCTTTCGCCCTCGATGTCGCGCTCGCGCGCGCGCTGGGCGGCGGTTTTCGATCCTGAAGAGGAACCCTTTCGATGAACGAACTCACCTACACCGAGGAACCGCCCGCCGGTCCGCAGAACGCGAAGCGCAAGAAGCTGTTTATCGGCCTTGGAGCGACAGTCGCCATTCTTGGAGGTGGCTATCTTGCTTATGACGTCTTGATTGCTTCACGCCATGTCGAAACCGACAATGCCTATGTCGGCGCCAATGTGGCGCAGGTCACGCCGCTGATCAGCGGACCCGTCCATGATGTGCTCGTGGACGATGCGCTGCCGGTCAAGCGCGGCGATATATTGGTCAGGCTCGACGACACCGATGCCAGACTGACGCTGGCGCGCGCAGAGGCGGAGTTGGCGACCACCGAGCGGCGGATACGCGGTCTTGTCGCGACCGACAGCGGTCTCGGTGCCCAGGTCGCGGCGCGCGCCGCAGACGAGACACGGGCAGACGCCCAGCTTGCTGTCGCCAGGGGCGATCTGTCGCGAGCAAGGATCGATCTTGATCGTCGGGAAGCGCTTGCTGCTTCCGGCTCGGTCTCCGGCGATGAATTGACGAGCGCTCGCAATGCTTACAGCACGGCGCTCGCGCGGCTCAAGGATGCTGACGCCGGGCGCGCTCAGGCGACCGCGAACCGCACCGCCGCGATCGGCAGCCGTGACGCCAATCGCGCGCTGATCGACCGGGCAGCGCCGGAGGATAATCCGGAGGTCCTTGCCGCACGCGCCGCACGCGACCAGGCGCGCGTCGATCTCGATCGTACCGTCATCCGCGCCCCGGTCGATGGTGTGGTGTCCCGCCGCCAGGTCCAGGTCGGCCAACGCGTGCAGGCCGGAGCGAGCCTGATGGTCGTGGTCCCTGTGAACGCGGTCTATGTGGATGCCAATTTCAAGGAAGGGCAGCTCAGGAAGGTGAAGCGCGGTCAGCCCGTGACGCTCACCTCCGATCTCTACGGCAGCGATGTCGAATATCGTGGCACGGTCGTGGGCTTTTCCGGCGGAACGGGATCGGCCTTCGCGGTCGTACCTGCCCAAAACGCCACCGGCAACTGGATCAAGGTGGTCCAGCGCCTCCCGGTCAGGATCAGGCTCGATCCCCGGCAGCTCACCGAACATCCGTTGCGGGTCGGGCTGTCGATGACAGCCGACATCGACGTCTCCAATTGATCGTGGACTGAGCCATGGCCGACGCTGCTGCAGAATCTGGAGTCACCGCAGTTCAACCCTTGACGGGTGGCAAGCTTATCCTTGCCGCGATTTTGATCGGCATGGGCAACTTCCTGGTCGTGCTGGATACGACCATTGCCAATGTCTCGATCCCGCATATTGCGGGCTCGCTCGGCGTATCCGTGTCGGAGGCGACCTGGGTGATCACCTCCTACGCGGTTGCGGAAGCGATAACCGTACCGCTCACCGGATGGCTTTCGCGTCGCTTTGGCGGGCAGCGGGTCTTCATAACCTCCTATCTCCTGTTCGGAATTCTCTCGCTTCTATGCGGCCTGTCCAGCACGCTTGGCATGCTGATCGGGGCGCGCGTGCTGCTGGGGTTGGCCGGCGGCACGATCATACCGCTTTCGATGACGCTGCTGCTGCGCATCTTTCCGCCCGAGAAGGCGTCGGTGGCGATGATCATCTGGGCGATGACGACCACGGTTGCCCCGATCGCGGGGCCTATTCTGGGCGGCACCATCTCCGACAATGTCGGGTGGGAGTGGATATTCTTCATCAATGTGCCGGTCGCCATGGCCGGGGGAATAGGGTTGCTCTATCTGTTCCGGGGCCAGATCGAGGAAATCGTCAAGGCAAGGATCGATGTGATCGGCCTCATCCTGATGATCATCTGGGTCGGAGCGCTGCAAATCATGCTCGACGAAGGCCGCAACCATGACTGGTTTGCCGCCAATGAGATTCGCGCGCTGGCGATCATCGCCGCGATCGGGTTCGTCGCTTTCCTGATCTGGGAACTGACCGAGAGGCATCCGATCGTGAACCTACGTGTCTTCCGTCACCGCGGGTTCGTGGCCGCTTCGCTTACCTATTCAGTAGCATTCGGCGCCTTCTTCGCGACGGTCGTGCTGATCCCGCTCTGGCTCCAGCAGAATATGGGCTACACAGCGACGTGGGCGGGCTATGCCACCGGCATCATGGGCATCCTGGCGGTCCTCAGCTCACCCGTGATCGGGCAGTTCGCCGAAAAGATGGATGCGCGGCTGATTGTTTCAGTCGGAATCCTCGGGCTTGGTCTGATATCGGTATGGCGTATGGGTTTCACGCCGGACATGACCTTCGCGCAGATGGCTTGGCCGATGCTCGCGACTGGGCCGTTCCTGATGATGTTCTTCATCCCGGTCACGGGTCTGTGCATGGCCACCGTCGACCCTGACGAGCAGGCCGATGCCGCCGGCATCTCCAACTTCATGCGCACGGTGGGAGGCGCCTTCGCGGCCTCGCTGGTGCAGACCGGGTGGGGCGGCGCAGCGCGGGAAAATCAGACCGAGCTGGCCGGTGCGATGTCGCAAGGGCAAGCCACGCTCGACGCGATGACGGCACAAGGCATGTCGCATGGAAGCGCGACAGCCATGCTGACCGGGATGGTCGAAAGTCAGAGTACGATGCTAGCGACCCTCAACATGTTCGCCGCTATCGCGATATGCTTCGCTTTCGCCGCAGCGATCATCTGGTTCGCGCCAAAGCCGAAGGGCCCGATCGACATGAGTGGCGGGCATTGAGAAAGCCCTTGGGAGTCAGATAGCGAATAATTCTGGCGGAGTGGCAAAGGCAGACCGACGAAACCGGCTGACACACCGCTTCAGACGCTAACGCTCTCATCAATCGCAAATTGCGGTCAGCGATGTGCGATAAACAGGTGTTTGCCGACACCTGAGCGGGGCTGTCGGCGCTTAGCGTATATCTGGGTCCGTTCTATGTACTGACCCCGTAACCAACCTCGCGGAATATGTCCGTCGCCGCTGCCAAAATCGCGTTACGCCGTGCGTCAGTTTTCACTCGCATTCGCATCACTCCTTTCTTGAACCACCATGTACGGTTTTAGATTGACAGGCA
>NZ_JAGMXV010000190.1 GCF_018006725.1 Rhizorhabdus sp.
TCGTCGGCGATGGCCGCCGACCTCGGCACGATGCGTGTGACCGAGCAGCTCGACGCGCTGACGACCTTGCGCACCGATCCCTATCGCTACCTGATCGCACCGCGTCTGATCGCTGCGCTGATCGCGATCCCGCTGATGGTTCTGATCGCCAACGCGATCGGCATTTTCGGCGGCTATTTCGTCGCAGTCTACAAGCTGGACTTCAACGCGATCGGCTATTTGCAGACGACACGCCAGTACCTGACCGCCACCGACCTGCAGATGGCGATCGTCAAATCCGCCTTCTTCGGCTTCTTCATCGCGCTGATGGGCTGCTATCACGGGTTCAAGGCGCAAGGCGGCGCGGCCGGCGTCGGCCGCGCGACGACCGACGCGGTCGTGTCGGCCTTCATCCTGATCCTGCTTAGCAACATGATCATCACGCTGGTGGCCTTCGGCTGATGGCAAGCGAACCCAAGATCATTCTCCAGGGCGTCGGCAAGGCATTCGGCCCGAACCGCGTGCTCGATGGTGTCGATCTCACGATCGAGCGCGGGGAATCGATGGTCATCATCGGTCAGTCGGGCAGCGGCAAGTCGGTAATGCTCAAATGCATCCTCGGCCTGATCCGTCCGGATCGTGGCGAAATTCGCGTTGATGGCGACGATCTCGCCTCGATGTCGACCCGCGAACTGGAGCGCGCCCGCGCGAAGTTCGGCATGTTGTTCCAGGGATCGGCGCTGTTCGACTCGCTTCCCATCTGGCGCAACGTCACCTTCGCCCTGACCCAGGGCCGGATGCGCGATGCCGCAAACATGCGGCGCATCGCGACCGAGAATCTGGAGCGCGTCGGCCTGGACGCGAAGATCCTCGATCTTCGTCCCAGCGAATTGTCCGGTGGTATGCAGAAGCGGGTCGCGCTGGCGAGGGCCATCGCGCCGCGCCCGGAGATCATCTTCTTCGACGAACCCACGACCGGCCTCGACCCGATCCGCGCCGACGTGATCAACGACCTGATCGTCGAACTGGTCGAGGAACTGGGCGTGACCGCGCTGACCATCACCCATGACATGGCGTCGGCGCGCAAGATCGCGCACCGCGTCGCCATGCTCTATCAGGGGCGGATCGTCTGGACCGGTCCGCGCGACCGGCTCTACGACAGCGGCAATCCTTATGTGGACCAGTTCGTTCAGGGGCGTGCCGAAGGTCCGATTACCTGATCCCGCTGTCGGGCGCGCCGGGGCGCGTTCGGGCACTCGATCTGCCATTGCGCGTTTGGGACCTACCGAGCCGCGCAAGATCGACCCTGTCAGAAAATCGATAACTGAGAGAAGATAATCCAATTGGATCGATCAGTGCGGCTCCGGCATAGGGCTGTCACCGCAGATCAAGGAGATTATCGATGCTGGGCCGCACCGTTCCCGACGTTACCCTGAAGACCCGCGTCCGCGACGAAAGCGTCGGCGGACCCAATCCCTTCCGCTGGCAGGACATCCACACGGGTGAACTGTTCAAGGGGCGCCGCGTGGTAGTCTTCGCCCTTCCCGGCGCCTTCACGCCGACCTGCAGCACCGAGCAGTGCCCGGCTTATGAGCGTTCCTATGACGATCTGCGCGCGGCCGGTGCCGATGACGTCTACTGCCTGTCGGTCAACGATGCCTTCGTCATGTACCAGTGGGGCAAGCATCTGGGCGTCGACAAGGTCAAGATGCTCCCCGATGGCTCGGGTGACTTCACCCGCCGCATGGGCATGCTGATCAAGAAGGATCATCTCGGCTTCGGCGATCGCTCGTGGCGCTATTCGATGGTGGTCGAGGACGGCCGCGTCGTCGCCTGGTTCGAGGAGCCGGGAATCAACGACGACGGTTCGGACGAAGACCCTTATGGCGTCAGCTCGCCGGATAACGTCCTTGCCTGGCTGCGCGAGAACCAGAAGGCCGCCTGACCCGCATTCCGCACGGTAGCACCGCTCCGGTCGATGACCGGGGCGGTGCATCTGCTGCTCAGATCGAGAGGGCGGCTTCGGCCCGGGCGATCCAGCGTTGCAGCGCCGGATAGTCGGCAAGGTCGAACCCGCCTTCATGCGCGACGCGGCTGTAAGCGACGAGCGCAATGTCGGCGAGGGTAAGCGCGTCGCCGACCAGCCAGTCGGCTTCTGCGAGATGGCGGTCGAGGAGGGCGAGCGCAGCCTTGCCGCGCTCCACGATCTTCGGCTCCAGTTCGCTCTGCGCCTTGCCCAGATAATGCATCTGGAAGCGCGCCACGGCCACATAGGGTTCGTGGCTATATTGTTCCCAGAACAGCCACTCATACATCTTCGCGCGCAGGAACGGGTCCGCCGGCACGAGGGCGCTGCCTTCCGTCAGATGGAGCATGATCGCATTCGACTGCGCCAGGCTGCGACCATCGTCGCGGACCAGAAGAGGCACCTGGCCGGCCGGGTTCAATTCGAGGAAGCCCGCCGTTCGTGTCGATCCGTCGAGCACGCTCGTCTCGATCCACTCGATCGCGATGCCGAGAATCGCTGCCGTCCATTTGACCTTCAGGCAATTGCCCGAGATCGAATCGCCATAGACCCGCATGTCCGCGTCTCCCTTTTGCTTCGGCACGCGCTTAGCCGCTCCTGTACCGGACAGAAACTGACTTCTCCCCGGCTCTGACCTTGTCGGGCTATCGTCTTGAAGCAGGCGGGATTTGTTGCGGACATTTGAGACGCAGCCTCAGCAGCTGTCACAAAGGCGTAAGCGAAACTCCAAGGCGGCTGTAACAATGTTGAATCATAGGCTTCGCACGTCATCCAGCCAGGAGACGAGCGATGAATGCCATCACCCGGATCGCGGACTTTCAGGATCTGCGTCCGACCATTCCGGAAGCCGACAGGAAGCGAAAGCGTTTCCGGACGATCTGGATTTCCGACGTCCACCTGGGAACGCGCGGCTGCAATGCGCAGATGCTCATCGACTTTCTCGACTCGACCGACAGCGAGACGATGTACCTGGTCGGCGACATCATCGATGGCTGGAAGCTGCGCCGCAGCTGGTATTGGCCCTCGGCGCATAACGATATCGTCTGGCGGGTAATGAAGCGCGCCAAGCGCGGCACGCGGGTTGTCTACATCCCCGGTAATCATGACGAGATGTTCCGTCAGTTTTCGGGCCTGACCTTCGGCGGGATCGAGATTCGGCGCAACGCTGTCCATGAGACCGCCGACGGCCGGCGGCTGATGGTGACCCATGGCGACGAGTTCGACGCGGTCGTGATGTGCCACCGCTGGCTCGCCTTTCTGGGGGACGCTGCCTATTCGGGGCTGATGCGGCTGAACATCGTGATCAACGCGGTGCGCCAGCGGCTCGATCTGCCCTATTGGTCGTTGTCCAAGCACGCCAAGAACAAGGTCAAGAATGCGGTCGAGTTCATCTCCCGCTTCGAGGAAGCGGTAGCGCACGAAGCGCGCGATCGTGGCGTCGACGGCGTCGTCTGCGGACACATCCACACCGCAGAGATCCGCGATTTCGGCGGGATCGTCTACTACAACGATGGCGACTGGGTCGAAGGCTGCACGGCGCTGGTCGAGCATTTCGACGGCCGGCTCGAGGTGCTTCACTGGGCCGACGAGATCGCCGCCCGGCGTGAGATCGCTCCGGCGATGGCGGCCTGACATGCGCATCGCGATCGCCACCGATGCCTGGGCGCCGCAGGTCAACGGCGTCGTCCGGACGCTCCAGGCGGTCACCGCCGAACTCGCGGCGATGGGCCATGAGGTCTGCGTCATCGCGCCCGACCAGTTTCGCACATTGCCTTGTCCCAGCTATCCCGAGATCCGGCTGGCGCTGACCACCCATGGTGGCGTCGGCCGCCGCATCGCGGAGTTCGGCGCCGACGCCATCCATGTAGCGACCGAGGGGCCGATCGGTCTCGCGGCTCGCCGCTATTGCCTGTCGCGCCGCCTCGCCTTCACCAGCGCCTATCACACCCAGTTTCCCGACTATGTCGCCGAGCGTACCGGCATGCCGGCCGACTGGTTCTGGCGCTATATCCGCTGGTTCCACGCGCCGTCCGCCGCGATCCTGGCGTCGACGCCTTCGATCGAGGCGGTCCTCGATGCGCGCGGGATCGGGCCGGTGCGGCGCTGGGGCAGGGGCGTCGATCTCGCACTGTTCCGCCCCGACCGCTCGGCGCACCCGGCCTTTGCCATCTTGCCACGCCCGATCCAGCTCTATGTCGGCCGCGTCGCCGTCGAGAAGAATGTCGAGGCCTTCCTGTCGGCCGACGCCGAGGGCACCAAGGTCGTGGTCGGAGATGGGCCCGCCCGGGCTGCGCTCGAACGGCGTTATCCCGATGCGGTCTTCCTGGGCGCGTTGCATGGCGAAGAGCTTGCCTCCGCTTATGCCGGAGCCGATGTGTTCGTCTTCCCGAGCCGGACCGACACGTTCGGGCTGGTGATGATCGAGGCACTGGCCTGCGGTACGCCAGTTGCTGCCTATCCGGTGACCGGTCCCGTCGACGTCCTCGATCCGTCGTCCTCCGCGATGGACGAGGATCTGTCGGTGGCCATCCGCAGCGCGCTGACCTGCGAACGGGGTGCTGCCGCAGCCTATGGAGCAACCTTCGGCTGGCGCCGCAGCGCAGAGCAGTTTCTTGCGGCGCTGGTTCCTCAGGGCGCAGGGCGAAGTCGTCAGGCAGCCTGACGTCAGGGCCGGAACTGGCCCTCGCACGTCCAGCCTTGTGCTTCGCCTGCGGGTTCAGTACATCATGGCCACGCTCAGGCCGCTCCGTGAAGGGGCGGCCCTTTTATTTGGAGGACCGCCATGGCCCAGCCGCTCATGCCCCACGCCACCGCTTCGTGGCTGGTCGACAACACCGCGCTCAGCTTCCAGCAGATCGCCGAGTTCTGCGGTCTGCACATCCTCGAGATCCAGGCCATCGCCGACGACATGGCGGCCACCAAGCTGACCGGCCGCGATCCGGTCCGCGCCGGCGAGCTGACCATGAGCGAGATCGAGAAGGGCCAGAAGGACGCCAATTACCGGTTGGTGATGCAGAAGGGCCCCGATCAGCTGCGCCGCACAAAGGGCCCGCGGTACACGCCGGTGTCCAAGCGTCAGGACAAGCCCGACGGCATCGCATGGATCATTCGCAACCATCCCGAGGTGTCGGACGGCCAGATCTCCAAACTGATCGGCACGACCCGCACCACCATCGCCGCGATCCGCGACCGGACGCACTGGAACATCTCGAACATCGTTCCGAAGGATCCGGTGACGCTCGGCCTCTGCTCGCAGCGCGAACTCGACGCGATCGTCGCCAAGGCGGCGAAGGCCGCCGGGATCGAGGCGGCTCCCGACACCCGTCTGGAGGGCGACCGGGAGGCCCTGATCGAGGAACTCCGTGCCCAGCGTGACGCGGCCGCGCGCCGCGTGGACGAAGTCCATGCCGACCAGTCGTCGACCTTCGGCGGCGCGACCTTCCAGGATCCGTTCAAGAAGATCTGACACCCGACGGGCCGCCGTCCTGGCGGCCCGGTCCCGGTTCGTCGGTCCCGGCCCGTGCTTCGTTGGACGCGCCAAGGCCCGGCCGTCATCGCCAGTCCCGGCTTGACCCCCGGCGCGCGCCAGCCCAAAAGCCTCGCCCATGGACAGTGCCGCCATCGCCGACCTCTCCTTCGAGGATGCCCTGAAGCAGCTTGAGACGATCGTCCGACAGCTGGAATCGGGCGAGGTTCCGCTCGACCAGTCGATCTCTCTCTACGCCAAGGGCGATGCGCTCAAGCGGCTGTGCGAGCAGCGCCTGAACGCTGCCAAGGCACGGATCGAGAAGATCAGTCTCGGTGCCGATGGCGCGCCGCGGGGGACCGAGCCCTTCGACGCGGGCTGAACGGATGAGCGACCGCCTCGCCTCCGAAATCGCCGCCATCGCGCGGGAGATCGACGCCCGCTTCGACCTGCTGCTGACGCCGCCCGAGGACAGCCGGCGGCCGCTCTATGAAGCGATGCGCCACGCGGCGATCGGTGGCGGCAAGAGGCTCCGTCCTTTACTTGTTTCGGCTTCGTCCCGTCTGTTCGCCGTTGATCCGGAGTGCGCACTGCGCGTCGGCCTCGCGATCGAGGCGGTGCATGTCTACAGCCTCGTTCATGACGACCTGCCGGCGATGGACGACGACGACATGCGTCGCGGCAAGCCGACCGTCCACAAGGCCTATGACGAGGCGACGGCGATCCTGGTCGGTGACGGGCTGCAGGCGCTGGCCTTCGAGATCATCGGCAGCGAGGCGACGCATCCGGACCCCTTCGTGCGGTGCGAACTCGTCACCGCGCTCGCCGCAGCGGCCGGGCCCGCCGGTATGGTCGGCGGACAGGCGATGGACATGGCGGCGCCTTCGCTGGTTCAGGATCTCGGTATCGTCACGCGACTGCAGCAGCTCAAGACCGGCGCGCTCATTGCCTTTTCTGTCGAGGCGGCGGCCATATTGGGGCGCGTTCCCGCCGAGGGCAGGGCGCGGTTGCGTGGCTATGCCCATGATCTGGGCCTGGCCTTCCAGATTGCCGACGACCTTCTCGACGTCGAAGGCGATGCCGTCGCGACGGGCAAGGCGGTGGGCAAGGACGAGGCTGCCGGCAAGGCGACCTTCGTCTCGCTGCTCGGCGTCGAACGCGCTCGCGCGCAGGCGAAATTGCTGAGCGAGCAGGCGATCGGCCATCTGTCCGGCTTCGGTGCGGAAGCCGATCTGCTGCGGGACATCGCCGCCTATACGGTCCGGCGAGACCGCTGACGATATCGCTGATATAGGGGGGAATGCACATGCGCATCGGCGTCTATCCGGGTACCTTCGACCCGATTACCCTCGGCCATATGGATATCATCCGGCGCGGGGCGAAGCTGGTCGACCGGCTGGTCGTCGGGGTGACGACCAATCCGTCCAAATCACCGATGTTCACGCTCGACGAGCGGCTGGCGATGGTTCGTCGGGAGACCGCCGATCTGAGCGACCGGATCGAGATCGTCGCGTTTGACTCGCTGCTGATGGATTTCGCCGAGCGGATGGGGGCGTCGATCATCGTACGGGGCCTGCGCGCCGTGGCTGACTTCGAATATGAATATCAGATGGCGGGGATGAACCAGCAGCTGAACAACCGGGTCGAGACGGTCTTTCTGATGGCCGATGTCGCCCTGCAGCCGATCGCATCCCGCCTGGTCAAGGAGATCGCCCTCTACGGCGGCGCGATCGATCGTTTCGTTCCTGCGCAGGTGGTGCAGGAAGTCGTCGCGCGCGTCGAAAAGATCGGTAAGAAGGGTAGCTGAAGGGCCGGGCGGTTCAGCCGACCGCAAGCCCGCTGCGAGTAAGGAACCCGCGCCCTGCGCGGTTGGAGAATGGATCTGATGCGTTCGAAGTTGATTGCC
Organism: Rhizorhabdus sp.; assembly: GCF_018006725.1. Classification (GTDB taxonomy): domain Bacteria; phylum Pseudomonadota; class Alphaproteobacteria; order Sphingomonadales; family Sphingomonadaceae; genus Rhizorhabdus. Next base: position 7,378 of record NZ_JAGMXV010000190.1, read on the forward strand.
GCGGCCCTTGCCGGCCTTTTCATGGCCGGAACCAGTGTCGCACAGGTCGCGGGGGACGTGCCTCCGCCGCAGGACCCGCAGAATATCCTGAATCTCGATCTTTCGACCGGTGGCCGGGTGAAGATCCAGCTGCGCCCGGACCAGGCCCCCTATTCGGTCGACCGGATCAAGACGCTGACTCGGCGTCATTTCTATGATGGCCTGATCTTTCACCGCGTGATCGAGGGCTTCATGGCCCAGGGCGGCGATCCGCAGGGCACCGGCGAAGGCGGATCCGACCTTCCCGACCTGAAGGCCGAGTTCAACGATCTGCCCCATGTCCGCGGTGCGATGGCGATGGCGCGCGCCCAGTCGCCCGACAGCGCCAACAGCCAGTTCTACATCATGCTCCAGCCGAACCTGACGCTCGACCGCAACTATACGGTGATCGGTCGCGTCGTGTCCGGCATGCAGTATGTCGATGCGCTCGAACGCGGCGAGCCGCCGGCGAACCCGTCGAAGATCGTTCATGCCTCGATCGAATCCGACGACCTCGGGCAGGCACCCGCCGCCTTCGTACCCCCGCCCCCGAAGGCTGCGGAAGCGGCCCCAGTGCTGACCGGCAAGGCGGCGAAGCAGGCGCGCAAGGAAGCCGAGGAAAAGGCCGAGGCCGAAGCCAAGGCGAAGAAGAAGCAGGTAAAGGCCGAACGCAAGGCCGCCAAGGAACAGGCCAAGGCTGCGCGTGAGGAAGGCGATCGCCCGGCCGGCGGTACTGCCGCCGCCGTCGATGCGATCAGCCCGTCGCCGACCGCCAGCGCGGTCGATCAGGTCGCGACCGAAGAGGCCCCGGCCCAGCCGAACTGACATGCGCGTCGATCTCTTCGACTTCGACCTTCCCGCAGAGAATATCGCGCTCCGGCCCGCCGATCCGCGGGACAGTGCGCGGCTGCTCAACATATGCGGGCCGAGCGCGCCATTCGAGGACTGGCGGGTCAGCGATCTGCCGAAGCTCCTGCGCGCGGGCGACTGTCTGGTGTTCAACGACACGCGCGTCATTCCTGCGCAGCTGGAAGGGCGGCGCGGCGAAGCGCGGATCGGCGCAACGCTGCACAAGCGCGAGGGGCTGCGCAGCTGGCGGGCCTTCGTCCGCAACGCCAAGCGCGTGAAGATCGGCGACCGCATCGACTTCGGTCGGGACGTCTTCGCCCTGGCCGTCGAGCGCGGCGATGATGGATCGATCCTGTTCGAGTTCGAGGGCGACGAGCCGGTCGAGCTATTGCTCGAGCGCGCGGGAACGATGCCGCTGCCGCCCTATATCGCCGGAAAGCGCGCCGCCGACGAGCGCGATCTCGACGACTATCAGACGATGTTCGCGCGCGAAAAGGGCGCGGTGGCGGCCCCGACCGCCGCGCTGCACTTCACCCCGCGCCTGATGGAGGCGCTGGCGGCTGCGGGTATCGCCAGCGAGACGCTGACGCTCCATGTCGGCGCGGGGACCTTCCTGCCGGTCAAGGCCGACGATACCGACGACCATCGGATGCATGCCGAATGGGGACGGATCGAAGC
>NZ_JAGMXV010000462.1 GCF_018006725.1 Rhizorhabdus sp.
GGCTATGCGCCTGACGCCCAACGCCGCGGCCCATGTACTGGGGCGGCTGAAGCGCGCCGGGTACGCCCGCATGGACCACCTAGACCATCGCAAGGCGCCCCGGTTCGCCATCTGGTTCGCGGTCGGGGACGCCCCACCGTCGAATAAGTCGGGCTGCTCGATTGCAAGCCTGCTCAACCTCCGGATGCAATGGGATCGATGGGAGCAGAATCTGCGGCTCGCGCGGTTCGCCCGCGGGCAGGACGAGCGCCCAGCCCCGCGCCGGCCCCGAGCGCCAGCAAGCGACGCGCACCCGCTCGCGGTAGCGTGGAAGATGCCGATTTCCTGTATTGACGACGCGGGATAGATGGGGATAATCCGGGGTAGGGGCCGTGCGCCCCGAATACGACTAGCCCGCCGCGCGCGGGCTTTTTCATTGGCGAGGTCTAGCGACACATGGCGGCACGCATACACCGGCGGCATTCCGACGAGATCAGGGCCAAAATCCAATCGTCGCTGCTGATTACCTTCCTGCACCAGCACGTTATCGGCGAGCGCGAGATGTCCGCGACCCAGGTACGCGCGGCAGAGGCGTTGCTGGATCGGTGCGTCCCGAAGCTCTCGCAAATCCAGCACGCGGGCCACGACGGCGGGCCGGTCGAGATGGTGCTAGCGCAGGCGGATGCCAGACTTTAGCCTCACGGCGCGGCAGACGGCGGCGAATGAGGTTCTAGCGTCCGCCGCGACGCACATCATGCTATTCGGCGGGTCGCGGTCGGGTAAGACGTTCCTGATCCTCCGCGCCATCGCCATGCGTGCGCTTAAGGCGCCCGGCTCGCGGCACGCGGTCCTGCGGTTTCGCTTCAATGCGGTCAAGGCGTCGGTGGTCTATGACACCTGGCCGAAGATGATGGAGTTGTGCTTCCCCGGCGTCCCCAACGAGATCAACAAGACCGACTGGTTCGCGCAGTTAGGCGACTCTCAAATCTGGTTCGGTGGGCTGGACGACAAGGAGCGCACCGAGAAGATTCTCGGGCAGGAGTATGCGACCATCTTCCTGAACGAGTGCAGCCAGATCCCCTACGCCTCGCGGAATATCGCGGTCACGCGGCTCGCGCAGAACGTCGAGACTCGCGTCCGGGGCATGGCTCCGGGTCAATTGCCGCTGCGGATGTACTACGACGAGAACCCGCCCGACAAGGCGCACTGGTCGTATCGCCTGTTCATTCAGAAGCTCGACCCCGACACCCGGCAGCCGGTGCGCGATCCGGCGCAGCTCGCCGCGTACCAGATCAACCCGGCCGACAACGCCGAGAATCTGCCGGCGCAGTACCTCGCTGAATTGGCGAACCTGTCCGAGCGGATGCGGCGGCGGTTCATGCTAGGCGAGTTCCGCGACGCGAACCCTGCGGGGCTGTTCGTCGAGGAACACATAGACAAGTGGCGCGTGATCGACCGCCAGTTGCCGGATATGCAGCGCATCGTTGTGGCGGTCGATCCTTCGGGGTCGGGCGACACCGATAACACCGACAACAACGCTATCGGCATCATCGTCGCCGGCCTCGGGACGGATGGCGTCGGGTACGTCCTCGAGGATCTCACCGTTAAAGCGGGGCCGGGAACGTGGGGCAAGGTCTCCACGAATGCCTATGATCGCTGGAATGCCGATCTAGTCGTCGGTGAGGTCAACTATGGGGGCGCAATGGTGAATCAGGTTATCCAGACCGCGCGGCCCCGGACGCCGTTTCGGGAGGTCCATGCGAGTCGCGGCAAGGTCGTTCGGGCCGAGCCAATTTCGGCGCTTGTTGAGCAGGGCAAGGTGCGGCTGTCTGGCTACTTCCGAGACCTTGAGGACGAGTTGGCGGGGTTCACAACGAATGGCTATACAGGCGAGGCATCGCCTAACCGGGCGGATGCGTTCGTCTGGGCGATGACCGAGCTATTCCCCGGCATGGTGCGCGACAAGCGCGAGTCGAAGCCGCAAACACAAACTAGAGCGAGTCCGGGATGGATGGGAGCCTGATTAGCGATAGCGCGGCGGAGAAAATCCTCGCGGAAGCGCGCAAGCGTTTCAAAATCTCCGTCGAGGCCGAGCGCGAGAACCGCACGGCCGCGATGGACGACATGGAGTTCATCGTCGGCAATCAGTGGCCGGAAGCCGCCAAGAAGTCGCGCGGCGATCGGCCGTGCCTGACCATTAACCGGATGCCCGCGTTCGTGCGCCAGGTGGTCAACGAGCAGCGGAAGATTCGCCCGGCGATTGACGTTATCCCGGCGGATAGCAAGGCGGCGAAGGCGACGGCGGATGTGATCCAAGGGCTTGTGCGGCACATTGAGCGGACGAGCCGCAGCCAGATTGCCTACGACAACGCCTTCGAGTACGCGGTGACTTGTGGAATCGGTCACTTCCGCGTGAGGACGAAATACTGTAGCGATGAGTCGATGGAGCAGGAACTGTCGATTGATCGCATTGAGAACCCGTTTACGGTGTACCGTGACCCGTTCTCGCGCGAGGCTGACCATTCTGACGACCGCTGGACG
>NZ_JAGMXV010000191.1 GCF_018006725.1 Rhizorhabdus sp.
ATCCTGCTCGTCGATACCGATATTGACCATGTCTTGCCTCCCGGATGCGGCCGCCAACGCCCGACGGGCAGAGGCAGCGGGTTCACGATGGTCATAACGGCCCCGTCATTACGGCCCAAGCGAAAGCGACGCAGGCGGTACATTTTCCGTCTCTACCAGAGGATGTTGCGACGGTCGGGCTCCAGCGGTTCGGGGGCCGGTTCGCCCAGCGCCTGCAGCAGGTCGATCTCGATCGTCCGGCACATCGCGCACAACGGCAGATCGTGAACGCTGTTGGCGAAGGGATCGACCAGATCGTCGCCCACCGCCAGGACCGCCAGAAACATCAGACCGGCCACGGTCGATCCGAACGGCGTCGCGTAACCCAGCGTCTCGACCAACCCGATCGGCAGAAGGATGCAGAACAGGTGGGTGAACAGCATCGGGAAGAAGCGATACTGGTTCGGCAGCGGCGTGTTCTTGAGCCGCTCCATGCCACCCTGTGCATTCGATATGTCCACCATGACGCGCTCTAGCGATGCCTGCTGGATGGTGTCGATCCATCCATGCGCGCGGGCCTGCTCGACGCGCAGGCCCATGCCCTCGATCACGCCATTGGCGACGTTGGTTCGCCGCAGCGATTTCTGTGCAGGACCATCGGGAAGATAGCGTTCGACATTCTCGTCCATCGGCTGTCGCCGCAACTGACAGCGCAGCGCATGGACATAAGCGATTTGCCGAAAAATGATCTCCCGCCGGATGGGCTCCGCTTCGGGATGAGACAGATAGGCCTTGGCGGCACGGGCGAGGCTTCGGCTGGCGTTGATCATCTGGCCCCAAAGGCCCCGCCCCTCCCACCAGCGCTGATAGGCGGAATTGCTGCGAAAGCCGAGGAACAGCGCGAGCGCCGATCCGAACAGCGTAAGGGGCAGCCCCGGCGCGCGGAACGGCAGCACATAGTAAGCGACCGTAACGACCACGTCCCACAGGAACAGGAGCAATAGTGGTTTCCAGACCTCGCGGGCGATGTGGGCAAGGCGCGGTGTATCGGCGACGATCATAAGGAGCGGATGTCCAGCAGAACCGCCGATCGTTCGGCGGCGCGGCGTATAATCCTCGCGTCACGCTTTTGTTTCCATCGGGCCGGCCATTCGCCCGGAGATTCCGGCCGGTGCGAGGGCTGGCTATTTTGCGAGCCGCGTCCGAAACCAATGAAACTATTGCGCCGCAGCATCATTTCTCGGGGGTCGACGTACGGGAAGGAAGCGCACGCATGCTCACTCAGGTTCGCTCCATCTTTCAGGCGGCCGGTGCGGACCGGAGCGGCGGCAGGTCGCGCGGTGCGATCGAGCATATCGCCGTGGTCGGCAACGCCCTGCCCCGCCGTTGCGGACTCGCGACCTTCACATCGCACGTCGTGGACGCTCTTCGCGAACGGTTCCCCCAGATGATCGTCGACCATTATGCGATGGATGACGGTTCCGGCGTCGCCTATCCCGACGATATCCGCACGATAGACGCCGGCGATCCTGCAGCATACCGTCTGGCGGCCGGCCTGATCGAGGCGAGCGGCGCGCAGGCGATCTGGCTGCAGCACGAATTCGGTATCTTCGGGGGTTCGGCGGGCGAGCATGTCATGCGCCTGCTCGAACGCTCGACGCTTCCCGTCATCGCCAATCTTCACACCGTGCTGGAGAACCCCTCCGCTGCCGAGCGGCACGTCTTCGACCGATTGCTGGCGCGGTGTACGCATTTGATCGTCATGGCCGAGCGCGGCAAGACGATATTGCAGCAGATCTATGGCGTAGCCGCCGAGCGGATTTCCGTGATTCCGCATGGTGTGCCCGACCGGGCCTATGTCGAACCCGAACGAGCGAAGCGGCGCTTCGGACTTGCGGGCCGCAAGGTCGTCATGACCTTCGGTCTGCTGGCGCCCGACAAGGGCATAGGCTTCATGATCGATGCCATGCCCGCGATCGTGGAGCGTCACCCCGATGTGCTCTATGTGGTCATCGGCGCGACGCACCCCAATCTGATCCGGGAGCAAGGCGAAGCTCTGCGCGAGAGCCTCATGGCGCGCGCGGCCGAGCTGGGCGTTGCGAGCAACGTCCGCTTCATCGGCAACTTCCTGGAGCAGGAAGAGCTGCTCGACTGGCTGGAGGCGGCCGACGTCTATGTGACGCCCTATCTGAACATGGCGCAGATCACGTCGGGCACGCTGTCCTATGCGATTGGCCTCGGCAAGCCGGTCGTCTCGACCCCCTATCTTCACGCTGCGGAACTGCTTGCCGATGATCATGGGGTGCTGGTTCCGCCCCGTGATGCCCGAGCACTGGCCGGGGCAGTCCTCGACTTGCTCGACGATGATGATGCGCGCGACGCGCTCGCTTACCGCGCTTATGGGCTCGGCCGCGACCTGCTGTGGCCGCGCGCCGTCGCACGGGCCATCGGACTGGTGGAAGATGCCAATACTGCGCGCCCCTATGTCGGTCGCTTCACCAGCCGCCGCCCGCTCCGCCCTTCGCTCGAAGCGGTGAAGCGGATGACCGACGGCACCGGCATGCTCCAGCATGGCGTTCACAGCGTTCCCGACCGCAACCATGGCTATTGCATCGACGACAATGCGCGCGCGCTGATCCTAATGTGCCGCCTCGGGGGCGGGATGGAGGCGACGACGGGGCCGCTCGCCTCGACCTATGCCGCCTTCATCCATCACGCCTGGAATCCCGAGCGTGGCCGTTTCCGCAATTTCATGAATTACGACCGAAGCTGGTGCGAGACGGAGGGATCGGAGGACAGCAATGGCCGCACATTATGGGCGCTCGGCTGTGCCGCTGCCCATGCTTCCGATGCCGGCATTCGCGGTTGGGCCGCAGAGATGTTCGATCGCGCCGCGCCGCTCGCCAATGCCTTGATCTCTCCCCGCGCCTCGGCCTTTGCCGCGCTGGGCGCGGTTCATCGGCTCGAGGAGCAAAGCGACCATCCCGCGGCTGGAGCGATGCTCGAGCAGAGCGTCGACATGCTCAAACGGCTGCTCGTCGCCTCGCGCCGCCCGGACTGGGCATGGTTCGAGACGGTGTTGGCCTATGACAATGCCCGCCTGCCCGAGGCTTTGTTGCGGGCTGGCAGGCTGCTCGGCGATGGCGAGGCCTGTGTTATCGGGCTCGAAACCCTGCAGTGGATCGCCGACATACAGACCAACCCTGCGGGCGCCTTCCGTCCGGTCGGCACCGACAGCTTTAAGCGACCTTATGCCGCGCCCCTGCCCTTCGACCAGCAGCCGTTGGAAGCGCAGGCCATGATCGATGCCTGCAGCGCGGCGATGGCCGTCTGCGACGATCCGACATGGCTGGATCAGGCGTGGCGCGCTTATGGCTGGTTCCTCGGAGACAATGATCTCGGGCTGCCCCTGGCCGAAGGAACCGACGGCGGCTGCCACGATGGCCTCATGCCGCATGGGGTCAATCGCAATCAGGGCGCAGAATCCATTCTGGCTCTGCAACTAGCCAACGCCTCCATGCGTTCGCTCGGCGAGAAACGGGATAATCGACCCGCCCGTACGGCTGCCTGAGCGGAGCTGGCGGGCCGGTTCGCCGTCCCACCAACGCCCGGGAGCCTATGCTCGCTGATCATAATCACCGCCTTCGCCTGACCGCCGACGCCTCGCGCGTCGTTGTTCGTCCCTTCCACCTCGCCTGGCAGGCCAATGGATCCGAACCCGGCCGCGCGCAAAGGCTCGTCAACGCCGTTCTGGCACTCGACATGGCGGAGACGCAGCGCCAGCTGGCGCTTGTCCTCGCCGATTTCGAGGCCCGGCACTGGCAGACGCGGCGGGTCTTCTCGACCCGATACGCGCAGATCGCTCATCAGCTGGGCATCGACAGCGATGCTCTGGAGGATGAGCGCAAGCAGCTGATCGGCGCCTATTTCTGCCACGAATATAGTTATGCCGCCGCCGCCTTGATGAACCCGAGCGTGGTGCCGCACCCCGATCAGTCGGGTCTGTCACGCAATACACTGCGCATCCTGATGTCGCTGCGCGCGGTCGGCGAAGGCCATATCAGTTCGATCGCGTTCCGCGAGGGGCTGATCACGATCGACGGCGATCTAGAGCTTGCGCCGGAGCCTCCTTTCGCCACAGCCGCCGATGCCCCCGACGCCGACGGGATCCGGGATCAGGACGGACCGATCACCGTCGAACGGCATCGCGACAGCACCTTGTCGGGAACGGTGATCTTTCCGATGACCCCGGCCCAGCGCAATGGTCTCGAGGATCTCCGCCTGACCCACTTCACCCATGACGATGGAAGCACCGAATATATCGGTACCTACACCGCCTATTCTGGTCGCGACATCCAGTCGGAACTGATGCGGACGCGCGACTTCCGCTCGATTGACCTGATCCCGATGCGCGGCGCGGCCGCCCGCAATAAGGGCATGGCGCTGTTCCCGCGCAAGATCGGCGGGCGCTACATGATGATCGGCCGCCAGGATGGGCAGAATCTGTTCCTGCTCGAGTCCGACGCCGTAGATCATTGGGAGGATGGCGCGCCGCTGCTGGCCCCCGCTTATCCGTGGGAGTTTATCCAAATCGGCAATTGCGGCCCGCCGATCGAACTCGACGAAGGCTGGCTGCTGCTCACCCATGGGGTAGGCGCGATGCGCAAATATTCGATCGGAGCGATCCTGCTCGACCGCGACGACCCGTCGAAGCTGCTCGGCCGGACCCGCCAGCCGATCCTTGCCCCACAGGACGAAGACCGCGAAGGCTATGTGCCCAACGTCGTCTACACGTGCGGCGCTCTGCGCCACGGCGACAATCTGTTCGTGCCTTATGGCGTGGCGGACAGCTCGGTGGCCTTTGCCTTCATTCCCGTACGCGAATTGCTGGCCCGGCTGTAACGGCGCGGGTCAGATCGCGCGGCGCGCCTCACCCAATACCGATCGCACAACGCTGGCCGGGACGGCGAAGCCGATGCCGATATTGCCCTCGCCACCCGGCGCGAGGATGGCGGTGTTGATACCGATGTCCTCGCCGCGCATGTTGATCAGCGGGCCGCCCGAATTGCCGGGATTGATCGGCGCGTCGGTCTGGATCAGCCCGATGCCGCTCTGCGGTGTCAGGCCCCGGCCCAGCGCGCTGACGATCCCAGCGGTGACGGTCTGGCCGAGCCCAAACGGATTGCCGATCGCCACGACATAATCGCCGACCTCCGCGCTGTCGGTCGGCGCCAGCGGTGCTGCGACGAGCTTTTCCGGAGGAATGCGGAGAACCGCCAGATCGGACTGCGGGCTGGTTCCGAGAAGCTCCGCCTGAAACTGGCGCTTGTCCTGAAGGACGACGAGGATCGCGGAGCCACCCCCGACCACATGGTTGTTGGTCAGGACGAGCCCGCGTGCCGCATCGATGATCACGCCCGAACCAGCGGACATGCGCGGCTGGACCGCCGAGTCCGGTACGCCCAGGAAACGCCGGAAATAGGGATCGCGCAGGAGCGGGTTCTGCGCATAGGGCGACGGATAGGCGACGGCGATGTTGACGACGGCGGGCGACACGCGCTTCACGAGCGGTGCCACGCTCAGCCGGTCGAGCGGTACGGGTTCGCCCGAGGCCGCCAGCGCCACGCCGTTCGCTGCGGGTGCCTCCGATCCACGCTCCTGCCAGGCCGGTATGGTCACCGCGGCCCCGAGAAGCAGGGCCGCCGCAATTGCCGCTTTGCGCATTGTCCTCATCTCCCTCTGTTCCGGACTGGCCGGATGGCAGATGATCATGCGGGCCGCGATTTTCCAGAGGCATTCCGCCCCGAAAGGTCGGTCAGCCGATGCGCGGCTGCGCCTCGAACCAGGGGATCATCCGGCCGATCGCCTCCTCGATCAGCGCAGTCGACACCGCGAAGCTGAAGCGGATGAAGCGATGCCCGTCGACCGGATCGAAATCGAGCCCTGGCGCCGTCGCAACCCCCGTTTCGCGCAGCAGGCGCTCGCAAAAGGCGATGCTGTCGTCGGTCAGGTGGCTGATGTCGGCATAGATGTAGAAGGCGCCATCCGGCGGCGCGATCCGCCGCAGCCCCATCGCCGGCAGGGCATCGAGGAGCAAATCGCGGTTGCGGGCATAGGTCCGCAGGTGCCCTTCCAGTTCGTCGCGACAGTCGAAGGCGATCAGGCCGGCACGCTGGGCCAGCACCGGCGGGGTAAGGAACAGATTGCCCATGCGCGCTCGCGCTGCCGGAATAAGGTCGCGCGGCACGAGCAGCCAGCCGAGCCGCCAGCCGGCCATGCTGTAATATTTTGAGAAGCTGTTGACGATCAGCGCGTCCGGTTCCTGTTCGAGAATCGACGCGATCGGCACGCCATAGCCGAGCCCATGATAGATCTCGTCCGAGATGATCCGGATCCCGCGCTCGCGGCAGATCGCGGCAATGGCGGCGAGTTCTTCGGGCGCGATCACGGTGCCGGTTGGATTGGCCGGGCTCGCGACGATCAGCCCGTCGGGTGCCGGCGACAATTCGGCGATCGCTGCGGCGGTGAGCTGGTAGCGTTCCTCGGGCCCGCAGCCGATCTCGACCGGCTCCAGATACATCGCGCGCAGCGTGTTGCGATAGGCGACATAGCCCGGCCGCGCCAGCGCCACCCGGGCGCCGGGACGGAACAGGCAGGACAGAGCGAGCACGAAGGCGGGCGATGCGCCGCAGGTCAGGATGATCTGCTCGGGATCCACCTCGACGCCATGCCGCTGCGCATAATGGCGGGCGATGCGCTCCTTCAGCGGCACGCTCTCCCAATAGCCCATCGGATCGGTGTCGAGAATCTCGTGCGCGGCAGCGATCGCCTCGGCGGGCGCGCCGGTTGAAGGCTGGCCAAACTCCATATGGATGATCGACTGGCCCGACGTCGACAGGGCGTGGGCGATGCGGCTGATGCCGATAGCGTGGAAGGGTTCAACCTGTGCAATCATGTACGCCTGCTAGGGCCAGCGGGGGATGCAGACAATGGGTTCCGGCGACGGACATAAAGCGCCAGCACACGCTCGCACTGGATACGCATTTGAGCATCGCTTGATCGCAATCGGATCAATAGGCGCAGATTGACGCAATCCTTATACCGCATCATGATAACGGAACCAGGTACCGTAAAAACAGGAACGGATCTGGCCGGGGACGCAGAACGGCGCATCTCCGATGCGGAGAGGAGAAACAGGGTGGCGGGAAAAGACGGCTTCGACGCGGCGCGCTTTATCGCGGGCATGGGCAAACGCGCATGGAAAGGCGTGGCCGTCATGGCTCTCGGCGCAGCTATTGCGGCGGGGGCGACCGCCGCCGACCGCGCCGGCTGGATCACCCAGGAGCGTCTCGAACGCGCCGATGCCGAACCCGGCAGTTGGCTGAATACCGGCCGCAACTATGCCGAGGACCATTACAGCCCACTGGCTCAGATCGACGCCTCGACCGTCGGGCGGCTGAAACTTGCCTGGTATCAGGACCTCGACACCGATCGGGGGCAGGAAGCCAACCCGATCGTCGTCGACGGGGTGATGTACACGACCAGCGCCTGGTCGAAGGTCTATGCGCTCGATGCGCGCAGCGGCAAGCTGCTCTGGTCCTATGATCCGGAGGTCAACGGCCGCAAAGGCTATGACGCCTGCTGCGACGTCGTGAACCGGGGCGTCGCCGTCTATGAAGGCAAGGTCTTCGTCGGTGCGCTCGACGGGCGCCTGATCGCGCTCGACGCCGCCAGTGGCAAGGTGCTGTGGGACGTCCAGACGACCGACACGAGCCGCCCCTACACGATCACGGGTGCCCCGCGCGTCGTGCGCGGCAAGGTGCTGATCGGCAATGGCGGCGCCGAATATGGCGTGCGCGGCTATGTCAGCGCCTATGACGCGGCCAACGGAAAGCTGGTCTGGCGCTTTTACACCGTGCCCAATCCCAACGGGAAGCCAGATGGCGCGGCATCGGACGCGATCTTCGAGAAGATCGGCAATAAAAGCTGGGGCGCCAATGGCGCGTGGAAGGAAGTCGGCGGTGGCGGCACCGTGTGGGATGCGATCGTCTATGACCAGGAGCTCGACCAGATCCTGATCGGCGTCGGCAATGGCAGCCCGTGGAATCGCCGGGTTCGTTCGGGCGACGAGGGCGACAATCTGTTTCTGTCCTCGATCGTGGCGCTCGATCCCGACACCGGCGCCTATAAATGGCATTTCCAGGAAGTCCCCGGCGAGGAATGGGACTTCACCGCCACCCAGCCGATCATCCTGGCCGACATGCCGGTGGCCGGAAAGCCGCGCAAGGTGCTGTTCCACGCGCCCAAGAACGGCTTTTTCTACGTGATCGATCGCGCCTCCGGTAAGCCGGTCTCGATCAAGAATTTCGTGCCGGTCAACTGGGCCGACGGCTATGACGAGAAGAGCTGGCGTCCGCTGATCCGGCCCGAGGCGCGCTACACCGAAGCGGGCAAGGAGTTCTTCGCGATGCCCAGCGCCTTCGGTGCGCATAACTGGCATCCGATGTCGTTCAGCCCGAAGACCGGCCTCGTCTACATCCCGGTCCAACTGATGGGCTTCGGCTATGCCGACGACAAGAATTTCACCTATCGGCCCGGACAGTGGAATCTCGGCAACGGCTCGCTCTCCCTGCTCGGGCCACAGAGCGATGCACAGCTGGCCGCCGCCCGCGCCGCGACCAAGGGGCGGCTGCTCGCCTGGGATCCGGTCAAGCAGGAGGCCCGCTTCACGGTCGAGCACCCCGCCCCGTCCAATGGCGGCATCCTTTCGACCGCCGGCAACCTGCTGTTCCAGGGGCAGCCCGACGGCACCTTCTCCGCGTTCGACGCAAGGGACGGCAAGAAGCTCTGGAGCTTCGACGCACAAAATGGCGTGATCGCAGCCCCGATCTCCTTCTC
>NZ_JAGMXV010000192.1 GCF_018006725.1 Rhizorhabdus sp.
TCTACCAACTGAGCTATGCGTCCACTTTCCGGCGGTGGGAGATGGTAGCTCCCGTCGTGGAGGCGCGCCTTTAGCACCCGCTCGTTTGAAATGTAAACCGCCAAATTTCACTTTCGGTCGATTTTTTTCGCTGCGGCGCAGAAATGTTTAGTCCAAGGGAAAATGCGACTTCTGATCAGCCGCTTAGCGTCAGTCGATCGGCTATTGGCCGGGGCGGACGCTGCGATCGATAGCCATCAGCATACCGATGCAGATCAACACGGTCATCATCGCCGAACCACCGAACGACACGAGCGGCAGGGGGATGCCGACCACCGGTGCGAGGCCCATCACCATCATCAGGTTGATCGCAAAATAGAAGAAGATGGTGGTGGTCAGTCCTGCTGCTGCGAGCCTCGCAAAGCGTCCCTTGGCCCGTCCAGCGACGCGCATCCCCCAGCGGATCACCATCATATAGCCGAAGATCAGGAACAGCCCTCCAACCAGTCCCCATTCCTCGGCCATGGTGGCGAAGACGAAGTCGGTGTGCCGCTCGGGCAGATAATCGAGATGGCTTTGCGTTCCTTCGAGAAAACCCTTGCCGGAAATTCCGCCCGAGCCGATCGCGATCTTCGACTGGATGATGTGGTAGCCCGTGCCCAGCGGGTCGGCTTCGGGATTGAGGAAGATATTGATCCGGTCGCGCTGATAGCCATGCATCATCGAGAAGGCGATCGGGAAGGCCGCCGCCAGCACCGCTCCGGCACCGACGAACAGTCGCAGCGGCAAGCCGGAGAGGAAAGCGACGGTGATCCCCCCTCCGCAGATCATCAGCGCGGTACCCAGATCGGGCTGGGTCATTACGAGAAAGGCTGGCACGCCGATCAGCAGAGCAGGCGGCCAGACAGCGCTGAAGCGGCGGATTTCGCCGGCCGGCAGCATATCGTAGAAGCGCGCCACCGTCAGCACGATCACCGGCTTCATCAATTCGGACGGCTGCAGGCGGATGAAGCCGAGATCGAGCCATCGTCGGCTGCCGCCTCCCACGAAGCCGAACAATTCAACCAGCAGCAGCATCGCGACGAGGCCCAGATAGGCCGGCATCGTCACCGCCTTGAGCCGTTGTTCGCCCAGACGTGAAATGAGGACAGCCAAAGCAAGGAACGCCAGCAGCCGCGTGCCCTGCGACAGCGCCCAGGGCCGCATATTGCCGCCTGCCGCCGAATAGAGGACGACCAGCCCGAACCCGCCGATCGCCGCGACGAGGGCCAGCAGGCCCCACGGCACGTCGCGCAGTGGCGCGGGAACGATCGATTCCCGGCTCATTCGGGGTCGCTCCCGTCTTCGCCCGTTGGCGGCGGTGGCGGATCGGACTGAGCCCCGGAAGATGCTCTCGCCCCATCGGATGAAGGTTCGCCTCTCCGTGCCCAGGCATAGGCCTTGCGCTCCATGCGCTGCTCTATGGTGCCGCCCCAGCCCTGTTCGAGCAGGGCGAGACGGCTTTCGGCGAGCTTGCGGTCGTAGAGATAGGTGATCATGTCGCGCGCTATCGGGGCGCCCGATGCGCCATGCATGCCATGTTCGATCACCACCGACACCGCATAGCGCGGATCGTGGACGGGCGCGAAGGCCACGAACAGGCCGTGGTCGCGATACTTCCAGGGTACGCCATGCGTTCCGAAATTGCCGGCCCGGCGCATCGCCATGGTAATGCGCCGGACCTGCGCGGTGCCGGTCTTTCCAGCCATCAGAAGGTCATCGATGTTCAACCGGCCCGAAAAGCCGGTCCCAAAGGGACCATTGATGACGCCGCTCATCGCTTCGCGCACGATATCGAGATGGCCGGGGGAAATACCGAGTGACGCCCCCTGCGGCCCATAGCGCTTATTGACGATCAGCCGGGGTGCAAGCGCGGTTCCCGAAGCGATGCGCGCCGCCATGATCGCCAGTTGTAGCGGGTTGGACAGCATATAGCCCTGGCCGATCGTGGCGTTGAGCGTATCCGCCGTGGTCCACCGTGCGCCCTTGTAGCGGCGCGCCTTCCATGCCGTGTCGGGCACTGTGCCATAACGCTGCGACGGCATCGGCAGGTCGAACTGTTCGCCGAGACCCAGCTTGCGCGCCATGGCCGCAATCCGGTCGATCCCAATCAGCCGTGCCATGGTATAGAAATAGACGTCGCAGCTGGAGGCGATCGCTCGATGCATGTCGACCGGGCCATGGCCCGCATGGCGCCAACAGTGAAAGTAGCTGTTCCCGAGGCGATAGCGACCGGTGCAGTTTACGCTCTGATGCGGATCGACTCCGGCCTCGAGCAGCGCGAGCGCCACCATCGGCTTCACCGTCGAGCCCGGGGGGTAGAGGCCCTGCATCACCTTGTTGGTCAGTGGCAGATGGTCGTCATTCGACAGCAGATCCCATTCGAAATGGCTGATCCCGTCCGAAAAGCTGTTCGGGTCATAAGCCGGCATCGACGCCATGGCGAGGATACCGCCGGTCTTGACGTCGATCATCACGGCCGAGGCGCTTTCGGGCCCCAGGCGCGACGCTGTGTAGCGCTGCAACCCCGCATCGATGGTGAGTTGCAGCGCATTGCCGGGGACTTCCGGGCTGGTGGTCAGCTCGCGCACCACCTTGCCATGCGCGGTGACCTCGCTCCGCATAGCTCCGGGCTTGCCCCGTAGCCAGAGATCCATCGTCTTTTCAAGACCTTCTTTACCGATCTTGAAGCCCGGCGTGATCAAGAGAGGGTCGCGTGACTTGTCATAATCCGCGGCCGACGCCGTCCCCACATAGCCGGTCACATGCGCCATGGCAGCACCCGCCGGATAATAGCGACCATAGCCGCTCGCCGGCTTCACGCCGGGCAGGCTGGGCTGGCGCACGCTGACGGCGGCGAAGCGCTCATAGTCGATATTCTCGGCGACCGGCACGGGCTGATAGCCCCGCGCCTTGGCAAGGTCGGTGCGGATGCGATCGAGGTCGTCGGCGGTCAGAGCCAGGAGATCGCGCAGCTGCGCCAGCACCGCATCGCCATTTTTCAGCTGATTGGGGATGATATCGACACGGAAGGTGGTGCGGTTGATCGCGATCGGCCGGCCGCTCCGGTCGATGATCCAGCCACGCCGGGGCGGCACCAGCGTCAGCTGGATGCGGTTGCTTTCCGACAGCGAGGTGTAGCGCTCATTCTGCGCGATGGACAGCCACGCCATGCGCCCGGCCAACAGGGTACCCACCGCCGCCTGTGCACCGCCCAGGAAGATGGCGCGACGCGTGAAGGTGAAGGCGAGGCTCTGCTCGGTGATGAGCCGCGTACGCTTCATCGCTTCAGGCGCCAGCGATCGAGCATGGCGGTCAACCGGAGGACCGCTGGAAAGCAGAGTATGGCTCCGACCGTCTGCGGCATGAGGACGAGCAGGCTGGTGGCGCTGCCGCTTGGCTGTGAGAACAACCAGGAACCGGCACCGATGGCGACGATCGCCACCGAAGCGATCGCCCATTCGATGCGACCGTCGCGCCACAGCACGAGCTGGTCGACCCATTCGAGTATCAGGAAGGCCACGGTCCAGAGGATTACAGCCGTCCCCAGATAATGGCCACATAAGAGATCGTCGGCGAGCCCGAGTGGCAGAGCCATCCAGGCCGGCCAGAGTTCTGGCCGGAGCAGCCGCCAGGCCAGCAGGATCATCAGGCCGAAGGGCGGTACGATCGGTTCGGTTGCAATGACAGGCAACGCGCCCATCGCCGAGCCGATCAGCGTGGAGCCGATCGGCACCCATCGCACCCGAAGCGGTAGACGCTCGGTGAAGCCGTCGTGCAGCCGTCCGATCATGGGCGGGGCGGGGCGGGGCGGTCCGCGACCGGGGCCTGGTAGATCGGATAGACCGCCGCAAAATCGGCCCGAGCCGGATCGGCGAGCGGCCGCGCGATCGCCCGGTCGCCCCGGATCTCTACGACCACGGCGACGGGAATGTTAGGGAAATAGACACCACCCGTGCCGGAGGTGACCGCAAGGTCGCCGCGCCTGAACGGCCTGCCGCCCGAGATCAGACCGCGGAGCTCCATCGTCCCGTCCCCCTGACCGGTGGCGATGGCGGGATTGCCGGTGCGAACGATACGAACGGGAACCGCCGTCTCGCCGTCGGTGAGCAGCAGCACGCGGGAGGCGAACAGCCCGCCCTCATAGATGCGCCCCACCAGACCTTCGGGCGAGCGCACCGTCATGCCCGACTTGACCCCGGCGGCGAGGCCCGCACTGAGGGTTGCAAAGCGGCGTTGACCGGTAGGCGTCGAACCGACCAGACGGGCCGACAGGATCGGGCGCGGCAGATTTTCCTGCAGGCGCACCAGCGCCTTGAGCCGGGCATTTTCGGCCGCAACGGCCTTGGCCGCGATCAGCGCGCGGCGTTGCGTGGCAAGCTGTTCGCGCAAAGCGGCATTTTGGCTGCCGGCCAGGATGTAATCGGACAGCGCGTCCGCGCCACCGCGCACCGCATCGACACCGCTGCGCCCGACGCCCGACACCAGCGATCCCGCATCGATCGCGATACCCCGCAGCGTTCCGAATGCGCGCGGATCGAGCCGCGACAGCAGCAAAAGCCCGGCACCGAGAACGATCCCCGCAACCGCGATGACATAGCCCGCGAACAGGCCATATTGGACCCGGCGGGAAAATCCTCGACGCCTGTGTCGGGGCGCCGCCATCGACGGTTACCCCGGCTCAGGCGGTCTGCAGAACGCCGCGGAAGACCGAGTCCTCCAGCGCGCGCCCGGTGCCCAGCGCGACGCAGGTGAGCGGGTCCTCGGCGATCGAGACGGGCAGGCCGGTGGCCTCGCGCAGCACTTCGTCGATACCCTGCAGCAGCGCGCCGCCACCGGTCAGGACGATGCCCTGGTCGACGATGTCCGCTGCCAGTTCGGGTGCGGTGTTTTCCAGCGCGATGCGCACGCCCTCGACGATGGCGGACACCGGCTCGGTCAGCGCCTCGGCGATCTGCGCCTGGGTGATGGTGATTTCCTTGGGCACACCGTTGACGAGGTCGCGACCCTTGATGTGGATCGTCTTGCCCTTGCCGTCGAGCGGCATCTTGGCGACGCCCACCTCCTGCTTGATCCGCTCGGCCGTGGCTTCGCCGATCAGCAGGTTGTGATTGCGGCGGACATAGGAGCTGATCGCTTCGTCCATCTTGTCGCCGCCGACGCGCACCGAAGTGGTGTAGGCGAGACCGCGCAGCGAGAGCACCGCCACTTCGGTCGTACCGCCACCGATGTCGACCACCATCGACCCGATCGGTTCGGTCACCGGCATGCCCGCGCCGATCGCGGCGGCCATCGGCTCTTCGATCAGCCACACCTGGCTGGCACCGGCGTTGGAGGCAGCGTCGCGGATCGCGCGGCGTTCGACCGAGGTCGAGCCCGAGGGCACGCAGATCACGATTTCGGGCCAGCGCATGAAGGTGCGGCGGCCATGGACCTTCTGGATGAAATGCTTGATCATCTGTTCGGCGACGTCGATGTCGGCGATCACGCCGTCGCGCAGCGGGCGGATGGCCTCGATCGTGCCGGGGGTCTTGCCCATCATCAGCTTGGCATCATCGCCGACCGCACGGACCCGCTTGACCCCGTTCAACGTCTCGATCGCGACCACCGACGGCTCGTTGAGGACGATGCCGCGCCCGCGAACATAGACGACGGTGTTGGCGGTGCCGAGGTCGATCGCCATATCGTGCGACATGAACTTGAAGTAGCGCTGCAGGAACATGCTTTGGTCCGTTCTCTAGGCCCGCCCAGGCCGGATAAGGTCTGCTAGCATCACCCGACAGGCAAAGGGAAACCGGCGTCTATCAAGGGATGCGGAACGCCGCCGCTTGGGCTAGGACGCACACCATGTCAATACGCCGCCTGCCCGAACATCTGGTGAATCGCATCGCTGCCGGTGAAGTGGTCGAAAGACCGGCCAGCGCGCTCAAGGAACTGGTCGAGAATTCGATCGACGCCGGGGCTCGCCGCATCGCGGTAAACATCTCCGAAGGCGGGCTTTCCGCGATCGAAGTGGTGGACGATGGCTGTGGCATGGAACCGGCCCAGATCGTGCTGGCGCTGGAGCGGCACGCGACGTCGAAACTGCCTGACGATGCGATCGAAGCCGTCACCACGCTCGGCTTTCGCGGCGAGGCGCTACCCTCGATCGCGAGCGTGGCCGACCTGACGATCGAGAGCCGCGTCCGGGGCGCTGATGGCTGGTATCGCCGCATCGACCATGGCGAGCTGGCGGGGGAGGGACCGGCAGCCCTGCCGCCCGGCACACGCATCCGGGTCGCGCATCTGTTCGCCAAGGTGCCGGCGCGGCGCAAGTTCCTTCGCTCGGCGCGATCGGAATATGCGGCGTGCGTCGACGTCGTCCGCCGGCTGGCGATGGCCCGGCCCGATATCGGCTTCAGCCTCGAACATGACGAACGCCGCGCCATCCTCGTCTCGCCTGACGAGGACCGGGTGAGCCGGGTCGCCGCGCTGACCGACAAGGATCTGGCCGACAACAGCGTGGCGGTCGACTTCCGGCGCGAGGCGATATCGCTGACCGGGGTCGCCGGCCTGCCGACCTTCAACCGCGGCGTCGCCGACCATCAATATCTGTTCGTCAACGGCCGCCCGGTGAAGGACCGGCTGCTGATCGGCGCGGTGCGGGCCGCCTATCAGGACATGCTGGCGCGCGACCGGCATCCCGTGATGGCGCTGTTCCTCGACCTCCCCGGCGATCTCGTCGACGTGAACGTCCACCCGGCGAAGACCGAGGTGCGCTTTCGCGATCCCGGACTGATCCGGGGCATGATCGTCGGCGGCCTGCGCGCCGCACTCGACGAAGCCGGCCATCGCAGCGTCCAGCGGGCGTCGGTCGCAGGCCTCGGCAGCTGGCAGGTCGGGGGTGGGGGATCGCCTTCGGCCTGGCCTGTGCCGGCAGGCGGAAACCCGACTTATTCCATGCCGGTCGGAGACGCCGCTCCGCGCCAGGGCAACGTCTGGGACCGCGTTGTCGACTATGTCCCGGCGCCGATGGCGCGTGCCGAGGCGTCGGCCGCGCCGGTGCCCGAACCGGCGAGCTTCCCGATGGGAGTCGCCCGCGGGCAGATCGCGGCCACCTATATCGTCGCCGAGGCGAGCGACGGTCTGGTGATCGTCGACCAGCACGCCGCGCATGAACGCCTCGTCCTCGAACGGATGCGCCGCGCCATGGCGGCGGGCGGCGTGTCGCGTCAGGCTCTGCTGCTCCCCGAAGTGGTCGAGCTCGACGAGCCCGCCTGCGACCGGCTCGAGGCGCGGATCGGAGAACTGTCCGAAATGGGCCTAGACCTCGAACGCTTCGGCCCGCGTGCAATGCTGGTCCGCGCGACCCCGGCCTTGCTGGGGCAGGGCGACGTCCAGGGCCTCGTCGTCGACCTTGCCGACGAACTGGCCGCCTATGACGAGGCGCTGTCGCTCAAGGAGCGGCTCGACCATGTCGCTGCGACCATGGCCTGCCACGGATCGGTCCGCGCGGGCCGCACCCTGTCGGTCGCCGAGATGAACGCGCTGCTCCGCGAGATGGAAGTCACGCCGCATTCGGGCCAGTGCAACCATGGCCGCCCGACCTGGATCAAGCTCGGCCATGACGAGATCGAGAAGCTGTTCGGCCGCAAATGAGCAGGGTGTGAGAATCGCTTGACGCAGGGGCAGGCCATTCGGAAAAATCGGCTCAGGCAAGGAAAGGACCGGTAGGGAAGACGAAAGGAGGTAGGAATGGTTCGGCCGCCTATGTCCATGATATGTCTAACGAATATCGAATCTCTGGCGAAGCGCCCAGGTGCCGCCGGCAGCGGGAGGCGCCCATGAGCGACGACCTCCTCAAACAGCTGCGCGGCTATGGCCTCGCGACGGTCGAGATCCATTATTACATGCCCGACCACCCATCGCTGCTGCAGCTGTTCCTCTGGCAGCATTATGACATCGCCCCGCACTTCCCGGAGCTCAACCGCTTTCTCGACCATTGGCGCCGGGAGATCGAGGCGGTGCTCCACTCGATCCGCGTCGCCCACCGCCACCTGATCGGCCCGACCGAATGGCGCGCGGTGGACGGGATCATCACGATCCAGTGACCTGCGAAGGCTGGCGGCCGTAACGTGTAGGGGCTAGGCTCAACCCGCCATCCAGCGGTCAGGATTGGAGCGACATGTCGATGGCGAATGGTCCTGAGCCGCCACAGCCAGCAACAGGCCTGTCCGTGCGAGCCCGGATGAGAAGCTTCGTCTACGCGGCTCGGGGACTGCGCTCGCTGGTCCGGACCGAGCACAACGCCTGGCTGCATCTTGCGGCAACGGGGCTCGTCATTGCGGCAGGCTTTGCGCTGAAGATTTCCATGGACGACTGGCGGTGGATCACGCTCGCCATCGCGCTGGTCTGGATCGCCGAAGCCTTCAACACCGCAATCGAAGAGCTTTGCGACCGGATTACCGACGTATTCGATCCCGCTATCGGACGCGTAAAGGATCTGGCGGCGGGTGCTGTGCTGCTGGCTTCGATCGGAGCTGCGATCATTGGCATACTGACGCTCGGGCCAGCGGCGGTGAATATCCTGTTCTGATCGGAAGCGAAGCGGTCAGCATTTCGCGGCGAGATGATGCACAGCACAGAACCGATCTCCGCCGATAGACTATTGCCCGATAATATATATTATGTTAATAGCGATACCGCAACTGTCCATGTAAACTGTGTCCAGTGTGATGGGGAAAGGCTTGCAGTCACGGCGGTCTTTCAACAGTATCAGCGACCGTGTCCACTTCGTTCGCCACGACGCCCT
>NZ_JAGMXV010000193.1 GCF_018006725.1 Rhizorhabdus sp.
GGCAATGCGTCGCACAATAAGGCACGCCGCATTGCGAGCAGCGCGACGCCTGCTCCTCCGCCTTGCCTCCCGCATAGCGGGCCGAGATCTCGGCGAAGTCGGCGATGCGCGCATCGGCTTCCCGCTTGTCGGGGTAATCCTGATCCACGCGCACGAACTTCAACATCGGCTCATCGGCCATGACTTGTCCTCCGGTTCGGAGGGCAAATCTCACAGCCGGACGGCGGAGTCACGCGCAAAACGCAATATAAGACAGCAATATTGACTTATATTCTGTGGATTCTGATGGATCACCGCGCGCAGGGATCCACTCGTCTCCATTATAAGTCCGATCTGGACCTATATAAAAACCAGCCAGATCAGTGCGATGCTGCCGGCGATGATGCGATACCAGGCAAAAGGCGCGAAGCCGTGCCGGGTCACCACGTTCAGAAACCAGCGGATCACGACGATCGCGACGAGGAACGACACGAGGAAGCCGATCCCTATGGCCGTAAGCTGCCCGTCGCCCAGTTCGTGCCGCGCCTTCCACAGGGCGAGCGTGGTCGCACCGACCATTGTCGGAATGGCGAGGAAGAAGCTGTATTCGGCCGCCGTCCGCCGCTCGACACCCATCGTCAGCGCCCCCATGATCGTGGCGCCCGACCGGCTGACTCCCGGAATCATCGACAGACACTGGACGAAACCGATGGCGAGGGCCGTACGTACCGGCATTCCCTCGACCGTATCGCAGGAGGCGCGCTGCACCCTGCGCTCGACCAGCAATATGGCGATGCCACCCAGGATCAGCGCAACCGCGACGATGATCGGCGTATTGAGCATCGCCTTGATCGCACCATAAGCGAGCGCCCCGATCACCGCCGAGGGCAGGAAGCCGACGAGAACATTCCGCGTGAACGCGATCGAAGCCGGATCGCGCCGGGCGAGTCCAGCAAGCACGGCGCCGAAGCGCTGGCGATAGAGCACCACCACCGCCAGGATCGCGCCCAGCTGGATGACGATGTCGAAGGTCTCGGTCCCTTGCGGCACCTGCATCACCTCCCCGGCCAGGATCAGATGGCCGGTGGAGGAAACGGGGATGAACTCGGTCAGCCCCTCGACGATGCCGAGGAGGATGATCGACAATAGCGACATTTCCATGATGCGGTCGATCAGGCCGGTTTGGTGCTGGTGCCGAAGCGGCCGCTGGGACGGAAGCTGACCAGCCAGGCCGGCGCGACCGCCTCCATCGGCGTGGGCGTGATGCCGAACGCCTCGATCCCCTTGGCACCCGGCGAGACGACATTGTCGGCCTGCAGCATCAGCCACTGATCGCGCGTGATCGGCGCCCCAGGCAACAGGCTCATGGCGCTGACGAGCGGAGCGCCGATGGCATCGGGGATCGGCAGGATCGTCGGCGCGCGACCGGTCGCCTTGGCGAGCCAGTGGTGCAGTTCGAGCATCGAGATCGTCTCGGGCCCACCAAGTTCATAGGTGGCCCCGCCATGGCGCTTCGGGTCGGCGATTGCGCCTGCCACGGCGCGGGCAACGTCCGAGGCCCATACCGGCTGGAATTTCGCCACCCCGCGCAGCACCGGCACGACCGGCAGCGACAGCATCGCGGCGAAGCGGTTGAGAAAGCCGTCTTCCTGGCCGAACACGATCGACGGGCGCAGGATCGTCGCCTGCGGGAAAGCCTCGCGCACGGCGACCTCACCCTCGCCCTTGCTGCGGCCATAAGCCGACGGCGATTCGGGATCGGCACCGATGGCCGAGATGTGCACCAGCGATTCGACGCCTGCCGCAGCTGCGGCCTTGGCGACGGTCTCTGCGCCGCGACGATGGATCGCGGTGAAGTCGCCCTTGAGGATGCCGACCAGGTTCACGACCGAATCGGCACCCGAGATCGCATGCTCGACGCTGGCGGCGTTGGTGATGCTGGCGGGCACGAACTGGATCTGGCCCAGCCCGGCGAGAGGCTTCAGAAAGTGGGCGTCGGACGGATCACGCTCCGCGATTCGAACGCGCGCACCGGCTTTCAGCAGCTCCTGCGCAACATAACGTCCGAGGAAACCACCACCTCCGAACAGAGTGACAAGACGGCTCATGCCCATATTCCCTTGATGCTGCGATTTTCTCCGCATTGCCCTGCAAGGAAGCTGTTGACAAGGCACAAGGAGCGCCGCTATCCGCCCGGCTCCGCAACCGGAAATGCCCAGGTGGTGGAATTGGTAGACGCGCTGGCTTCAGGTGCCAGTGGCCGCAAGGCCGTGGAGGTTCGAGTCCTCTCCTGGGCACCATTTGTTCTTCCGTGGGCGTCCGAGAACGTCCCGGAAATGGCTGAAATCCTCGACTTTTTGTGCTATAAGCGTCCGGCGAAATCCGGGCGGATACGGCACCAATCGAGAACAATTCGGGTATCTCGTGAGGTATCGTTCTCCTCCCTTTTTGGAGGCGATACCTCAGATGGGCACCCTTTTCGCCACGACGGTGGCCAACGCGAAGCCAATCGAAAAGGACTATAAGCTCAGCGACGGCGCCGGGCTATACCTGCTCGTCCGACCGAGCGGGTCGAAGCTCTGGCGCTTCAACTATGTCCACTGCGGCAAGCACCGCACGCTCGCGTTCGGCGCCTGGCCCGACGTCGGGCTCGCCGATGCACGCGGCAAGCGGGAAAAAGCTCGCAGGCTGATCGCGGCCGGGCTTGACCCTTCGCAAGAGGAGAAGGTCGCGCGGGCTAAGGCGCGCATCGAGGAAAACGACACCTTCAAGACGGTCGCCGAGGAGTGGATCGCCAAGACCGAACGCGAAAACATGGCCGAGATCACGCTCAGCAAGATTCGCTGGCTCCTCGACATGGCTTACCCGAAAATCGGCAGCCGACCGATTGCCAAGATTACCGCCCAGGAAGTGCTGGTGGTCCTGCGATCAGTCGAGGCGACCGGCCGTTACGAAAGCGCGCGCCGAATGCGCAGCGTGCTGGGCCGCGTGTTCCGCTACGCCGTCGCCACCACGCGCGCTGAGCGCGACCCGACCGGCGATTTGCGCGGCGCGCTTACGGTGCCGAAAGCCAAGCACCTCGCAGCGATCACCAACCCCAAGCGCGCTGGCGAACTGATGCGGGCGATCGAAAGCTACAGCGGCCACGCGATCACGCTCTACGCCTTGCGGTTGTCCGCCCACTTGTTCGTGCGCCCCGGTGAACTTCGGCAGGCTGAGTGGTCGGAGTTCGACTTCGACAACTCCGTCTGGAACATCCCGGAGGAAAAGATGAAGATGCGCCGCGCTCATCGCGTGCCGCTCTCAACCCAGGTTGCCAGCCTGTTCGAGGAGCTTTGGGCGCTGACTGGCACGGGGCGCTATTGCTTCCCGTCCTTTCGCACCGACCGGAGGCCGATGTCGGAGAATACGGTCAACGCTGCGCTACGCGTGCTTGGCTTCGAGCAGGCGGAAATGAGTGCGCATGGCTTCCGGGCCATGGCGGCGACCCTGCTCAATGAAAGCGGCCGGTTCCATCCAGACGCGATCGAGCGCCAGCTGGCGCACATCGAGACTAATGGCGTGCGGCGCGCCTACACGCGCGGGGAATATTGGAGCGAGCGGGTCACCATGATGCAGTTCTGGTCGAATGAACTCGATCGGCTGCGCAGCGGCGCAACGGTGCTAAAGCCCAACTTTGGAGGCCGTCACGCCGCGATCCGCTGATGTTGCGCGGACATCCGTTCAATAATAGCCATACGGCGGCCGAAACGCATGATCGTCATCGTCGCCGAACAGCTTGTTCTTCTCGAAATGCTGTTCGAGACCGTCCGCTGAAAGTGCCGCTTCGCGCGATGCCAGCCGGCGCTCCGCCAGGTCCAGGAATTCGGCGACGCGGCCGGCACTCTCTGCCAAATTCTCGGCGCGCAAATTTGCCACCAGTCGCCTCAGCCGGTCGAGCGTGGCCAATTCTTCGAGTACTTCGTCGAGCGCCTTGCCACGGCGCTCGGCGATGTAATCTCTGCGAAGCGCAAGTTCGCGCAACCGCCGCGCCTCCGCTTCCCGTCGCGCCTGCTCCTCGCGCCTGGAGCGGTCGTCCTTCTTCGCTGCCGCCAGCACAGCGATGCCAACCGCGATGTCGCTAGCCATGTTTTCGATCCGCTGGATCTTCGCATCTTTGAATGAGCGCCGAGGTCTGCTGCCGAGCAAATAGGATTGATCCAGCTCGAATGCGAGTTGCCCGGTCGGGTGATAATCCCATTCCGGCCGGCGCAGGAACGACGTGCTGAAATCCATGTCGTCCCAGCTGTTCGGGTTCTTCCAGCGCCGCTCACGCCGTTTTCGCGCGGCTTCGTCCTCGGCAATCTCCTTTTGGGTAAGTACGTGCTTCTCGCGGCGTACGCCTTCGCTGATCGAAAAACCGATCACCTCGCCGTCGCAAGTGAAGCCCGCCGTCTTCTCGCCTCGCGCCAGCTCGATCCCCAGCGCGTCTGCCGCTGCCACGATGCGATTTAGGGCAAGCTCCAGGCGGTCGATCGAGGCCGGCGCGACGCTTGCCTTGATCACGTTCAAGCCTTCGATCGTGACGAGCCCGTTGATCGAGGAAGGCTTTGCCTTGCGGAGCTGCGAAATCGTTCGATCGACGATCGGGTTCGCTGGCAGGACCGCGTCCGCATCGATGGACGAGGCCAGCAGGCGGGCAGTCTCGCGTGCAGCCGCGATCACCTCGGGCTCCGGTCCCAATTGGCCAGCCGCGATCGTGATCCTGTCGGACGTGCCAGCCTTGGCTTTCGGCAAAGGAATTTGCTTGACCGCCTTTCCCGCGGCCTTCTTGGCCCACCAGCCCAGCGGCGGGTTCGGGATGTCGTGCTTCTTGCAGATCTTGTGGAGGGCGACGTCCGAGAGCGCGAACTGCCTCGCCAGGTGGGTCATGGGTTTCGACCACACCAGTCGGTATAATTCTTCTCTAGTGAACACCTGTGACACGCACCAAGCCTCATTCGAGCCAAGCTAGAACAACGTTCGTTCCGCGAAATGAAGCACGGCAACTTCGGCTTGATCGAACCTAATTCGCGCTGTGTGATGGAACATCGAAATGTCGATCTGCAGGAGATTAGGTATCGATATATAATCAAGTAAAGTTCCAAACTAGCTTGTCATTCGGCGCAACAGCCCAGATACTGCGACAGCGACAAGACATCCGAAGAACAATGGCAGGACGACCCGCTGCACGAGGTCGGGATGGGCCGCGAGCAGGAACGGGGTGAGGGCCGCCGGCGGATGGACGGTAGCGGTGATCTGCATAGCGACCAACGCCATGGCAGCGACGATCACCGCGGGCATCAGCCAGGCATGACAAAACAGCGTAAGGCTGAAGGCGATCAGGTGACCGCATATTACGGCCCGGGGATAAGTTGCCCTAAGCTGGGGCGCCGTAGCCGCCAGGGCGAGGGTAGTGATGACCGGAATGCGCTCGATCGGCAGAGACACGACTCCGCCCACGCCGATCACCGCTTCGATGCCTAAGACGAAGAACGTCGCACGAACGACAATGACTACGATCCCCATCAGGCCTGTGGGCTGGTGCACATTTTTCACGCTTTGCAAGTGAGAACACTCACATACGTCCAAGCGCCAAAGCGACGCCCTGTCCGACACCGACGCACATTGTGCACAAGGCGTAATCGCCGTCCGCCTCGGTGAGCGCGCGCGCCGCGGTGAGAACCAGCCTGGCGCCTGACATGCCGAGCGGATGTCCTAGTGCGATCGCTCCGCCATGCGGATTGACGTGCGGCGCATCGTCGGGGATCCCGAGTTCGCGCAGTGTCGCGAGAGCCTGTGATGCGAATGCCTCGTTGAGTTCAATGACCGCAAACTGGTCCACGGTTAAGCCAAGCCTCGCCATCAGTCGTTGCGTCGCGGGCACCGGACCGATGCCCATGATGCGCGGCTCCACGCCCGCCGACGCTGCGCCCATGATCCGCGCGATCGGGGTGAGGCCATGGCGCGCGATGCCGGCCTCGCTGGCGACGAGCAGCGCGGCGGCGCCGTCGTTGATGCCCGAGGCGTTGCCGGCGGTCACGGTGCCACTTGGGCGAACAACGGGCTTTAATCGAGCGAGTTGCTCGGCCGTCGTTGCGGGGCGCGGATGCTCGTCGGTCGTCACCACCAAGGCGTCGGCACCCTTGTGGCCGGGGATGGCGACCGGCGTGATCTCGCCCTGGTGCCAGGCAGCGGCGGCACCGGCGCGCTGCTGGCTGCGCAGGGCAAAGCCGTCCTGGTCGTCACGCGCTATGCCGAACTGGTCGGCGACATTCTCGCCGGTCTCGGGCATCGAGTCGACGCCATAAGCGGCGCGCATCGCCGGGTTGACGAACCGCCAGCCGATGCTGGTATCCTCGATCGAGGCCGATCGCTGCCAGGGCTGGGCCGCCTTGCCGACCACGAAGGGTGCGCGGGTCATCGATTCGACGCCGCCCGCGATCACCACGTCCGCCTCGCCGGCCATGACCGCGCGCGCCGCCGCCGCGACCGCGTCGAGACCCGAGGCGCACAGGCGATTGATCGTCACGCCCGGGACGCTCGGTGGCAGTCCCCCGAGCAGCGCGGCCATGCGCGCGACATTGCGATTGTCCTCGCCCGCCTGGTTGGCGCAGCCCAGAATGACCTCGTCGATGGCGGCCGGGTCGAGTGAGAGACTCTGCGCAAGCAGCGCGCGGATCGGGATCGCGGCGAGGTCGTCGGCGCGGATCGACGCCAGCGCGCCGCCATGCCGCCCGATCGGCGTGCGCAGGCCGCCACAGAGAAAGGCCGCCGCCACCGCCTCAGCCCGCGTAGGTCGAATGATCGGGGCGCACGCCGGCCCAGGCGTTGGCGATCAGCCGGCGGATCAGCACCGGGTCAATCGGCCGCGGATTGGCATAGGGATTTGCGAGCGTGATCTCGACCGCGCGGTCGATCCCGTCCTCGGGCATGCCGAGGTCCCTGAGCGCGGTCGGCGCGCCCGCGTCGCGCGCCACGTCGAACAGCTTGCCGGCAATGCCATCGCCGCCCAGTGCCCGCTTGATCGCTGCCACCGCGTCGCGCACCATCGGCGCATTGTAGGCGAGCGCATGCGGCAGCACGATCGCGTGCGTCTCGGCATGCGGCAGGTTGAACGATCCGCCCAGCACATGGCAGAGTTTGTGGTGGAGCGCGACGCTGGTTGCGCCCAGGCAGATCGCGCACAGCCAGGCGCCATAGAGCGCATTGGCCCGCGCCTCGGGGTTGCCCGGCTCCCGCGCCACCACCGGTAGACCACGATAGAGCGATGCGATGCCGGTCTCCGCCATCATGTCGATGATCGGATTGCGATTGGTGGCATAGAGCGCCTCCACCGCATGCGCCATGGCATTGAGCCCACTCGTCACCGACATCAGAGGCGGCAGCGTCAGCGTGAGATCGACATCGTAGATCACCGTCTCGGGCAGCACCCTGGGCGTGACCTGGGTGGTCTTGAGGCCGTTCTCGGTCTGACCGATGATCCGCGTCATCTCCGAGCCGGCATAGGTTGTCGGGATGACGAGTTGCGGCAGGTCGGTGCGCAGCGCGATCGCCTTGGAGAGGCCGATGGTCGAGCCACCGCCGAGCGCGACGATGGCGTCGATGCGTGCGTCCGTTACCACCGTCATGGCGCGGTCGGTCACCTCGATCGGCGTATGCATCGTCGCGCCGCTGAAAGTCGCAGCGTGCAGCCCGCCAAGCCGCCTCGCGAGATCGCCGGCCGCGCCGGTCTGCTCCGGGGTCGAGACGACGAGGACGCGCTGACCCAGCCGGGCCGCCTCATCCGCCACCCGGTCGAGCGTGCCGTGCCCGAAGATCACCCGCGCCGGCAGGCCCTCATAAACGAAGCTGTCCATCATGCGGCTCCCTGGTGCGCGGCATCGGTGCGCGCCTTGAGATCGCGCAGCGCCGAAAGTTCCTCTGCGGTCGGCGCTTCGCGCACGCTGAGGTCGGCGCGAACCTGGAGCGGCCAGCCCGTCGCGGCCCGCACCTGATCGACCGTGACGCCGGGGTAGAGCGCGGTCAGTTCGAACGCACGGGTTTCGGGATGCGGCTCCATCACGCCCAGGTCGGTGATGAGGCGCGTCGGACCCTTGCCCTTGAGTCCAAGCCGCTCGCGCGCGTTGCCGCCGTCGAGGTGGCCGGGGCTCGAGATGAAGTCGAGCTTATTCACCAGCGCCCGCGTCGACTGCCGGATCATGATGAACGTCTCGCCGGCGCAGGCAGCGATCTCGGGCGCACCGCCCGCACCCGGCAGCCGCACCTTGGGGCTGTCATAAGCGCCGATGACAGTGGTGTTGAGATTGCCGAACTGATCGACCTGCGCCGCGCCCAAGAAGCCGACGGTCACCCGCCCGCCCTGCAGCCAGTAGCCAAAAATCTCGGGCACCGAGACGACCGCGCGCGCCGTCTCGGCCAGCTCGCCATCACCGATCGAGAGCGGGAGGACGGACGGTCGCGTCTCGATCGTCCCTGACTCGTAGATGAGCTTGATCCCCGGCGCATGGAGCAGCCGCGCCAGATTCGCCGCCGTCGACGGCAAACCGATCCCGACGAAGCACACATCATCGCTCGAGAGATGGCGCGCGGCCTCGACCACCATCATCTCGTCGGGCGTGTAGGTCTCGCCGCTCATGCCAGCGTCTCCAGCGCCGCCGCGGCTTCGGGTGCGATCGTTTCGCCGAGCCAGGCGATGAAGCGGTCCCGGTCCGCCGCAACGGAATCCCAGGCGAGATAGGCGGCATTGTCGCGGGCATAGTAGCCATGCGCATAGGACGGCCGCGCAC
>NZ_JAGMXV010000194.1 GCF_018006725.1 Rhizorhabdus sp.
CTTTTATGAACAGCGAACTCTACCTCGACGCCAATGCCACTTCGCCGGTGCTGCCGGCTGCCGCTGCCGCCGCCGGCGCTGCGATGCGGACCTGTTTCGGGAATCCGAGCAGCAGCCACGCCGCCGAGAAGAGCATGACCCAGCCGAAGCGCACCCGCTCCGGAAAGGCGCCGATGACGAGCGCGGGCGTGATGATCGCGAACATCATCTGGTAGAGCGCGAAGATGTTCTCCGGGATGGTGAGCCCGCTGCGCACCCCGTCCATGCCCGACAGGCCGATGCCGGACAGATCGCCGATCCACGGCGTGCCGGCGGCGAAGGCGAGGCTGTAGCCGCCGAACAGCCACAGCAGCGAGACCAGCGCCGCAATCGCGAAGCACTGCATCAGCACCGACAGGAAATTCTTCGACCGGACGAGGCCGCCATAGAAAAGGGCGAGCCCCGGCAAGGTCATGAACAGCACCAGCGCGGACGCGACGATGATGAAGGCGGTGTCGCCGCTGTCGGGGCGGACGACCGGCTCGATGAACAGTTCGGCCGCCTGCGCGCTGGCCGCCCAGCCCATCGCAACCGCAGCACCAAGGCCGCGCAGCCTGCGTCCCATAACCATCGGCATCCCCCCGCCTGTTCTGATCTGCGCGGCGCTTTGCCGCCTGTCGAAACGCCGCGCAACCCGATTCCGCAACGCATCGTTTCCAACCCTGCGATGGTGCTGCGCCGCAAAAGCGTATAGCCCTCGCAACGACCGCAGATTTCCGGGAGAAAGCAGATGACCGGCCGTACCACCGAAGCCAAAGTCCATGACCAGTTCGTCAACCGCTGGTCGCCGCGCGCCTTCGACGGATCGTCGATCGACGCCGCAGACCGCGACGCGCTGTTCGAAGCCGCACGCTGGGCCCCCTCCGCCTTCAACGCGCAGCCGTGGCGGCTGCTCTATGCCGAGCGCGGCGACGCCAATTGGGACCGTTTCCTCAAGCTGCTGATCCCGTTCAACCAGAGCTGGGCCGAAAAGTCCGGCCTGCTCGTCTTCTTCCTGTCGGCGACCACCTCGCACGGCAAGCCGTCGCACAGCCACAGCTTCGACACCGGCGCCGCCTGGATGTCGCTCGCGCTGCAGGCCGAGCATCTGGGCCTGCGCGCCCATGGCATGACCGGCATCGATTTCGACGCGATCAGGACCGAGTTGGGCGTGCCCGACGACTATCGCATCGAAGCCGCCGCCGCGATCGGCCGCCAGGGCGATCCGGAAGTCCTTCCCGAGCAGCTGCGCGAGCGCGAAGCCCCCAGCGACCGCCTGCCGCTGTCGCAGATCGCCATCGCCGGCAATTTCCCGGCCTAAACTAGCCAAGCATTTTCAAGTTGACCGTGCGCGGTCGACGGCTCGGAAAATGCGGCATTAAAGGCCCTTCCCCCTCCCGCGCGCGTTTCGGCGTGGCGGGAGGGGCCTCCCCCCGCTATCACCGCCCCGATGAGACGGAGGCGCGGATGAAGGCGGCGGCGGCATCGGATTATCGGCGGATCGCCCAGCGGCGCCTGCCCCATTTCCTGTTCGAATATATCGACGGCGGCGCCTATGCCGAGGTGACCCTGCGCCGCAACGTCGCCGATCTGGAAGCGATCGCGCTGCGCCAGCGCGTGTTGCGCGACGTGTCCCGCCTCGACCTGTCCACCGAATTGTTCGGCCAGAAACTCGCCCTCCCCGTGGCCCTCGCGCCGATCGGCCTCGCCGGCCTGACCGCCCGACGCGGCGAGGTCCAGGCCGCCCGCGCCGCCGAGGCCGCCGGCATCCCTTTCACCCTGTCGACCGTCTCCGCCTGCGCGATCGACGAGGTCGCGCGCGGCACCACCCGGCCCTTCTGGTTCCAGCTCTACATGATCCGCGACCGCACCTTCATGCGCGACCTGATCGCCAAGGCCCGCGAGGCGCGCTGCTCGGCGCTGGTGTTCACCGTCGACATGCCCGTGCCCGGCACCCGCTATCGCGACTATCGCAGCGGCCTTGCCGGCGCGGCGGGTCCCCTCGGCAAGCTGCGCCGCCTGCTGCAGGGCATGGCCCGGCCCGGCTGGGCCTGGGACGTCGGCCTCCACGGCCGGCCGCACCATCTGGGCAATGTCGCGCCGGTGCTGGCGGGCAAGAGCGGGATCGAGGATTTCCTAGCCTGGGTCGGCTCCAATTTCGATCCGGGGATCAGCTGGACCGACCTCGACTTCGTCCGCTCGCTGTGGGACGGCCCGATCATCCTCAAGGGCATATTGGACCCGGAGGACGCCCGCGAAGCCGCCCGCAACGGCGTCGACGCGATCATCGTCTCGAACCATGGCGGGCGGCAGCTCGACGGCGTGCTGTCTACAGCCCGCGCCCTGCCCCCGATCGCCGACGCGGTGGGCGACGACCTTATCCTCCTGGCCGATGGCGGCGTCCGCTCGGGGCTAGACGTGGTCCGCCTGCTGGCGCTGGGCGCCCGCACGGTCCTGCTGGGCCGCGCCTGGGTCTATGCCCTGGCCGGCGGCGGACAGGCGGGCGTGGCGCATGTCCTGCGCCTGATCGAAGCCGAGATGCGCGTGGCGATGTCGCTGACGGGGGTGACGTCGGTTGCGAAGATCGATGGGTCGGTTTTGGTGGAATAGGGCGAGGACCTGCGAGCGGCGGCGGTCCGCCGTAAGGATTAGATGATCGAATGATAGCTAGAGTAGCGGACATTCACTGCAGATAGATTGAGCCCGCGAAAAGGCCTTAGTAAAAGAAATCCAGCATCGGTCATTCAACTCACCACTTCGGAATCGAAGAAACTGACATGCGCCGGCCAAGCTATAATCTGGCTATCGACTAACACCGGAGAAGTCACGTCTACGCGATTGGCCCTTTTTCTAACCTGTGGAATATACGTGCGCAGTCGCGGTTCGAGAAACATAAAGGGCTTCGAGCGAGTTTACATGGTCTAGTCGCGTTCTTACTTCTGGTCTGCACGCGATAGAGGATGCCATGAGCGCGTTGTAAGTCCGCATTGGTAAGGGTCGGGAGAGCCTTGTCAGCCTCATGTGTTTTATCGCGCCGCCCTAGTCATGCGTTAGCCGACGGTATATTCGTTGCGGATCGGCTCAGCATCCACTATCTCGCCCGTCGCGACTTCCATCTCCATATAGAGTTCGAGGGTGATATCGGACCGGACGGTTGCGCTGTCCAACTCGCCGCCGATCCAAATGTCGTCCTCTCGATCGTAGCCGGCGTATCGCCGGTTCTCAAAGGAGACGTCCACATCAAGTTCGACATCCGCGTTCACCAGAAGGCCAATTCGTCGGCTAGTGCGCGAGACTATCTGGTAGTCAAGGAAATGGATGGTTCCGCCGAACGTAGCGCCGTTGGCCTCGCCCTCAGGCAAGTCACCGCAGTAGATAAGCGCAAGTTTGTCGACGAGCGGCTCTAGCGCCTGCTCGAAGCGGCAGTCGAACTCGGGAGTATTAAGCAATGCATCGGCGACCGCTTCGGCGTCACCGTCATCGCACTCGGCCGATGCCTCTGCGGCGGCGAGCAGCTCTTCTATGGTTTCGAGCGGGAGCAGCCATTCAGACGCTGCGACGTATCGCAGAACCGCCGCATCAAGGGTGACCACATACATGATCTCGCCCCGCGCGGCGCACCACGCCTCGAGTGTCTTGAGGACAAAGGCATCGGGAAACTCCTTGCTGCCCGGCATGTCGAACGGCGGGAGGCGGGCGAAATAGTCCGCGAACACGCTCGCTGCGGGATGCTCTGTGGCGCGGTGCTCACGTGCTCGCCATTCATCTTTGGACGCTCTGCGGAAAGCCTTGAACAGGGTCGCCGCCGTGCCTGCATCCAGTTCGGGTAATGTGGCGATCCCGGGCACGGTATGCCGCCAGCGGTCAATATCTTTACGCAACTTTGAGACTGCCAATCTCGACTGCTCCACGTCCTCCGCGATCTGGCGCGACACCTCATTAAGCGTGATATCGGTTGTGTGAAGGACAAGCCGACGGGCAGCGATCTGCTCAGCCAGCAGCTTAAGCGCGCGGTTCGCAGGGTTGTGCCTGAGCTTCCTGTACACCTGCGTGTCGAGGAAAGCGTGACGCGTCTCAAGAACGTGGGGCTCGGCCTGCCGCTTCCGGTTCCCTCCGACCTCACTCATCTTGGTGTAGACCCTCTGGGGGCTGTTGGCGCCTTGTCGATCCCGTTTCCTCCTAGGACGATGCCCGCCCGATTGCGTCACACAGATACAGCATTAAAGCAATACTTGATATAAATTTTCCAAATTACGTTGGTATATTTATATATCCGATGTTACTAATGTAATTTGTTAAACATATAAACGATTGAGTTCCACCAAACTACACATTACGCTGGCAGTATATTATGCAATAAATTTCTTTTTACAATTGCGAGCTGAGACCTCTACGCGAATATCGCGGCAATTTCGGCATCTTCAAGCGCTGGGCTTGGTTGTATCAACGCCCCCCGTTGAAACCTTCAGCCTGCAAGCGCGATCTTACTTTTTTTAGAAGACTCTTCCCAACCGCCTTTTCAATTGGGATCTGATTGCCCGTAATGAGCGCATTGACCGCCGGGCATTCATCGGGGTCATTTTTGTAAAGGTCTCGCTTTATCTCATCACGTTTTCTGACGAATGCCGTAACAAACTCGATCATATTTTGATGGAGAATATCTTCAATCAATCCTTGGGCATCGTCCAGCTCTTTGCCTGTGACAAAGGCAATGTGAGCCGGTCGATTGAAATACGATTCAATATCTGATCCACGCGTAACGAAAAGCCGCATATTGGGGGTTTGCTCGAGCGAAAATTTAGCCCGGAGCCGATCAACCTCGGCATCGCTCATAAAATCGCGGTCTCGGTGAACTACC
Source organism: Rhizorhabdus sp. (assembly GCF_018006725.1). GTDB lineage: Bacteria > Pseudomonadota > Alphaproteobacteria > Sphingomonadales > Sphingomonadaceae > Rhizorhabdus. The sequence goes on from NZ_JAGMXV010000194.1 coordinate 4,877, forward strand.
GTGATGACGCCTGGACGAACCCTTTCAGCGAAGGCGGCCATTAGTTTTGCTGCGTCAACCTTAGAACTCGCTTGATAGCTGAAGACGAGCATCTCATCCGGACCCACCCCGTTGGCTTCAAGGAGAGCACACAACGGCCTTGTGTCCCGGTCTTCTGTCCAGATGAGATACCTATATTCCCCTGCCAGAAACCGCTCACCCTTATCGAGCGCTCCCAAGTCCATCAACACGGCGATGTCGGACCACTCTTGTTGAGGCGTCGCGGCCCCCGCCTTGATCCAAAAAAGCTTCGCCTGAGCGTGCTCGCTCAATGCATCGAGGAGATGACGTGAATGAGTCGCCAAGATGATGCGAGTATCAGTGCTCTCGGCTATGACAGCCAGCGTGTCGGCCAGCAACCGCTGGTTGCTTGGATGAAGGTGAGCGTCTGGCTCATCGAGAAGAAGCACTTTAGGCTCATAATTTGAGACGTAAGCTATGAGTTGGATAGCCTGCAACAAACCGGTACCAACAAGGTCGAGCGCACGCGCACCTGTTCCGTCGCGATCGACAACCGACCTGATCCAAAGGTCGCCGGTTTCTTGGAAGTGCGTGCTGACCCGAACGCCTGAAAAGACGCGGTCAAGGTAGGCGTCAAAGCGCGCCTTCCTAACCTCGCTACGTTCGATCCTTAGAAGGACGTTACGAAGATAGAGGTTGGCGTCACCACGAGCAATGCCGTTGCTGACCACGGCATCGGACCGGTATTCTTCTCTGATCGTAATGCCTGCCAAGCCGGGGACATAGATCGAGAAGAAGCCGCGCGGATCACCAATCGCCTGCAAAAGGGCGCTGCCGTCGCTCTGAGCCGATACCACGCCATTGCGGCCTCGCTGAAGCTTTACCGACGCACTATCAGGAGTTCCCTCGGCCCCCGCCGCATAGTAGAAGTCAACGCTAGTGCCTTCCTGAAGCCGTCGGCCATGATGCAGATCTAGGAAGTCATCGGTGGGGCAGTAACGCAGTCGCTCTGGCGGAAACTGGTTAACGCCAGCAATCCGACGCGCTTGAGCGAGTGCTATCCCAAAATGAATGCCTTGAAGAATACAACTTTTTCCGGAATTATTCCCGCCAACCAACACATTGATTGGGCCAAGCGGCAATTCCGCCTCATCGATTTGCTTGAATTTTGATAGTCGAACATGTGTGATCATCAAAGCATTATCAATCGGAAAGACGGCTCTTGCAAGTCAGAGATGTCGTCGACTGCCGCAGTTTTGCAATGACGTTGAGCGCTCTCGTCAATCCATATCCGGAAATCGATGGATACGATAGGCGGAACGATCGACAAGTGTTCGCCCCTATCGCGCCCCTCAGCACGCCTCCTCCCGCAACCTCGGTATCTCCACCGGCAGGTCGCGCGCCAGAAAACCTATCGCCCCATGTCGCTCCGCAGCGCGGCGGCCGGCCTCTCCGTGCAGCCACACGCCCCAGGCGGCGGCATCGAACGGGTCGGTGCCTTGCGCCGCCAGTCCCGCGATGATGCCGGCCAGGACGTCGCCCGATCCGCCGGTCGCGAGGCCGACACCGCCGCCGCGATAGAGCAGCGGTGTCCGGTCGGGCGACACGATCAGCGTCTCCGCCGCCTTGAGCACGACGATCGAGGCATAGCGCTCCGCGATTTCCTGAGCGCTGCCCAGCGGGTCGCCGGCGATGTCCTCCAAGTCGCGACCGCTGAGGCTCGCCATTTCGCCATGGTGCGGGGTCATGATCACCCGCCCTGCCCGCCGCCCCACCAGCGCGTGCATGCCGTTGGCGCAGGAGATCGCGGCGGCATCGAGGACCACCGACTGTTCCGGCTCCAGCAGGTCGAGCAGCCCTTCGATCAGGGCGGCCGCGCTGGGCTTGCTCACCATGCCGGGGCCGATCAGCAGCGTATCGGCATGGCGCGCCGGCTTTTCCAGCCGCGCGACCGCCGCCGGGTCGATCTCGCCCTCCTCGTCGGTGGGCAGCGCAATCATCGCGGCTTCGGGGATGCGCACGCCCAGCGCCATGGCGGCGGCGTCGACAGTGGCGACCTGGAGCTTGCCGGCCCCGCTGCGCAACACCGCCTCGCCGGTCAGCGCGAGCGCGCCCGGCACGAACATGCTGCCGCCGATCAGGAGCACCCGGCCGCGCGCATTCTTGTCGGTCCCCGCATGATGGTCAGGCAGCGGGTGCGCCGCCAGCCAGTCGGCGTCGAGGGGCTCGGTTCCCGTCATCGCTCGGTCATCCGCTCCGTCATCCCCGGGCGCCCATTATCGGGTCGGGCTCGCGCGTCACCGGTGCCGCCTCGCGTTCGATCGGCGCGGTGGCGTTGTAGCGCGTCAGGACGAGATTGCCGTTCCGCCCCGCATCGGGATCGAAGCGATATTCGGTGATCGAGCAATTGGCGACGTCGCCCTCGCGGTCGATCGCCAATATCTCCGCTTCGTCGAGATTCTCGATGATGTAGCGCAGGCAGAGGACGACGACCTGATGCGCGAAGATCATCACGCGGCGCCCGGCATAATGGAGCGAGATGGTGTCGAGCACCGACCGCAGCCGCAGGATGACGTCGCACCAGCTCTCGCCACCCGGCGGCCGATGGTAGAATTTGCCGAGCAGGCGGCGGAACTCGGCCTGTTCGGGATGGACGCTGCCGATGCCGCGCGTCGTCAGCCCGTCGAGGATGCCGAACTCCTTCTCGCGCAGCCGCTCGTCCATGCAGATCGCTTCGTCGGGCTCGGCGCCGCCCGCCTGGCGGAAGCGGCGCGCGGTCTGCATCGCGCGGCGATAGGGCGAGGACAGCAGCACGTCGGGGCGTTCGTCGGCATCGGCCATGCGGAACCAGTGGCCGAGCGCATCGGCCTGACGCTCGCCCAGCGCGCTCAGCGGCACGTCGACATCGCGGCCATGGATGGCGATCCGGTCGAGTTCGGCCTCATGCGCGGCGTCGCGCGCGACATTGCCGGCGCTCTGGCCGTGCCGGACCAGCCACAGCCGATCGGGCCAGCGCTGCATCAGCGCAGCGCCCCGCCGATAGTGTCGCACTGCGCGGGATCGCCGCTGGCAAGGCCGCGCTTCAGCCAGGCCTGCCGTTCGGCGGCGCTGCCATGGGTGAAGGCCTCCGGCACGACTTCGCCCTGCGACGCCTTTTGCAGCGTGTCGTCGCCGACCGCCGCCGCCGCGCGCAGGCCGGCCTCAGCATCGCCGGGTTCGAGCAGGTTGCGGTCTTGCGCCGCCCAGACGCCGGCATAGCAGTCGGCCTGCAGCTCGACCTTCACCTGCAGCGCATTGGCCTCGCGCTCGCTCAACTGCCGCTGCGCGCGCTGGACCTGGCCGAGCGTGCCCTCCAGCGCCTGGATATGGTGGCCGACTTCATGCGCGATGACATAGGCCTGCGCGAAGTCGCCCGGCGCGCCGAAGCGGTTGGCGAGTTCGTCGAAGAAGGCGGTGTCGAGATAGATGCGGCTGTCGGCCGGGCAATAGAAAGGGCCAGCCGAGGCACTGGCGAAGCCGCAGCCGGCCTGGGTGCCGCCCGAATAGAAGACCAGAGTGGTCGGGCGATAGGTTGCGCCTTGCGTCTCGAACAGGCGGCCCCAGACACGCTCGGTCGAGCCGAGCACCTTGAGCGACTGGCTCATCACCGGCGTCTTCTCGCCCGGCCTGACCCTCAGCGGCACGGTGCGCAACGTGGTCGATTTCGGCGCGTTCGTCGACGTGGGTCTGAAGCATGACGGCCTGCTCCATCGCAGCCGCCTGCCGCGCGGGGCGGCCATACAGGTGGGCGACGTCGTTGAGGTCGTCATCGTCGAGGTCGACAAGGAACGCGGGCGCGTGGGCCTGGGATGGCAGAAAGCG